>JAIPIQ010000039.1 GCA_021734645.1 Fidelibacterota bacterium | reverse complement strand
CTGATCATCACGCTCGGATTCTCGCTCATGATTCTCTCCGACTTCACCCCCAGCGCGCTGTTCGGCCTCTTGACCGGCCTGGCCATGGTGACCGCGCTGGTGGCCGACCTGAGCATCCTGCCGGTCCTGCTCCGCTGGTTCGTCCGCCCCAACTCAACCACCGACTGCCCCCCCGGTCTGCACCGCCCCCCCGTACCCCCGGGCCGGCGTCCGCGCCCCATTCTGCACATTCACATTCGATCTGGGCGCCCCCGCCGCCGCCGGAATGTGGGAAGGCGGGGCGGGCGGCCCGCCTGCGGCGCGCGGTCACTCCTCCTTGCGCAGCTTCTTGAACCAGTCATCCATCTGCCGGCCGGCGGCGTCCCTGCCGCCCAGCCCGAAGGAAAGCGCGAACGCCACGGCAATGGCGCCCAGCCCGAGCAGGAAGGCCAGCGTCACGATATCCTCCGCGATCCCCATGGCGCGCAGCCCCATCGCCAGCACGAGAACCAGGATCGCGGCGCGCGCGATCTCCGCCACCGCTCCCTTGGCCGCCGTACGCGACAACGCCGTGTGTGCCAGTTGGGCAATCCAGGCCCCGAGCCCCAGAATCACCAGTCCCAGCGCCACATTCCCGCCGAAAACCAGCAGACTGGCGAGAATATCGGCCAACAGTGCCAAGCCCAGCTTGGAAGCCGCCGATATCAGTGCGGCAAGCATGATGAAAAACAGCGCCACCGCCGCAAAGGCCTGCGACAATGTCACCGATCCCAGCAGCTTATCCATGCCGACCTTGGCCGGCAAGTCATTGACGCCCAGGTTGGCCAGAAAGGTTCCCAGGAAATCGGCCACGAACCGGCCCACAATATATGCCACCGCCAGGATCAGCGCCGCGGCCAGAATCTGGGGTATGGCGGCCAGCAGCGTCGCCAGCATCTCGGTTGCGGGTCCCGCGATCGCCTCGATTTGCAAGGCTTCCAAGGCCGCGATCAGAATCGGCACCCACACAAATATGAACGTCAATTGGCCGAGCAACCTCGACGGACTGAATGACTCCGGCAACTTCGTCCGGGACATGAGCGTGTCGGCGCCGGAGGTCACTGCCGTAACCACATTGCCGCAGATCCGCGCCACGAAATATCCCAGGACCCCCAACAGCAGCGCCGCCGCGATACTGGGAACAATGCTTACCAGGCGACTGAACATCTCGTTGAGCGGCTCCAGAACGCCTTCGATCCCCAGCACGCCCAGGGCCAGAATCAATACGTATACCAGGACAACATAGTAAACCAGCGTGCCCAGAAACGACTCCAGCCGCGCCGGCTTGCCCATCCGTTTTTCCAAGCGCTGGTCCACGGCCAGTTTCCCCAGCAGGGCGACGACCAGCCCCTTCAGCAACCGGGCCGCAACCCAGCCGACCACCAGGACAATGACGGCCCCGAGCACCTTCGGCAAATTATTGCCCAGCGTCTGCACCACCCCTTCGTTGAACTGTTGCCATGCATTCATTTGTCACTCCTCTCGGTTCGATGAACTTCCACTAAGCCGGGACACCCGTCCCGAAGCACTGCGCCCATTCAATCCATCCCGCCGCCCCAAGGGAATCAGGAATATCCTGAAATCATCCGTTGCTTATCCTTGCGCGGCGCCAGGCGGACGGGATCAACATCACCCTCTCCGGCGGCCAGGCCCGCTGCGGGACATTCGCGGCCCGGTAACCGCGGAGCATACCGCCCGGCGCGCCTCGGCACTTTCTGATCCGGGCCTGCCGTCCTTCACAGTCGGTCGGGGGCCGCCATGCGGGCTGGGATCGGCGACGGCCGCCGGATAACGGCGGCCACCTTGCGATAGTGGTAGCCACAGATCGCCAGGGTCATGCTTACCTGCAGCAGTTCGGGGCGTCGGCAACCGGTCCACAGCAGCAGTTTCCAGAAATGCAGGCGCTCTGTACCCATGACGCCCAGGCGGATCAGCGAGCGCCAAAAGGCAACGAGGTCCGCCAGCGTAGGCGGCGCATCCCGCCCGGGCTCCGGCAGGTGATAGGCCCGCAGAAAGGTCATGACGCGTTCATAGTAGTGCTTGGGGTGATAGATGTGGCCCAGGATTTCCCTGTAGCCGGCCTGCAGCCTTTCCATGCCCATCAGGGGCACAATGTTGGTGGTGCCATCGGCGTTGTCGCCGGTTGAATCCCCGAGTAACCGGCCCTGCGCCTTCATGCGCTGGTACAGGCGCGTCCCCGGCGGCGCCTGAAGCAACCCGACCATGGCGGTGACGATGCCGGACCTTTGAATGAAATCAATCTGGCGCTCGAAGATGGACGCTTGATCGCTGTCGAACCCCACGATGAACCCGGCCTGGACTTGCAACCCCGCGCGTTGGATCCGCCATACGTCCCGCACCAGATCGCGGTTCTCGTTCTGGCGCTTGCTGCACTCGGCCAGGCAGGCGGCATCGGGGGTTTCAATCCCGATAAACACTTTGTTGAATCCGGCCGCAACCATGAGCCGCATCAACTCCGGATCGTCCGCCAGTTCAATCGAGGCCTCGGTGTAAAAATGGGTCCGCTCCTTGTGGGCGCGCCGCCGGGCGATCAGTGCCGGCAACAAGTCGGTCTTGAGCCGGTGCCGGTTCCCGATGAAGTTGTCGTCCACGAAAAACACGTCGCCGCGCCAACCATTGGCGCGCAACGCGTCCAGTTCCGCCATGATCTGGGCGGTTGTCTTGGTTCGCACGCGATGCCCGAGCAGGGCGGTTACGTTGCAGAAGTCGCAGTTATGCGGGCATCCGCGCGAGTATTGCAGGCACATGGAGGCGTATCGTTGCAGTTTGGCCAGTTCCCAGCGTGGCACGGGGGAGTCCCGCAGTTCGGGATGGCGCGCGTCGGTGTAGACGCGCCGCGGCGTCCCGTGGGTGAGGTCAGCCAGAAACAAGGGCAGGGTGATTTCCGCCTCCCCCAGCACGAAATGGTCTACGTCGGCGAAGGTCGGGTCATCCCCGTTGAACAGCGGACCCCCGACCACCATCCGGACGCCGGCCGCTTTGCACCGCGTGACGACCTCCCGGGCCGACGCCTTCTGGATGATCATGCCGCTGATGAAGACGCAATCAGCCCAATCCAGATCGCGGGCGCGCAATGGTTCCACGTTAAGATCAATCAGGCGGGTCGGCCAGGATTCGGGCAGCAGGGCCGCCACGGTGAGCAACCCTAATGGGGGAAAGGCCGATTTTTTGCCGGCCAACCGCAAGGCATGCTTGAAACTCCAGAACGTGGTTGGAAACTCCGGATATAACATCAATGCTCTCATGGGATAATTCGCCTCTCCTGTTTACGACCCGATCCAATTGCTCCACTCAGTGAATATGGACGATCTGGACACCGGGAATAATCAGGGCCACCCTTGGATTGAAGGGGCAAAAGCCCGATGAGGCTCCTCCGTCCGCGGCGTAAGGAATAGGGATGCTGCTTTTCCGGGGAAGTACGGATATTCAGTGCGCGAGCTACGGGATAGGGTCGGCTTGTTGTTCGAGCCGTTGGTGCGGCTCACCCAGGAGAGGCCGCCCGTCGGCGGTGCGCAGGCATCGGTGACGGCGACGTCCTTCGGAGAAACGAAACGGTATGAAACAAAAGGAGCAAGTCATGTCCAGGCTGAAAGCAATAGACGTTAGCGAGGCGCAAGGTGAAATCAAGGAACTGTATGAGGCCATTGAGCAGGAGATGGGAAAGGTGCCCAACATCTTCAAGGGGATGGCGGTCGGTCCAGTCCTTTTGAAAGCGTACCTGCAACTGGATGAGCTGATTGCCGCAGGCACGTTGAGCGGCGCCGAGCAGGACATCGTGCGGCTGGTCGTGAGTCAGTTCAACGGCTGCAACTACTGCCTGGCGGCGCACACGAAGACCGCGGCGGCCCAGGGGCTGAGCGGGGAAGAGATCCTGGCGGCCCGGCGCGGCCGGCCGCAGGACGAAAAACAGGCGGCGTTGGTCGCCTTCGTCCGGCGAATTCTGGACACCAAGGGCTTCGTCGAAGCGGCGGATATCGAGGCTTTTCGCGATGCCGGGTACACTGACGCCCAGGTCTGCGAGGTGATCACCATCATCGGCCAGAAGATGATGTCCAACTACTTCAATCACGTCAATGCCACGGAACTGGATTTTCCGGAGGCGGAAACCTTGTAGCCGACCTATGAAAGGAAGAGACCATGAGTACCCAGCTCGCAGAAAAGACCTGTACCGCCTGCCAGGGAGACGAGGCGCCCCTGAAGGGAGAAGCGCTGGACGCCCTGCGCGCCCAGTTGGGCGCCGACTGGCGCGTGATCAACGAGCATCATCTGGAGAAGACTTATCCGTTTGACGATTTCCGCCAGGCGCTGGACTTCACCAACCGGGTGGGCGCGCTCGCCGAGGAGCAGGGCCATCACCCCGACGTCTACCTGTCCTATGGAGAAGTCCGGCTCCAGATCTGGACGCACAAGATCAAGGGCCTGACCGAGAGCGACTTCATCTTTGCCGCCAAGGCTGATGAAGTCGGCTAAGGCCCACGAAGCGGTAATGACACGCTGATGACTGGCTCATCCCGGAGCTGGATATTTCCTATTGCGTCCTTTTTTCGATATCCGTCTCTTTCAATTCCCAGATCAGCAGGAAGTTGATCACAGAGCGGATTGCGACAATGGCGGCAAGCTGGCCCAGATCCTGCCAGCTGGGTGATACCACGCTCTTGAGAATGTCGGCACCAATTAAGAACTCCAAACCCAGTGACAGAGAATGGCCAAGCCTTATCCGTGTGGCGGCGAATTCTCCGAGACACTGCCAGGAAAATATGCAGCGGCTGGCATAGGGCACGAGAGCCCGTAGGCTGCCGATAAGGATCATGACGATGGCGACGGTTCTCAGAAAAAGGGCCGAGTATTGGGCCAGCTCATTAATCATGTCGTGCAAGGTTCACCCTCACTACAGCCCCATCCGTTCGAGGCAGAGCAAGACCAGCGCGATGATCGCCGCCACTGGAAGAATGACCAACCAGGGGTTGCGAACCGGCAGGACATCAATCAGCGTCTTGTCGCCAAATGAACCGAGATTGAGGACCCGTTGCTTGAGTTTCGGGTATGCCGCGGCATAGAGGCCCGCTCCGATCATGATGCCGAGCACGCCTCCGATCAGCGCGTCCAGCGCCCCGTGTCCCACCGCACCCACGGCCGTGCCGGGGCAGTAGCCCAGCAGGGCGAATCCGATGCCGAAAATCAACGGACCGGGGATGCTGGTACCGAGGGATCCGGCCTTCTTGTGAAGCGTAACCCAGCCTGCCGCCCGCAGCGCGTAGACGCCGATCATGCCCGTCACGATGGCCGAAAGCATCACCTTCAACACGGTGAAATCTTCGAGCAACAACTGGCGCAGGATGACGTCGTAGTGGCATACCCGGCCCTTCTGCAGCAGAAAACCAAACGCGAAACCGAAGACGAGGCCCAGCCCGTATTGCAGCCACTTGCGGGTATGGATTTGCGTCAGCATATGATACCTCCTGGCTTCACATTACCTTGTACAGCAAGAAGGCGACAGCCATGCCGCCCACGAAGAAACAGAATGCGGCCAGCCAACTGCTCAACACGAGCTGCAGCGTGCCGCTGATCCCATGGCCACTGGTGCATCCGCACCCCCAGCGCGCGCCAAATCCCACACAGATGCCGCCGAAAACAGCCACGACGAGGCGCAGTGCCACGTTCGAGCCGAATTTTGCGGCCCACATTGGCGGGACCCATTCCCACCGGATGGTCCCGGAAAGCCAGGCCGCCGTCAGGGCGCCCAGCAGCAGTCCCACAACCAGCATCCATTCCCAGTCGATCGCCGGCTTGTTTTCCCGGTAGTAGAGCTTCTCGGCGACCGCCGGGCCGCGCAAGCGCATCTCGATCAGGCCAGCGGTCTTGGCGAAGGCTGTAGATACGCCCAGCGGATGATTCGAGAACAGAAAGGCCAGCCACGAGACGACGCCGATCCCGACCCCGGCCAGGTAGGGAGACCAGCTTGTCGCGCTCAGAAGTTCTTTCATGGTCTACCCCTCCACGATGGAACAGCCAACCCGCTTGCACGCCGCCATCGAGCCGAGCGCATCCTCCACCGATTCAAAGCCGTGGCGTTTCAATATTGAGGCCGCGATGATGGCGCGGCGACCGCTGCCACAGAAGGTGACCACGGGTTGGCGCCGATCGAGCTCGCCAAGACGCTCCTGGAGATCCCCCAGAAAGATGTGGGTTGCATTATGTAGACGGCCTGCGGAGAATTCCGAAGCCTTACGCACGTCAAGCAGCGTGAAGGCGGTATCCCCGTGCAGCCGCTCGTTCAAGGTATTCGCATGGACGGCGTTGATGCGGTCGTATTCGCGGCCGCTGACCTCCCAGGCATGCATGCCGCCCTTGAGGTAGCCGGAGATCCGTTCGTACCCCATGCGAATCAGGTAACGCACCGCCACGGGAACCTGTTCGGGTTCCTCGGGCACCAGGACCAGGTCGTAATCATACTCCAACAGATAGCCGGCATAGGCCGGCAACATATCCAGCGGAATGGCCAGACTGCCCGGGATGAACGCGCCCGCAATAGCCTCGGGACTGCGCAGGTCCAACAGCAAGGCGCCGTCCTTCACGGCCTGATTTACGGCGGCCGGCGTCATGGGTACTGGGACGGGAAGCCTGTCCAGGGGAGGTGCGCCATCCTTGTTAAGAGCTTCCATCTTGCGGAAATAGGCCGGCTGCGTGTGATGCTCGTTGACCTTGTAGTCAATGAATGCCTCGCGTTCGGTCTTCTGCAACACGGGGTTGTGCCGCCGTTCGTGCCCCAGCGTCGAGAACTCGCGCGCGGCCATACTGTCGCCACACACCGAACCGGCCCCGTGCGCTGGATACAGGATGGCCTGGTCCCCCAGCGGCAACAGTTTGTTGAAAAGGCTGTCATAGAGCAGGCCGGCCACTTCGCGTTTCCGATCCGGATAGAAATCCGTCCGGCCCACATCGCCGACAAACAAGGCGTCACCGGTGAACACAGCCACGGGCGTTTCGCCGGAGCTCCGGTCCGTCAGCACGAGCGAGATGCTCTCCAGGGTATGGCCGGGCGTGTGCAGCACGCGCAGGCGCAGGTCGCCGACCGCAAACGCATCGTCTTCGGCGACGGATTCGCCGTAGGCGAAATCCAGACCGACGCCATGGTGAATGACCGCGCCGGTGCGGCGCGCCAGGTCGCACGAACCAATCACATAGTCTTCATTGCGATGGGTTTCGAAGATGTGCGTTATCCGCACCCCCTCGCGCTGGGCGATCTTGATGTACACCTCGCAGTCACGGCGCGGGTCCACCACCACCGCCTCATCGCCGTCACCGACGATATATGACAGGTGGGCCAGCCCCTCAGACTTGATCTTCTCGATAAACATGCTCATTGATTGTGCTCCTTCTGGTTCCTGCTCTTGGTTGGTCTTCTTCTTGTGCCTGACACCCTGAACCTCTGTCGTCTATTGCGCCTGCGTCTGCACGTTCAGGAAACGCGCATTGATGGCGACGATCACGGTGGATAAGGCCATGACGGCGGCGCCGACGGCCGGCGACAGGATGATGCCCGCCTTGTAGAGCACACCGGCGGCCAGGGGAATGGCGATGACGTTGTAGCCCGTAGCCCAGAACAGGTTCTGGACCATCTTGCGGTAGGTCGCGCGGGAAAGCGCCATGATGGCGGTGGCGTCGCGTGGATCGGAACGCACCAGGACGATGTCCGCGGCCTCGATGGCCACATCCGTCCCGGCGCCGACCGCGATCCCGACGTCCGCCTGGGTCAACGCCGGGGCGTCGTTCACCCCGTCACCGACCATGGCGACCACCAGGCCGCGTTGCTGCACTTCCTTGACTTTGTCGGCCTTTTTATCCGGGAGCACTTCGGCAAAGTAGTCGTCCAGCTGCAGTTCATCGGCGACCCATTTCGCAACGGCTTGACTGTCGCCCGTGATCATCATCACCTGGATATCCATGGCCTTGAGGCGCTGAAGCGCCTCGCGTGATTCCGGCCGGATGATATCCGCGAGCCCGATCGCGCCGACCACCTGGTCTTCGACGAGGACATACACCACCGTCTTGCCCTGTCCGGACACTTCTCTGATCGCGGCGTTGTCCACCTCCAGGTCCTGTTCTTTCAGGTATCCCTGGCTGACAACCTTGACGTTTTTCCCATCCACCGTGGCCGTCGCGCCCCGGCCGGGGATTGCCTTGAAATCCTTCGGGGTGCCGACATTGATATGACGCTCCCGCGCGTTGGCCATAATACCCTCGGCAATCGGATGTTCGGACTGGCTCTCCAACGTGGCGGCCAGCTTGAGCACCTCCTGCTCGTCCCCCTCGCCCAGGACCACCACGTCGGACACACCGAACCGTCCCTCGGTCAAGGTTCCGGTCTTATCGAAGAGAATGGCGTTCACCTTGCGCGCCCGCTCGAAAGCGGAGCGGTCACGGATGAGCAGTCCGGCGGCGGCGGGTTTCGCCGTCGAGACGGCGACCACCAGCGGAACGGCCAGCCCCAGGGCATGCGGGCAGGTGATCACCATGACCGTGACCATCCGTTCCAGGGAGAAGTCGAATGCCGCACCGAGAACGAGCCAAACCACCAGCGTGCCGGCGCCCGCGCTCAGGGCAATCATGGTCAGCCAGAAGGCCGCCTGATTGGCGAGATCCTGGGTCTTCGACCGCGAGTCCTGCGCCTGGCGCACCATGTCAATAACCTGCGAGAGATAGCTATCGGCGCCGGTCTTGCGCACCACCATCGTGAAGGCCGCTTCGCCGTTGACGGAGCCGCCGATGGCCTCGTCGCCTGCGCCTTTCTCAACCGGCTTGCTCTCGCCGGTCAGCATCGCCTCGTTGAGACGGGTCCGCCCCTCGACAATCTCGCCATCGATGGGCACCTTCTCGCCCGGCTTGACCACGACCTTGTCGTCCGGCTTCAGTTCGCTGACCGGAACGACTTCGGTATCGCCGGCATCCGTGACGCGGTGCGCCTGGGAAGGCATAAGCTCCGCCAGGCTTTCCAAGGCCCGTGAGGCCCCCATGACCGACTTCATCTCGATCCAGTGCCCCAGGAGCATCACGTCGATCAGCGTCGCCAGTTCCCAGAAGAACACCTTGCCTTCCAGTCCGAACACTACCGCCGAGCTGTAAACGTAGGCAACCGTCACAGCCAGGCCGATCAGCGTCATCATCCCCGGGTTCTTCTCGCGCAGCTCATTGACCAGCCCCGTGAGAAAAGGCCACCCGCCGTATACGAAGATAAGCGACGCCAGCGTCCATTGGACCATGCTGTCGCCTGGGAATGCGAGGGTTTCCTTGAGTCCCAATAGCCCCTGGATCAGCGGCGCCAGAATCAAGACCGGCACGCTCAGCGCCAGCGAAATCCAGAAGCGCCGCCGAAAGTCGGCGACCATGTGCGCATGGTGCGACTGGTGGTCATGGCCCCCCGCGCCCCCATCGTGCTGATGTTTGTGTTCCTGTTCCTGGTTCATCGGGTCGTCCCCTATTCCGGACCCATTTCGCCGGGCGTCATCGGGCTGTGTCCGCTCATACCGCCCAGGCCGGCGGGCAGGTCCACCGTGATGCCGTCGGCTTCCAGTTCTTCTGCGGTCGCCTGGCGGCTGACGGTTCCTTCCGGGAAAGCATAGGGGCCGGGATCCTCGTAGTTTTCGATGTTCTCACGAACCTTCAGGATGTTGGCCATGCTGCCCATGACGGTCTGCCCGAACTGGCCGGTGTAGCCCAGCATGGGGATGCTGTTCTCCGGCAGCGGCATGCCTGTCTTGGTCATGTCGCGCATCCCGGCCGTGCCCATGGTCATGTAGCCGGGGATCAGTTTGCGGATCTTTTCATCCACCCCGCTGCTGTCGACTTCGATCATGTTCGGGAAGTCGTGCCCCATCTGGTTCATCACATGATGGGTCATATGGCAGTGGAACAGCCAGTCGCCGGGATTATCCGCCACGAATTCGATGACCTTGGCCGATCCGACCTGCACCAGAACGGTCGTCTCGGGCAACAGCTTGGACTTGTCGGTCGCCCAGCCGCCATCGGTGCCGATGATCTTGAAGGCATAGCCATGCAGATGGATCGGGTGATGATGCATGGCGCTGAGGTTACCGTAACGGATCCAGACCCGGTCACCCAGCCCGGCCACCAGCGGTTCGGTGGCGGGCATGGCCTTGCCGTTCATGGTCAGCACATTGAAGTCGGTCATCTCGTTGGGGTTGGGACGATCCGTGCCCGCGTCGATCCGCCACTCGTGGAGCATGATGCCGAAATCACGGTCTGGCCGTTGCGTCTTATCCGGTTGGCGTTCATGTACGATGATCAAGCCGGTCATGCCCATCCCTTCCTGGGTCATGGAATCAAAATGCGGGTGATACATGAAGGTGCCGGCATCCTGGAAGATGAACTCGTACTTGAAGGTCTCGCCCGGTTGGATGGCCGGCTGCGTGATCCCCGAGACACCGTCCATGCCGCAAGGCAGCAGCACGCCGTGCCAATGCACGGAAGTGGGGGCGGCAATCTTGTTGCTGACGTAGATCCGCACCCGATCCCCGGCGGCCAGCTCGATCATGGGCCCCGGTACCGTTCCATTGTACCCCCAGGTCCGGATCGTAAGACCTTCCGCCACCTGCCAGACAATCGGTTCGGCGACCAGGTGAAACACCTTGACACCGTCCACCAGCTTGTATTCCGCCTTCACGCCGTTGGGCACGACGGCGGGGGTGTAGTCCTGGCCCGGCTCGCCCGGCGGCAGTGGATTCTGCGCGGCTTCAGCCCAGGGTCGGGGCGGACTCGTCTCCGGCGGCGGGACAAGGGTTGGCGACACGGGTTCCTGCCGATCCTGAGCATGTACCCCTGATATGCAGCCAAGTGCCAGACCGAGTATAAGAATATGAAAGCCGTGCATTCTATATCGCTTCATCACGTTGTTTCCTTTGGTATGTTCGAATCCATGTCTCTGGTCTACGGCCTGAGGTCTCATGGGCCTAATGGCCGCCCCCCTTCCCGCCCGCCATCGGTGCATCTGCGGGTGCGTTAACCGTTGCACGGCTGTCCACGAGGAGGCCGCGGCGAATCTGTTCGATCTCGGTTCTCGCGATCCAGTAATTCAACAACTCATCAATGTAGGCGCTGTTCTCCGCGATTTCCATTTGCTTGGCCTGCAGGAGCTGGAAGACGCCGAGTTGCATGGCGTTATACTGGAGCTGGGTGCGCTGCGTGATGTCTTCCCGTAGCGGCAACAGCGTTTCCCGGTAGCGCCGGACCCGGTAGGACGCCACTTCCGCGCGCTTGGCGGCCCGGCGCGCCGTCGCGGCGATATCGATCGCTAAGGCGGCATATTCGTGATGCAACCTCTTCAAGGCGGCTTCCGCGGCGGGACGACGGGCCTGCCCGAAATCAAACAAGGGCAACTCAACGGCAATCATCGGCCCCACCAGCCAGACGCCGTCATGCTCGCGCTCCGCGTCGATCCCGACCTGCAGCGTCGGAATCACGGATTCGGCCCGAGCGATGCCGAGCGCCTGCGCGGCGGCTTCGATTTGCCAACGGGTCATTTCAAGTTGTACGCTGTTTTGCAGGGCCTGATCCACAACCTCACCGAGCAACACCGCGTTGTTGCCCGGCGCTGGCAGTTCCCCGGCCATCCACCACCGGGTGTCCGCGCCGGACAGCCCCATCAACATATTCAAATGCTCCCGCTGCTCCTCCACGGCGAGTGCCGCGGCCGACACGCCCAGGGCCGCCTGTTCGTGCAGGGCCTCCCGGTTCAATTTGTCCAATTCCTTGATGTTCCCAGCATCCCGGAGGCGCTGCGCCATGTCGCGGGCTGCGTCGGCCGCCTGCAAAACCGATTCGCGCAGGGCCAGCCGTTGCTGGGCGGCAAGCAAGCGGTAGCAGGCCAGGCGGGTGTCGTAGGCCAGTTGCTGCACGGCCCGCGCCACGTCGAGTTTGACGGCCTCATACCTCGCCGCGCCGATCCGGCTGCGTTTGGACAGCAGGATCAGGTGCAGCAGGTCGATCTCCGCGCCCAGCTCGATGACTTCCTCGCTCGAATCCTCTTCCGAGAAGATGACGGCCCCGTGCACTTGTGGATTCCTGAGCAAGCGGGCGGCCAGGCGCTCGGCGGCGGCCCTATCGAGGCGGGCATAGTGCGACTGGATGCGCGGGTTGTTCCACAGGGCGACGCGTACGGCCGCCTCGGCGGTCAGTTCGTCGGCGAGCAACGCCTGCACCTGCGAACCCGGATCGCCATCGCGCGCCGTGCGCCGCGGCAAGCGCTCGCTGCCCGGAATGGCGGCCGTGGCTTGTGCCTCCAGCTCCTGGTGGCTCTGCTCAATGGGCACAGACAGACAGCCTGACACCAGGAGCATGCCAGTGGTCAACAGCACAAACCTGCTTCCTGTGGTCACCTGGCCTCCCGGCATTGTTTGGAAGCGATGCATCAGCGGAATATGAGCCCGACATTGAAGACCAGGCCACTGAGGTCCGCGCCGATGTCATCAAATTCCAGTCCGCGATACATGATGGTACCGAAAACGTTCATGCGGCGCTGCAGCGGAACTTCCAGTCGCCCGAGCGCATACCACCCGAATTCGTTGTCGGGATCTCCGTGGTCCGCATCAATAATGCCGTAGCTGCCGCCGGCCCCCAAGTAGATATCGAACGATTCTGAGCGGGACAGGTTGACGGCCAAGCCTAAATCGATCGGGATCAGCAGCGAGTCCCCGGCGCCGGGCACGGATACATCGGGATAGAACGTCGCCCGGAGTTCCAGCGGCACCGTATCGAAATTGACGCTGACGCCGGCGCCGAGGGCGTCGTCGGCCTCGTCGGGATCCCAGTGGCTGCCGAACAGCCCGATGCCGGCTCCCAACGTAGCCGTACCCGTCAACGCAACCATGCACAATGCGAACATGAACCTTTTCATTCTTCTGCGCTCCTTTCATGTAGTGTCTTTGTCTGCTTCACTCCCCGGCGGCGTCCGCCCAGGAACCTCTGCGTATGTGCCCTGGGACCGCGAGCGCCGAGTCGGCGTGACTGTCCCGTAGCTTGGGACGCAGCCTAGCGGCAACGCAGGCAATCCGCCATCGGGGAAAGGATGGAATCAGCCCTCGATATGACTGACTGGCACACGGAACGTCGCGGCGCGCTCTATCGCGCCCCGGGACGGCGGGGACGCCGCCGGTGTCAGCCTCCAGGACGGCCCGTGGTCCGCTGGCTTCCGGCTGACTTCCCTAAGGTTATTCGAACAACGAAACCGCCTTCTGCCCGATAGGCGGCCGGACGGGAACCGGCCAGACTGGCTTGTGTTGTAAAATCGGTCCATGCGAATCAAACGGCAGGAGACTTTTCATGCACGCACGCACAATCAAGCCGGGCATTCAATCCATAACATGCGTCCACTGGGAGCGGCGGCTGTTTGACGCCCTGATTCCGCTGCCGGACGGGACCAGTTACAACGCGTATCTGGTGCGCGGCCAGGATGCCACGGCCCTCATTGACAGTGCCGATCCGGCATTGACCGCGGAGCTGATGGAACAGCTCAGGGGCGTGGACCATGTTGATTACCTCGTCAGTCAGCACGCAGAGCAGGATCACTCCGGCGCACTGCCCGTCCTGGCGGAAAAATATCCGGCAGCCAAGGTGATTTGCAACCGGAAAGCGCGCGACATGCTGGTGTCGCACCTGCACCTGGCGGAAGACCGCATCCAATTGGTGGCGGATGGCGAGACGCTCCCGCTGGGCGGCAAGACGCTGACGTTTATCTATACGCCGTGGGTCCACTGGCCGGAAACGTTCTGTACATATGTGCCGGAAGATAAGCTTCTCTTTTCCTGTGACTTCTTCGGCTCGCATCTGGCGACGACCGACCTCTTTGTTACCGATCAGGCCTTGGTGTACGAAGCCGCCAAGCGCTACTATGCGGAAATCATGATGCCGTTCCGCAAGACGATCGTGAACAACCTCGCCAAAGTGGCCGAACTGGACTTTGACATGATCGCGCCGAGCCATGGCCCGGTTTATGACCAACCCGGATTTATCCTGGAGGCGTATCGCGACTGGACGGCGCCCCAGATGAAAAACGAGGTGGTGCTGCCGTATGCTAGTATGCACGGTTCGACTGCAATGATGGCCAAGCACCTGATTGATGCGCTGGCACGGCAGGGCATTACGGTCCACGCCTTTGACTTGACCGTGACGGATATCGGGAAACTGGCCATTGCGCTGGTGGATGCCGCCACCCTGGTTGTCGGCACGCCGACCGTCCACGTCGGGCCGCATCCGGCTGTGTATTATGCCGCGCATCTGGCCAACCTGCTACGTCCCAAACTCAAGTATGCGGCCATTATCGGCTCGTACGGTTGGAGCAGCAAGGCCATTGAACAGATTGCAGGGCTGATTCCGAACCTGAGCGTCGAAGTGGTCGGCACCGTTCTGCACAAGGGGTTACCCGATGCTGCAACCCGCGGGCAACTTGATGCGCTCGCGGCGGGTATCGCCAAAGCGCACGCGGCCGATGACAACGTCCAAACCGCTTGAGCCGCCCGCCCCCGGCGACGATGCCCCGGGGTTGCCGGCCTCCGCGAATCCTCAGCGAACTACGAAAAGCGACTCCAAAGGGTTAAAGCAGGTCGGTTTCGCGCTCACTCAGAAAGAACCGGCTCGCAGCCCCGTACTTACGCATTTGAAATCGGTGGCGGGCGTCAGCATACCGCAGGTTCCGCGCGGCTCTCGCACAAGAGCCTCTCAGCCGGCCGTGCGTCTCCGGGCACATACCGCGCGGCCTGGCGCAACGCGCTGCTGAGCCCCTCTTCGATCGTCGGGTGGTAAAAGGGCATTTGTAACATTTCGAAGACGGTCATTTTCTGCTGGACGGCCAACGCCAGGATGTGCGCCAGGTGTTCACCATCCGGGACGGCCATTTCGGCGCCCATGACGCGCCCCGAGCGCCGCTCAATGTAGATGCGCAGCAGGCCCTGGTTGCGGCCCGCGGCCACCGCGCGGGACTGTTCCGAGAAATCGGCTTCGCCCACCACGACATCCGCCGACTTCAACTCGGCCTGCGTCTGCCCGACCGTCGCGATCTGCGGATCGCTGAACACCATGCGCAACGGTGTCCGGCGGCAATACGGGACGGCGCTGCCGGCTGCCGCGTTACCGCCGGCGATAAAGCCTTCATCAAGGGCTTCGTGCAGGATGGGCCGGCAGCCGTTCACGTCCCCGGCGAGATACACCGGCAGCCCGGCGACCTGCGCCGTCCGCTGGTCATAAGCCGGCAGGCCGCGCTCATTCAGTGGGACGCCCAGATTCTCCAAACCCAGCTTCGCGATATTCGGCTTGACCCCCATGGCCAGCAGCACCTGGTCCACAATCTCGGTGGAACCGCCGGCGCAAACGCGCAGCTGATCGCCGTCGGGTTCAATTTCCGCCGGCGCGCCCAGGATCATCGTCATTTCCCCACCGATTGCTTCGCGCGCCGCCCGATTGACCCGCGGATCAGTTAGGCCGCCAATGGTTTCCAGCAGACTGAAACCCGGCGCATGAATACCCAGGCGATTCAGCGCCTGCCCCAATTCGAGTCCCACCGGGCCCAGGCCGATGACGGCAATCCGCGGGGGCAAATCGGCTTGTTCGAAGATGTCGTCCGTGGTGCGGATTCGCGGCGCATATTTCCTCCAGCGCTGGGGCAACACGGGGTGTGAGCCGGTGGCAATGATGATTTGCCGGGCGTGAATGCGCTCCGCCCCGACTTGGATCTCGTTGGCGGCCAGAAAAGAGGCCCGGCCTGCCACCAGCCGGTCGCCGGCCAGCTCGCGTGTGGATGCGATCATGCCGGACACGAACCGGTCCCGGAGCGCCCGCACCCGCCGAAGTACGGCGGGCACGTCACAGCGCAACGCCTCGGCGCCCGCAATGCCGATTTCATCAAAGCGCCGGCGCCGATGATAGTCGCGCGCGATTTCGACCAGCACTTTGGACGGCATGCACCCGGTACGGGCGCAGGTGGTTCCCAGCGGGCCGTCATTGACCAGGATGTAGTCGTCGGTCTCCTGCCGGACCTGCCGCAGCGCCGACAACCCGGCGCTGCCTGCTCCGATAATCACTGTGTGAACGCTCCGCATAGCTGCCTTCTTCTCGTCTTCTGACGGATGCCGTCATCTGGCGTCAGCGTCCGCCGCTCATTCTGGCCGTCCCGGCCGGTTGCCGCCGTTTGCCGCCCCGTCAGAGCCCACGTCCTGAAGATACAGCCCCGCTTGCCCCCCGCCTGTCCGGCTTGGCCTGATTTCGCGCCTCGGAAAACAGTAGGCTCAGGCGCACCCCGGCGGGCCGGGCATTCGCCCCGGCGCCCGCATGCGGGCCCGACCCGAGGAAGGGCGGGTTCCGGA
>JAIPIQ010000038.1 GCA_021734645.1 Fidelibacterota bacterium | reverse complement strand
CCGGTCCAATTCGTGTGGAAGAACTCGCCCCGGGGCTTGTCCACGCGCTCGTAGGTATGCGCGCCGAAGTAGTCGCGCTGTGCCTGGAGCAGGTTGGCCGGCAGCCGCGCCGAGCGGTAGCCGTCATAGAAGGCCAGGGCGGCGCTGATGGCCGGCAGGGGGATGCCCAGGCGCACAGCCTCGGTCACCACCCGGCGCCAGGAGGCCGCCGCCTTGGAAACCGCTTCCTTGAAGAACGGATCCACGAGCAGATTCACCAGCTCCGGATCACGGTCAAAAGCCTTCTTGATATCGCCCAGGAACACGGAGCGGATGATGCAGCCGCCGCGCCACATGAGCGCGATCCCGCCGTTGTTGAGGTTCCACTTGTATTCGGCGGCCGCCGCCCGCATGAGCTGATAGCCCTGGGCGTAGGAAACGATCTTCGAGGCATACAGCGCCTGGCGCAAATCGTCCAGCAGGGCCTTGCGGTCGCCACTGAATTCGGCGCCCGGCCCCGTCAGCTCTTTCGATGCCGCCACGCGCTCGTCCTTGAGCGCCGACAAACAGCGGGCAAAGACGGCCTCGCCGATCAAGGTCAGCGGCTGCCCCAAATCCAGGGCGGCGATGGCCGTCCACTTGCCGGTGCCCTTCTGGCCAGCCGTATCCAAAATCAAGTCAACGGTCTCCCGCCCCTTTTCATCCTTGTACCCCAGAATGTCGCGGGTGATCTCGATCAGGTACGAGCCCAACTCGCCCCGGTTCCACTCGGCGAAGACCTCGTGCATTTCCGCATTGGTCATCCCCAGGCCGTCGCGCATGAGCTGGTACGTCTCGCAGATCATCTGCATGTCGCCGTACTCAATGCCGTTATGCACCATCTTGACGAAATGCCCCGCGCCATTCTCGCCCACCCAATCACAGCAGGGCTCGCCCTCATCCGTCTGGGCACAGATCTTCTGGAAGATTTCCTTCACGTGCGGCCACGCCGCCGGGGAACCGCCCGGCATCATCGAGGGGCCCAATAGCGCGCCCTCTTCACCGCCGGATACCCCCGTGCCAATGTACAGCAGCCCCTTGCTCTCCACCAGGGCCGTGCGGCGAATCGTATCCGGAAAATGGGAATTGCCGCCGTCAATCAGAATGTCGCCCGGCTCCAGCAACGGAATCATCTGCTCGATCAGCGCGTCCACGGCCGGACCGGCCTTGACCAGCATCATGACCTTGCGCGGCCGTTCGAGGGCCGCCACCAGCTCCTGCGGCGTCCGGCAACCAATGATCTGCTTGCCTTTCGCCCGGCCGGCCACGAATTCGTCCACCTTGCTCGTGGTCCGGTTGTAACAGGCCACCGTGTAGCCCTTGCTTTCCATGTTCAAGATCAGGTTCTCACCCATCACCGCCAAACCAATCAAACCAATCTGCGCCTGCGCCATTTCTACTCTCCTTCACGTTGGGCAGAGGGCCACCCGGCCCCCCGCAAGTTGTTGTTACCCGCCAAGCTCAATCAATCTCGTCTTTCTGTCAATACAAAATCTCAAACGTTTGAGATTTTTCCGGCGCCTCAAGGGCGCCGCCGCAGGCGCTCGCGTTCGCGTTCGCTGAGCCGCAGGCGCAGCTCTTCATTCTCGCGCTGCAATTGCCGGATGCGCGATTCAGCCAGGGCCAGGCGGCTGCGCAATTCGTCGAGGGCCGGATCAGTGGCGGGGCCGGGGGCCGCGGTCCCGTTGGCGCCTTCCATCTCGAAGCCGGCGGCCAGCTCGGTGGCCAGGGCGGGATCTGCGCGGGGGGCGCGCCAGATGAGCCAGGCGCCGATCAGAATGACCACCAGCAGGAACAAGCCGATCACGGGCACGATCGCGGTAGGATGGGTGCCTTCGACGGGCATTTGCTCGTAGCGTCCGAAGGCCTCGGCCAGGCCGCCTTTCCCTTTGGGGGGCACGGCGCGCCTCACCACAGCCCATAGGCGCCACTGGCGAGGACGTACCAGCCGAGGAGATAATTGGTCAGCCCGTGGGCGATCACCGCCGCCCAGATATCCCGGGTGCGGACCACCAGCCAGCCGTAGAGCAGCCCGGCGAGGATGCCGACAAACCAGCGATCATGCTCGAGACCGAAGAACACTGCGGTGATGAAGAAGGGGCCGGCCCGGTAGACGCCCAGATCAAAGCGGAGGAAATTGTCGCCGCGCAGCCACCGGGGCAGGAACCCGCGCCAGAAGAATTCCTCGATGAGGGCGACCACCACGGTGGCGCCGAACATGCGGGTGGCGGTCAACCACCAGCCGCAGACGTCCGGTGTGTAGGGGCTCGCCGTCAACGGTTCGGCGACCTTCCAGGGGGGCAGGATGCCCAGCAGGTTGTAGGCGCGCTGAAACCCGGGAAACCGTTGGGTCCAGGCGGCTTCGGGGCCGACCCAGATAACGAAGACGAGCGCCCCCACCAGCAGGGCCAGCGGCAAATTGCGCCACCGCGGGCGGGGATACCAACGCCAGGGCGCGCACCACAGAAACAACGCCAGCCCCACGACCGTGCGCGCGGCGTAAGCCGGCGCGCTGGGCACCGAGGTCAAGGCCAGCATCAGCAGCCAGGCGCCAAAAGGCAGGACATGCGTCCACATGGAATTGGTCACCGCCGCCCGGTCCCCGTCGGCGGGGACGGGCGCGCGCGCGGACTCCGACGCGGTTGTATCCCGATTATCCATGGCGCGCAAATTACCATCCCACTGGCGACTTGTCGAACGCCAAAAGCGGCAAGAGCAAGCTTGCATTGGCGCCCTTCTCATGTTTTCCTAATGCAGGTGGTTGGGATATGCCGGGTCGGCCCACCCACTCGAACAGGCCGCATGGTGCGGTTTGTTGAATGAACAATCGGCCTTGGGAGTACGCGAAATGAAGATAGCAGTAGTTGGTATGATTTTGGTAGGCCTGCTGGCCTCCTCGGCTTCGGCTCAGTTGCTGGGCCTGCCCATTGGCAGCTCCGCGGCCGCGCCCGGCGCCGGACTGATGCGCGCGGGCGCCAGCGCCACGTTCGGAGATGACTTCAACATGTATGGCGGCCGGTTCACTTACGGCCTAACCGACGAGCTGGCGATGTTCGCGGATCTGGGGATGTTTGATCCCGATGACTTCGACAGCGCTCTAGCCTATCAGGCCGGCGGGACCTTCACGTTGCCCGTGGAGGCCCCCGTGGATATTGCCGCGCGCGCCAGCATCGGTTTCACTAGCACCGAAGGCAGTGAGTACGGGTACAAATGGGAAGTGGACTACATGACCTTGAATGGCGGCATTCTGGCCAGCAAGGACTTCGATGCCATCACCCCCTACGCCTATGTCGGCCTCAACCACACGAAGGCCGAAGTCAAAGTCCGCGGGCATGGCTCCGATGACGACGATGAAACCGACGTGGCCCTGGCCGCCGGCGTGATCTTCACGGTGCCGGATATGCCCGCCCTGTCATTCTTCGGCGAAGTGGCCCACATTGATGATGTATTCTTCAGTGTCGGCGGACGCATGGATCTCTAATTCACGATCGGAACCTGCGCGGCCGGCGGCCAACCGCCGCCGGCCGCGTTTTTTCGCCTGACCCGGAAATACACAGCATGCGTAAATCAATCTTGAGCTTGATGATCGGGCTGGCCCTATGCGGGGCGGTTGATGCCCAACTGCTGGGCCTGCCGATCGCGGACTCGGCCACCAGACTGGGTGCGGGCAGCCTGCGGGCGGGGGCGCACCTGACCTTGGGTGATGAGGCCAATCTGTATGGCGTGCGCGCGGCCTTCGGCGCGACCGAATCGCTGGACCTCTTCGCGGATCTGGGCTTGGTGGCGCCGGACGATTGGGACAATGCCCCCGCTCTCCAGGGCGGCGCGCTGTACGCTTTGCCGCTCGACGGGCCACTCGATGTGGCCGCCCGGTGCACAATCGGCTTCGCCCGCCTGGAAAGCAATGACTTTGGCCAAAAGGTAACCTCCGATCTGTTCGCAATCCATGGCGGCGCGCTGGCCAGCATGGACTACTCCCCGGTTACGCCTTACGCGTACTTGGGGCTTTGCTATTGGAATGCAAGCTACAGCGGGGACGGCCTGGATTCGTCGGGGGCGGATGACATCGAACCGGCGCTGGCCGCGGGCGCCCTGTTTTCTCTCGACAATCTGCCCGCCCTGTCCTTCTTCGGCGAAGTGGCCTATATTGATGGCGTGTTCTTCAGCGCTGGCGCCAACCTGGCATTCTGAGCAGGCGTCGCAACCCCGCCTGTAACCCCATGTCTTCACCTGAATACGGCCCTTCGTGGTCCGCGCTGGCGGAAATCATCGCGTTCCATGACCTGGCGGCGCCGCGGCGCGTGCTGTTCGGCGCCGGAACCCTCGAGCAGATCGGCGCCCTGGCGCGCGAGATCGCGCCGGGCGGAACAGTCGCCCTGATCACCGGCCGCCGCGGGGCGGCCGCGAGCACCGGCGCGGCGCGGGCGCAGGCGCTGTTGACCGCCTCGGGGTTGTCCGTCTGGCGGGCGCCCGCGGTTCACGGCGAACCGACGGTCGCCAGCGTGGATGCTTTGGCTGCGGACCTTCGCGGGCAGCACCCCGCGCTCATCATCGCCCTGGGGGGCGGCAGCGTACTCGATACGGCCAAGGCGCTGGCCGCCCTCGCCACCCATCCCGGCTCGATTGCCGCCTACCTCGAGGGCGTTCCCCAACAACGGCAACTGACCCGCGCGCCCCTGCCCGTCCTGGCCATCCCCACCACCGCCGGCACCGGCGCGGAAATGACCAAAAACGCCGTCATCCGCCAGCTTGATCCGCCGGCCAAGCGCAGCCTGCGCGCCGAAAGCCTGATTCCCGCCGCAGTCATTGCCGATCCCGACCTGACCCTGAGCCTGCCGCCCGCCATAACCGCCGCCGCCGGCCTGGATGCCCTGACCCAACTGTTCGAGGCCTGCATCAGCAGCAAGCGCACACCCGGCGCCACCGCGGCGGCCCACTTGGGACTCGCCTGCGCCGGTGATGCCCTCCTGCGCGCCTATCACAATCCAGCCGACCACCCAGCCCGCGGCCGCATGCTTTTCGCCGCCCTGTGCAGTGGGGTGGCTTTGGCCAATGCCGGGCTCGGCCTGGCCCACGGTCTGGCGGCCGCCCTGGGCGCCCGGCATCAAATCCCGCATGGCCTGGCCTGCGGCATGCTCCTCCCCGCCGTGCTGACCTACAATGCCCCCGCCTGCCGCCCGCAATTGGCCGCCGCCCTGGCCGCCTTGCTGCACCGCGAAGCCCCCCAGCCCGACACCCTCGAAAGCGACCTCGGCGCAATCAGCGCCCTGAATGCCGCCCTCGGCGTTCCCGCCGACCTGCGCGGACTCGAGCTGACCGCCGCGGAACTGCCCGCGCTGGCCGCCGCCGCCCAGGGCAACAGCCTGCGCGGCAACCCCCGCCCCATGACACCGGAAAACACGCTCGCTTTTTTACGCAAAGTGACTTGAGCACTCTTGACAGCCGCCCCCCGCCCGCCTAAAGTGCCCGCGTAGGTATGAATCCGGGCGATTAGCTCAGTTGGTTAGAGCGCTTGCTTGACATGCAAGAGGTCACAGATTCGAGTTCTGTATCGCCCACCATCAAAATGCACGCTGGCCCGGCCCGGCAATGCGCGCCCCCGCGCCCAGATCACAAACCGCTCAAACCCAGCACCGCACGTGCTGACTGCGACACAACATCTCGTCCCTGCGCTTCGGCCGCACAGGACGCCTCATGGCCCCGGTAGGCGATCTGACGCCCAGTTTTCCCGGGGGGCGAAATGGCTGGTTTTGAGTCCCGTACCTCACCTCGCAGCCGAAGATGTCGGGATAGAAGCTACCCCGGCAGAGTAGAGCATCAAGGCGCATGACACCGAACAACGCCTCGGATGGAAGCAGGTCGGGTATCGGGTCAAAGGTGGCGGTCCCCTTCCTGATTCATCCTCTGCGCCCCTGCGCCTCTGCGGGAGCAAACTTACGGCTTGGGCGGCTTGGGGACAGGAACGTGTGGCTGGCGGCGGGCGGGGCGGATGGGGGCGGCGGCCGCCCGAACACGCCGGGCGATTCGCGGTCCCGTGGCGCTCCGGAGATCAACCCGCTTCGATCACAATGCCCTCTTGTCCAGCATCTTGCGCGTTGACACTGTTTCTCTGTCCCTACGCGTCGGCCCTACGCATCCATGCGAGGGCAATGGGCTGCCGACAAAGCTTGCGACAAGGCTTACGAAGAAGATTCCGGCGTCTCGACACGCCCGCGCCGCCCTCCACCCGGCCCTGAGCATTTGACGCATGGTCGTAGAACACTCCAGATCAATCAGCGGTCCATCGTAAAATACTTCTTGCGCGGGCGGGGGCTTGCTGGTAGGGTTCCAACGCAATGAAACGGGTATATGAAGATGTTCTGCGTGAGCATTTTGCGCAGGAGCGCCAGATGGCATTCGTGGCGGGACCGCGACAAGTGGGCAAATCCACGCTGATGAGGGGCCTGTGCAGCGCCAGTGATGTCATGCTGAATTGGGACCGGCCGGATGACCGGCGCGAGATTCTCAGTGGATCGGACCAGATCATTGAGCGGCGTGGCATTTTGGATCTGCGTGCAGCGGGGAATCGCCCCTTGGTGGCTTTTGACGAGATTCATAAATTCAGGCAGTGGAAGAATTTCCTCAAAGGGTTCTTTGACGCCTGCGAGGGGCGGGTCTCGATCTTGGTTGCCGGCAGCGCGCGCCTGAATGTGTTCAAGCGGGGAGGCGACAGCCTCATGGGGCGGTATTTCCTATATCGTATGCATGCGCTGTCCGTGGGCGAGTTGATGGATCGTCCCTATGCTCCTGGTCTTTTGCGCGCGCCGGGAGAGATTCCGGATGACCAGTTTCAGGCGCTTTACCGTTTCGGTGGCTTTCCGGAGCCGTTTCTGCGTGGCACGGAGCGGTTCTACAATCGCTGGATTCGGTTGCGGATGGAGCAGATGTTCCGTGAGGAGTTGCGGGATTTGACCCTGGTGCAGGATATTGATCAACTGACGACGTTGAGCCAGATGCTGGTGCGGCAGGCGGGCGCCCCCACAAACTATAGCGCGCTCGCCAATCAGGTCTGTGTTTCCGTGGATACCATCCGGCGCTGGCTGACCCTGCTCGAGTCGATCTACTATGTTTTCCGGGTCCGGCCGTGGTTCAAGAACGTGGCCAAATCCCTGCGCAAGCAGCCCAAGGTTTATCCCTGGGACTGGAGCGCGGTCCAAGACCCTGGCGCGCGACTCGAAAGCTTTGCCGCCGCCCACCTGCTCAAAGCCGTGCATTGGTGGACCGATCTCGGCCTGGGACGCTTCGACCTGCACTACATTCGGGATACGGCCAAGCGCGAGGTGGATTTCCTGATCTCAAAGGACGGGTTGCCCTGGATACTAATCGAGGTCAAGACCTCGCCCAAAGAACCCATCAGTCCCGCCTTGAAGCATTTCGCGCACGCGCTGCGCGTCCCGCATGCCTTTCAGGCCGTCATGGAGACGGAATCGGTTGTTGCCGACTGCTTCGTGCCGGATCGGCAGGGCGCACCGTTCCGCGTCCCACTGCGCACGCTCTGCAGTCAATTGCCGTGATGAGGGCTTGGGGACAGAGAATGTGTGGTCCCGCCTCGATCACAACGTCATCGAGTCCAGCATCTTGCGCGTTGACGCTGTTTCTCTGGTCCTACGCATCCCGCCCGCCCCGAATCCGACCACAAGAGCAGTCTTTCAGTCCTGCCACGTTGGAATTATTGTGTTTGAAAGAGGGAATAATGAATCTCGCAAAGGCGCAAAGGTAGCAGAGATGGATGAGAACGGCATAGGCAAGGAAATCGCCGACGCAGCGATCTTGGCGGCTTGGCGAGAGAAGTATGATTCGAACAAGCCCTCCGAGCGTACGCCGCTGCGCGGCGCTGCTCAAGACCGAAGGTGAGCCAAAAATATAATGAGAACCAGCATACTGAAGAATGTCCGAACAGCATTAAGAGAACATGCGGTTCCATCAGACGCCGTAGTGTTGCAGCGTTTTTTTAAAACCGGTCCCGGAGAATATGGTGAAGGCGACCGGTTTCTCGGCATTCGTGTTCCGGCGACGCGGCGTATTGCTCGTGAATATCAAGACCTACCGACAACCGATGTTTTAGCCCTGATCCAATCGGAGATTCATGAAGAACGGCTCCTTGCATTGATAATCCTTGTTCAGAAATATAAGGAAGGCACCCCCGCCGAACAGTCACAGATTTATCGAATATACCTGGATCAAACTCGGCACATTAATAACTGGGATCTTGTAGATGCATCTGCCGCGCACATTGTCGGCGCCTATCTGGAAAACAGATCACGCAAGCCCTTATACAAACTTGCACGCTCTGCATCCATATGGGAACGTCGCATTGCGATTATGTCCACATTCCATTTCATCAAGAATGATGAGTATGACGAAACCCTCACAATGGCTGAAACGCTTGTTTCCGACAAAGAGGACTTAATTCACAAGGCGGTCGGCTGGATGTTGCGAGAGGTCGGCAAGCGAGACAAGAATACGGAAGAAGCATTTTTGAAGAAACACTATCGAAACATGCCTCGCACCATGTTGAGATACGCGATTGAACAATTCCCAGAGGATACTCGCCAGCAGTATCTGAGGGGCACGATGAAATAGGGGAGGATCCGTACCAGACCCCAGCCCGCAAAGCAGAATCTATGAACGGCCTGACCTCGGAGAAGAGGCCCAATTTCTTTGCACGGCCAAGAAGTCGTAGTAGCCAACCCGGATCCACTCGATTGTACCCAACCTTTTCGCCCTCATCCAATTCCTCCCGGAGCTCTTCTGGCGAGATGGATTCATAGGGTAGCTGCTCCGCAAGCCAACACCCAAGCCAGGGAGCCCATGCTCAGCAACGTGCTGAGTAACACGATGCCGCCGGCAATCGTGGCATCCGCGCCCATTTGCTCGGCCATGACGTAACTGGCCACCGCGGTGGGACAGGCCAGCAGCAGCAGGCCCACCACGCGTTCGGGACCGGTCACCCCAAACCAGCCGGCCAGCGCCACGGCGACCAGCGGACCGAGCATGACCTTGATCAGCGCCCCCGTCAGGACGGGGCCGAACCGCCCCCGCATCATCCGGAAATCCAGACTGGCGCCGATGGCCAGCAGGGACAAGGGCAGGGCCATTTGCCCGAGGGCCGCCAGCCCCCGGCGGGGCGCAACGGGCAAGCCCCAGTCCGTGGCGCGCCACAGGGCACCGGCCAGGCAGGCGAGAATCAGCGGATTGCGCAACACCCCGAATACCCGGCGGCAGCAATTATCGAAACGGCTACGCCCGGCCGGAGCCGCCGGCATCAGCACCCATACGGCCAGGACATTGTACAAGACAACCAACGTCCCGAGGCAAACCACGGCCAACGTTTCCAGGCGCACGGCCTCCGCGGCCGGCAACCCGCTATCCGCCAGCCAATAGGCAATGACCGGCAGCCCCACATAAGCGAGATTCCCACGGAAAGCGCCTTGCGCCAGCGCCCCGCGCGCCGGCCGCGCCAGCCCCAAAACGCGCGCGAAACCAAGCCCCCCGGCCACGGTCACCAGCGTGGCCGCCAGCAGCAAGCCCAGCAGGCCGGACACCGCGGTCCCCGCCAGATCGGCTTCCGCCACCCGCAGAAACAGCAGGCAGGGCAAACCGACCCAGAAGGTCAGGCGGTTCAGCCCGCTGACCAGGGGCCCCGCGATGAAGCCGGTTTGGCGCAGCAGAAAGCCAACCACGACAATCAGGAAAATGGGGGCCAGGGTATTCGCGGTCTGCATGACGACGTTCAGGGATGCGCCGACTCGAAAACCAGGGTGCCGGACGGTCCCACCCGGACGGCCAGGTTGCCTTCCAGCAACTCGAGCAGGCGCGCGCCGGCGACGGCATACCGCCAGCCCTGGAGCAGGGCATGGCGTTCCGGATCGGCGCGCTGCCGGTCGGCCACCAGGGCTTCCAATTCGCTAGTAGTGGCCAGCAGAGTGGGGGCAATTTCGTGGGATTCAGCCAGTGCGCGCAGAAACGCCTGCGCGATTTCGAGCAGGCCCACCGGCGCGCTGCGCGGCGTCGCCTTCGGCCGGGCGGGCCATTCGTCCTCGGGGCAGCGCCGCCCCCGTCGGAGGGCGGCTCGGACGTCATCATATTAGCGCGTGATCTGATTGGGATAAACCCGGCGCAGGCCCAGGGCGGCCTGCCGACTCTCGGGCTGATGGCGCGCCAGCTCGATCAGGCCCTCGTCGCTGACCAAGCGCCGCCGGGGCAGATCTTTCGTGCGACTGACCCCCTCGCGCCAGGCCGCCAACTCACGCAGAACGGCCAGATCCCGGGGCTTGAGCGCCTGCCAGCCGCGCACCCGCTTGTACATGACATCCAACGGGTCCTCCTCCTGGGCCATCATTTGCGCCAGGCGCGCGCGTTGCTCTTCCTCGTACCAGGCCCACCGATTTGCCCGGCGCAAGGCCTCTTCAAGCTGCGCCTGCAATCGCGGCAGATAACGCACATCATCGGCCGCATAGTCCAGTTGTGCCGCGCTCAACGGGCGCTGGCTCCAGTCGCTGGTCGTTTGATGGGAACCCACATCCACCCGGACCTGACTCTTGATCAGATTGGTCAGGGAGATTTGCGCCCCGTGCCCCAGAAAGGCCGCGGCCAGTTGCGTGTCGAATACCGGCGCGGCCCAGATTCCCGTCAGCCGGAACAACAGGGGCAGGTCGCTTTCGGCGGCGTGGAGAATCTTGAGGCGGTCGCCATCGGCCAGCCAGGCGGCCAGGTGCGTCCAGTCCCGGCAGGCGGGCACGTCCACGAGGGCAATGCGGTCGCCCGCCTTGATCTGCAGCAACTCGAGCCGGGGGTAGTACGTGCGCTCGCCGACAAACTCCGTATCGAGGGCCACGGGCTGTCCGGGGGGCGCGGCGGCGCACCAGACCTGCAAGGCGGCGTCACTGGCCAGCAGCTCGCCCGGTTCGGTGGCGGCCGCCGCCTTCTTGCGTGGAACGGTACGGGTGCTTCTACGATTCATGTTTCACAAACCATTCCAGGGTACGGCGCAAGCCGGTGGGAATATCCACGGTTGGTTGCCAACCCAGCCCTTCGCGCGCGCGCCGATTATCCGCCTGGGAATCGCGCACATCCCCCGGCCGCTCCGGCGCATGCACCGGCGCCACCTCGCGCCCCATCAGACGCGCCAGTTCCTGCGCCAACTGCTTGACCGCCATGCGGTCCCCGCAGGCCACATTATACACCTGGCCGGCCGCGGCCTCCGGCGCAGTGCAACAGGCCAGATTGGCCCGCACCACGTTCTCGACATAGGTGAAGTCGCGCGTCTGACCGCCATCGCCATACAGCACCGGCGCCTCGCCCCGCGCCAGAGCTGCCAGGAACAGGGGAATCACCGCCGCATAGGCGCTGTTCGGATTCTGGCGCGGGCCAAACACGTTGAAATAACGCAGCGCAAAGGTCTTCAGGCCATACAACGCGTGAAACACCCGGCAATACTGCTCGCCGGCCAACTTGGTAATGGCGTAGGGCGAAAGCGGCCCCGTGGGCAGATCCTCGTGCTTTGGCAACACCTGGGTATTGCCGTACACGGAAGAAGACGAGGAAAAGACCACGCGCTCGATTCCCGCATCACGGGCCTTGACCAGCAGCTTGAGCGTGCCGTCCACGTTGACGCGGTTCACCAGCTCCGGCTCGCGGACCGAACGCACCACCGAGGGCAACGCCGCCAGATGCAGCACAAAGCGCACGCCATGCAGGGCCCGCTCGAGAACCTCCCCGTCCAGCAGACTGCCCTCGATCCATTCGAAACGCCCCTCGACCTCCGCCAGATTGCTCCGGCGCCCGCTGCTGAGATCATCCAGCACCCGCACCGTCCGGCCCTCGTTGACCAGTGTCTCGACAATGTTTGACCCGATAAACCCCGCGCCACCGGTCACCAAGTATTCAGCTTGCATTTCCCATCCTTCCCGTACGCCCACTCACCCCGTGACGCCTATTCACCATCCCAGGTCGCCCCGATGTATGATTTGGGAAAGGCCAGCAACCAGATGCGCGCCCAAACATCGTGCTCCTCATCGTCGTAATACAGATAATTCGAATACCCGAGACCATAGCCCACACAACCCGTGCGATATTCGATGGAATAGTTGTGTTCGAGCAACTCGCTCTCGTCCAGGTCATACCGCATGGAGCTGTTCAGGGACACCCGCTGCCCCGGGAACAGATTGATTCCGCCCGTCAGCACGTTCCGGCGGTCCAACTCGTACCGATGTTCGAGGGACAGCATGCTTTGATCCGTCGCCATCAGAATGGCCCGGGTGTTGAAATATTGGAGTTCCGAGGCATACGGATCGTAGGCGGCGGTGAAGTCCATGCGGAACCGCTGGGAGGGCCGCAGATCAAAACGCGCGTAGATCCAGTCAAAATCCTCCTGCTCCGGTTCCGGGTCCAGCCGGTAGAAGGTATAGACATCCAATTCGACCACATCGCGCACGGAGCCATAGGCGTAGGTATCGCCGGACTCCGGCTCGATATAATAGGCGGGCTGCTTGGTCTGGAACCGGTTGACGGCGCCGACGCGCACATGGTTCACATCCGTCAGGCCGTCCACATCATCAAATTGATACAAGTCCGTGGGCATGAGGTCGGGTTCCGGCACGAATGTATAGTTGGCGTAGGGTTCGAAAACATGCCGCACCCCACCCCGCCCCAACGCGTCCGGCTCGACGAACACCTTGAACGCCTTGAAGGACGTTTCGAGTCCCAACTGATAGACATTCCGAATATCGGCCGACCCCTCAACCACCCGCGTTGTGTTGGTTTGGGTCACCTCCTGCACCAGGTTGGTCACTTCACCGACCACCACCTCGACGGTCTGCGTCGTGCTGACGGTGATGTCCTCCCGTCCAATCGTTTTCGAATAGAACGTGGCCCGGTACCCGGCGCGCGGCACGAGATTCAAGAAACCGAAATGCCGGGTGGGCCAATACAGGAAATTGTCTGAATCCAGGCGCAAGGCATCATATGGCTCACGCTCATCATAGGCATACTGCCTTTCCAAGTAGGCCCCCACGTGGGCGCCCTGGTAGTAGAACGGGGACGACCCCAGGCGCTGGCGGCGCAGGGCCAGCGTGATCTCGGGAAAACGATCCACGTGGTCGTAAAACTCGTTCAGCCGTTTGTCCGCCAGGATCGAAGCCGTGTAGCGATCCCCCCGGTGCGTCAGACTCGCCCGGGTCTCCGGCTCGGCATTGCGCCGGAACTCGCGCCGGAAAAAATCCTCGAGCACGAATTCGTCGCTCATGTAATTGAAATCCGCGATCAGATAGTCGCGCTCGGTCAGATTGTGGGTGTGCTCCAGGCGGAACCGGTAGCGCTCCGCCGTCAACTTGTCGCCACGGATTTCCTCCTGGGTTTCATTGCGATAAATGCGCTGGTCGTCAATATAGTAGGCCCGGAACAGGCCCCCGAAGGAATTGGTGTCCTCCCACTTGATATCCTGGCCGAAGCCCCAACCCCGCTCGCTGTAGTAATCCACCCGATGGGACAGCTCGACATAGTTGCTGATCCACCAGTTGTACGCCGTCAGGGCAAACGCGCCCCACCGACTGGAAAACCCGGGCTGGAAATCAATATGTGTGCGCCGGGTAAAATCATATTCGCCATAGGGCAGATAGAAAACGGGGAACGGCCCCAGAAAGAAAACGGCGTGGTAAATCTTGACCTTGGTACCGTCCACCAGCTCGGCCCGGCGGGCGCGCATCACGAACTCGGGGTCGTCGCCTTCGCAGGTCGTCAGGCGCACCCCCCGCAAACGGGTCAAGTCTTCGCTTTCCCGTTCCGATTCGGCCGCCCGCACATAGAAGGGGTCAACAAAGCCGATGAATTCCCCGAAATCGCCCTGCCGCGTTTTGAAATTGTAACTCAGCTCGTCACCGCGCCATAGGGTTCCGTCCCGCTCCATCAATACGTTCCCGGTGGCGAAGGCGTCCTGGGTATCGCTGCGCACGGTGACATAGTCGGCCCGGAGCACGTCGGGCCCCTGGCGCACCGTGACGTTGCCGGCCCCGATCATGAGCTTGCGTTCCATGTCATATTCAAGCCGGTCCGCCTCAATCTCGACTTGCGGTGGCGTTTCCGGTTCGGCGGGGGTGGCGACCACGTCCTCGATTTCCGCTGCCGCGCGGGCGGGCGCGCGCTGGGGCGCCGCGCGGGCCGGGACGGCATCCGTTGCCAGGGGGGCGGCAGGCCGGGCCGGCAGGGGTACGGGCAACTGCGCCGGCAACATCTCCGCACAGAGCCACACCCCCAGCGCCCAAAAGCGCCGGGTACACACGCTCATTTTCATAAATACCTCTCCAGACCCGGGGTCGCCCACCGGCGGTCCTCCGTCAATTTGCCGAGACCCTACCAGATGCGCGCCCGTGCGCCAACCTAAAACCCGCACCTAAAACCCGCAATACCCGTTCACGAGGGGCGGGTCGGTGAAGCGGGGCGGTTCAGGACACGCCTTGCGGTGGGCCTTGTTCGAGAGAACAGGTGTCAGGTTTCAGGAGGGACTGATCACTGATCCACTGATCACTGGTTACTGTTTTCGGCGGGCTTGCATTCGGACGCCGATCGAGTATAAAGAATGACAGACGCTTAAGCACGAACACTGGAAGGGACATACGAGGCATGCGCGAGCCGGATTGCATATTTTGCCGGATTGTGGCGGGGGAAATCCCCTGCACCCGGCTGTTTGAAGATGAGCAGGTGCTGGCCTTCATGGATATCGGCCCGATCATCAAGGGCCACGCCCTGGTCATACCCAAGGCGCATTATGACCCGATTACGGCCGTTCCGCCCGCTGTGCTGGCCCCTTTGCTGACGGCCGTCCAGCGCGTCGCCCGCGCCCAGCAGGTTGGCCTGGGCGCCGAGGGCATTAACGTCATTCAGAATAATGGCGCGGTGGCCGGCCAAGCGGTCAAGCACGTGCACTTTCACGTCATCCCCCGTTTCGCGGCCGACGGCCACCATTGGAACTGGAATCCGAAAGCCTACCGGGACGAAATCGAGTTGCAAACCTTTGCGGAGCGCCTGCGCCAGGCCTTGGCCACTCCATGAGACGGCCGACCTTCGAAGAGGCAATCGCGGAAATCGTGCGCACGGAAACCCGCTACGCGCCCGAGGCCTATCTCTTCGTCCGCGAAGGCCTGGATTACACGATCAAGATGCTGAAGCAGAAGGAAGCCGGCGCGCCGCGCCATGTGCGCGGCACCGAACTGCTCGAAGGGCTGCGCCGCCTGGCCCTTGATCAATTCGGCCCCCTGGCCTACCGCGTGCTGGCCCACTGGGGGCTGCGCTCCACCGAGGATTTCGGCGCCATCGTCTTCCGCCTCGTGGACTACGGCGCGCTGGGCAAAACCGATGAGGACACGGAAGCCGATTTCGCCCAGGGCTACGACTTTGAAACCGCCTTCCGCCACCCCTTCCTCTCCCGCGCAGCCCGCACAACCGCCCCCGCCACCCCGCAACCCGAATCCACACCCGATCAATAAACCTCGTAACAAACGGAGTATGACAACATGAGTAATCAGCAGACAGGCACCCCTCCTCAGGATCTGGACCCCCGTTTTGCGGGGCTGTTGCAGATGTTGACCATGATGGCGGTCCAGCATCTGGGGCGCATTCCGGATCCGGAATCCGGCCAGCCGACGGTGAATCTCGAAGCGGCCCAGGCCATGATTGACCTGATCGAGGGTCTCGAGGCCAAGACCACCGGCAACCTGAGCGCCACGGAGGCGCGCGCGCTGGCGGAAACACTGACCGCGCTGCGGATGGATTTCGTCCAGCAACGCCGGACGGCCGCCCCGGCGGCAGCGGACGCCCCGCAGTCGGCCCCCGCCCCGGAAGCGCCCCCGGCGCCAACGGCAACGGACGCCCCGCAGTCGGCCCCCGCCCCGGACAAGGAACCCGCGCCCCAACCCGCGGAAACCGATCGCGTACGGTACCACAAATCCTACGGCTGATTCAGCCGGGGAAAAAATCCCCCAGGCGCGCGCCGGGACGCCGCGTCATCCGGCGCACCCCCGCCAGGGTCGCGGCCGTGCTGACCACGGTTTCGATGAATTGACGGCAGGACATCCCCTGAGCGCCCGCGGCGGTGACAGTGTCCAGTTCCGCGCGGTCCGAACAGACGACCCAGATGCGCTCGGGCCGGGCCGCGGCGCACACCAGCCGCTCGATGTAGCTATCGGCGGTCTGTCGCCCGGGTGTGAAAACCACCTCGACCCCCGGCGGGAGGGACTCGACACTGGGCTGCTCGCCGCGGCCATCGAAGACCACCGTCAGCCAAGCCCCCAGCGCATGGGCGCCCCGCTCCTCCCCGCGTATGACCACCCGCCGCCCCCTCTCATGCCCCTCGCCCCCCACCCGCCTGCCGGCAACCGGCGCCAGATT
>JAIPIQ010000037.1 GCA_021734645.1 Fidelibacterota bacterium | reverse complement strand
TAAGCGTACTCCGTGGCGATACCCCGGGCCCAGGTGCGGGTGACGAGCTGGCCGTCGTGGGTGTAGGTGTAGGCTGTGCCGTGGCCGTCGGCATAGACTTTGATGGTGAGCAGGCCCGTGGCGAGGTCGTAATGCCATGCGGTCTTGTCGAAGGCCGACAGGATGGCGGCAAGCGCGGCGTAGTCGGTGAAGTTGGTCTCCACCGCCCCGTCACGCAGGGTGTACCTGGCGGTCATGCGGCCGTGGGGGTCATATTCGTAGGCGACGGGATAGGTGGCGCCCCAGGTGGCGATGACGCGGCCCGGGAGATCATAGGCGGTGTGGGTGGCTTGTCCGAGGGGGTCGAGGGTGCTGATGCGGCGGCCGGTGGCGGCGTCGTAGAGGTAGAGTGTGACGTTGTCAGCGGCATCGGTGACGGATTCGACCTGTCCAAGGTGGTTGTATGCGGTCACGGACGCGACGGAGCGCGTCCCTCCAGCGGATTCCGAGAAGACGCCGACCTGACGCCGCAGGGCGTCGTAGGCATAGGTGGTGGTAACGCCAGTGGAGGAGGTCTGTTGCACGATTAGCTGCCCAGTGCCGTTGTCACGATTGGTGCATTCCTCTTTTGACTTCGTAGTTCCCTGAAGTCAATAGCCCGGAAACTAGCGTCCTTCGGTGGCCCTGTCAACCCCCATTTTTCAACGTCCATGCGTGAGCAATGCGTGAGCACTGCGTCCGGCATTTGTTGCGTCGGACGAGAGCGGCGACGAGCACAGAAGACTAAAGGGACGCGCTTCTTCTTGACCACGCCGTTTTCGTTATCCTCTTCGCGCGCTTTGCGGCGTTGCGAGCGGCGTGTCTTCCGTAAGCGATCAGGGTCGTGTCGAGTGAATTGTGATGGCGTCCTCCGCGGCGGCGGGCGGCGGCACATCGTAGGGCGACTGGTACGGGGCCGGGGCGGCCTGGCGCACCCGGTACCAGCGCACGGCCAGGCCGACAAACAGCAGAAGCAGGATGAGCCCCAGCAGCAAGCGTTCCGCCGCCGTGAGATAGAACGCGCTCAGTGGGCACAGACCCCCGGAGACGGTTGCCCGACACCGACACTATCTCTCTGTCCCTCATCTCTTCGCCGCCGTGAGATAGAACGCGCTCAGTCGGCACAGACCCCCGGAGACGGTTGCCCGACACCGACACTATCTCTCTGTCCCTCATCTCTTAAGCTCTCCCCCGCGAACAACAAGGTGGGGCAGGCATTCCTGCCTGCCCGCTCATCTTCCCGCCCCCCGGCCAGCCGGAGGGTAATGATTTTTCCTGTGCGGCTGACGGCGGATGCGGTATAAGCGCTTTCATATCCCAAATTGGAGAAGGACTCGGCATGCGTACAAACCGAACGGGCTTGATAATCTGGTGTCTATTGCCGGCCCCGGGGGCGCGATAACCCGCGCGCGGACCATGACACTGCGCATCGCATGGAGCCACAGCTACGCGCAATTGGCGGATGACCTGTTCGACCAATTGGATGGGGATCGGGCCGCTACGCCCGCGACGGTTTTTGCGCGGCGGGATTGCATTGTGGTGCCCAACCGGATTCAACAGGCCTGGCTGCAGCTTCACTATCTCTTCGACCGGCCCCGCAACCAGGGGCCGCGGGTCTTGGCCAACTGTGACTTTCCGCTGTTGCCACTGTTTGTCAACGACTGGCTGGCGCGGATGAACGCGCCGGGCCAGGCCCCCCAGCCGGATCCCGAGAACCATCCGTTTTCCGTCAAGAGCATGCGCTGGCGGCTGTATGAGATGCTGCGGGACGCGCCCCCTGAGGCGGAACTGGCGCCGGTGCAACGCTATATCCAAGACCGGGACGGCGAAACGGTTGACCCGCGGAAATGCTTCAAGCTGGCGGGCCGCCTGGCCGCGCTCCTGGAACAATACGTCACGTATCGTCCCGCGATGATGGCCGACTGGCAACGGGGCGGCGGCACGGACACGACCGCCGCCACCGCCTGGGAGCCGATCCTGTGGCGGCGCCTGGTGCACGGGGCCGAAGACCAGACCTTCCTGGCCGCCTTTCAGGCCATGGCCACCCATCTGCCGCAGTGCGCCATCGCGGACACCTATGGCCAGATCCGGGTCTTCGCTCCGGTCATGATGCCCGTCACCTATCTCGCCTTCTTCCTGGCCTTGAGCCAGTGCCTGCCCGTTCAATTCTACCTCTTCAATCCGTCGCCGACGACCGACTGGTTCGACCGGGAATCACTGCGCGCCCGCGCCCTGCCGCCCGCGTCCCTTACCCCCCCCGCGGACGACGAGGGACTCGCTCATTTGGACCGGATGCATCCCCTGCTGAGCGCCTATGCCCGGGGCTGGCGCGACCTCGTGGCCGGCGCGCTGGATCTCACCGACGGCCAGATCGAAGATCAGGCCGCGGCGCCCCAGGGCGGATCCGTCCTGGCCGCGCTCCGGCAAACCATCGTGGCCTGCGATGCGACCCGCGACCGTTTGGCCGTGCCGCCGGACGACTCGATCCAACTGCACCTGTGCCACGGCAAGATGCGTGAGGTGGAAATTCTGCGGGACCAGTTGCTCAAGTGCTTCGCGGATCTGCCGGGCTTGCAGCCCCGCCAGGTGCAGGTGCAAGTCGCCGACATGACGGCCTATGCGCCCTACATCGAAGCCGTGTTCAGCACGCCGCATCCCGCAGCCGACGCGACCATCCCGTTTGTCTTCGCCGACCGGATCGCGGCGGGCGAGAGCCAGGTGGCGACAGCCTTCCGGCGGCTGCTGTCCCTGGGAGACAGTCGCTTCAGCGCGCCGGAAGTGGTGGATCTATTTCGCTGCGAGAGCCTGGGGCGGGCCTTTGGCATCGAACCGGGCGACGTCGAGGAAATCGCCCTTTGGCTGCACCGGGCGGGGATCCGCTGGGGCCGGACCCCGGACCATCGCCAGGCGGTCTGCGGCGCGGCCTTCGGCGCCGAAACCACCTGGCGTCATGGCCTGGACCGCCTGCTCCTGGGCTATGCCCTTGGCCCGCTGCCGCCGGCACACGGCGCGCCGCCCTTGATCCCCTGCGACTGCGCCGAAGGCCAGGGCGCCGTCCTGCTGGGGCGCCTCGTCGCCTGCTACGAGCGCCTGACCGCCTTTACGGACTACTGCGCGCAAGCCCACCCCGTCGCGTCCTGGGCCGACCGGCTCGAGGCGCTGATTGATGACTTCTTCATCAACGACAACCAGACCTTCGCGGACCTGGCGCGCTTGAAAGGCGCCGTGCGCCTCTTGCGCGCCAGCAGCGCCGCCGCCGGCTACCGGGGCGCAGTGCCCCTGCCCGTCATCCGCGATTTCCTGACCGGCCAACTGGGGGAAACGGAGGGCGGCACGGGGCTGACCCGCAATGCCGTATGTTTCAGCTCGCTGCGGCCCGGCAGCAGCACGCCGCGGCGGGTCATGTGCCTCCTGGGCATGGGCGACGGCCTGTTTCCCCGCGCCGAGCACCGACCCGCCTATGACCTGCTGCGCGGCGCCCGCAAACTGGGCGACCGGTCCCAACCCATCGAAGACCGCATGGCCTTCCTGGAAGCCCTGTTGAACGCCGACGAACGCCTGCTCATCAGCTATCCGGCCTTTTCGGAAGAAGACAACGAGCGGGCCTGCGAATCCGTGGTGGTCCGGGAATTGTGCGAGTATCTCGACCTGAAATTCGGCCCGGAGCACTACCGCCAATTCCATCACCGGCTCCAGGCCTTTCATCCCGACTATTTCCGTCCTGATTCGCCGCTGATCTCCTACTCCATCAGCAACTGGTCGGCCGCCGCGCGGAGGCTGCCACGGGATACGCCCCCGCCCCCCGCCCGCCCGGTCCCCGCCCCGGCGCCGCTCATGATCGAGCTCGACGACCTGGTTGCGTTCTTCAAGCATCCCGCCCGGTTCTACTACCGCCGGATCCTTGGGGCGCGCCTGGAACTGGACACCGAGACCGCTTTGGAGGACGCCGAAACCTTTGCACCCGATCCGCTTGCGCGATACGCCATTCGCGAGGCGCTCCTGAAGGCCCTGCTCGATCCCGAGAGGGCTGCCGACGACTGGGAACCGTTGCACGCGCAATTGTGCGCCAACGGCCAGATTCCGCTGGGTGATTGGGGACGGGCCTGGTTCAAGAAAGCACGGGACGAATTGAGCGCGTTGCTGGATACGTGCTGGGAGGACGTCGGATCCCTGCGCGACCTGCTGCTCGCCGCCCGGCAGGCCACCGGGGACGTCCGAACCGTCACCTGGCAGCAAGACGGTGTCCCCATCACCCTCAGCGGCCTGGTCCCCGGCTTTTCCCTGGGACCGGAGGGCCGTCAGGCCGTCTTGGCCTTTCGCTGCGGGTCAGCCAGGGCGGATCATGCTCTGGCGGCCTGGCTGTCCCATCTGCTGCTCGCCGCGGCCGGGCAGCCGGTCGAATCCCTGATCGTACAGGGCAAGGACAGTAAGGACGTCAAGGCGGCATGCTTGACCATTCCGGCCCGAACCGATGCGGCGGCCTTGTTGCGGGAGTATGTGCGCATCTACCGCGATGGCCGGGAACGCATACTGCCCTTCACGCCGGAAATGGCGCTCGCCTACATGGAGAGCAAGTCGCCCGGCGGGGACCCACCCGCGGCGAAAGAGCGAGCGCTCGAGCAGGCGGTCAAGCAATGGGTTTCGAACGGGAGTCAGCCCGCCTTTCAGGGCGTGGATGATCCCTATTACCGCGCAGCGCATGGCGAGGAGGGCCCCCTTCAAGACGCCGGTTTCGCGGCGCTGGCGGAACAGATTATGGGTCCCCTGCTGGCGGCCAGCCGGCGACTGCCGAAAGAGAAGGCCCAGCCATGACTGATTTCTCCCAAATCGTCTTTTCGGACTGGACGCCTGATGAGTGGACATTGGTCGAGGCCAGCGCCGGCACCGGCAAGACGTACAACATGCAGAACGCCTATCTCCGGCTCGTCCTCGAAGCCGGCCTGACCGTCCAGCAGATCCTGGTGGTCACTTTCACCGAGGCCGCCACCCGCGAACTCCGCGACCGGTTGCGGCGGGTACTGGTGGATTGCCGCAATCAGCTCGAGCAGCCCCAGCGGGCGGCGGTGGTAGAGGACCGCATCCGGGCGGCCCTCGCGCAAGCCGCCGTCCAGGTCGCGCCGGCCGACCTCATCACCCGCATCCGGCTGGCGCTGATGGATTTTGACAACGCGGCTATTTTCACCATTCACGGCTTTTGCAACCGCGTATTGGAACGCTACGCCTTCGAATGCGGCCATGATCCCGAGGCGGAGCTGCTGTCCGATCCCGCAGCGATCATTCAGGAAGTCTGCCAGGACTGGTGGCGTCAGCATGCCTACCCGGCCAACGCCCACAACGTTCCGTTCCCGAAGCTCGAGACCTTGGTGGCGCTGGTCACCGCCCGGGCGCAGCATCCGGACGCCGCCCTGGCCGGACCGGTCCTGCCCGCCACCCCGGCATTCGACGCCTTCGTCGCCGCCTGCCAGCATGCCTGGCAACCGATTGGCAACTTGCGCGGCCAGGCCACCTGGATCGCCCCCGGACAACTGCTGCCCAGTGCCAACGCCGAGCCCGTGGACCTCAGCGCGCTCGTCAATGCAGTCAACGACCAGGCCGCGGCCCTCGCCGCGTGGGCCGCCGCCCACCCGATCGGCAACGAAGCCCAACCCGAGAGCAGCCTCCGGGATGCCATGGTCTTTATCTTGCGCCAGATGGCCAACCCACCGGCGGCGGGTGACGCCAAGCCGTTCCGCAAGTGCCTCAAGACTATTGCCACCGAAGCGCCCGCGAATAGCGAACTGGCCCGCCAGATTGAAATCGTCGAGGCACTGGTCGTGGAATTGCGCCGGCGGCTCGAAGCGCGCGGAGCGCTGACCTACGACGCCATGCTGTACAATGTGCGCGCGGCGCTGCGCGACGCCACGGCGGGGCCGCGCCTCCGGGAGGTCTTGCGGCAGGAATTCAAAGCGGCCCTGATTGACGAGTTTCAGGATACGGACTCCGTCCAGTGGGGCATCTTTTCCGATCTCTTCAGGCCGGACGCGGCGCTGCCTCTCCGCCCGCCCTTGCTGCTGGTGGGCGATCCCAAACAGGCCATTTATGGATTCCGGGGCGGGGATGTATTTACCTATTTCGAGGCCCGCCGACACGTCCCCGAAAGCCAACGCTACTCCCTGTCCAGAAATTATCGTTCCGAGCCCAATCTGGTGGCCGCAATCAATGAATTGTTCCAAGACGGCGAGCCGGGCGCGACCTTCCGCGCGGGCCGGAACATCGTCTACCCCGGGGACCTCGATGCCCACGGGCTGAAACCGGAACAGATCCTGTTGCGGAACGGCCAACCGGATCCCCGCCCGCTGCAACTATGGATGCGGACACGGGCTGAAAAGGAGTCGGTAAGCGCGACCAGCGCGCTGGCCCGCGGCCTGCTCGCGGATACCGCGCGCGAAATCGTGCGCTTGCTCTCCGACGATACCCTGCGCTTTGGCGGCCCGGCGCCGCGGGCCATCCAACCCTCGGACATCGCGGTACTGGTGCTGACCCACGGCGACGCCGCGCACGTCCAGAAAGAATTGATCCAGCGCGGCGTCAACGCGGTTCGGCAGGCGGCCGGCAATGTATTTACGTCGCCCGAGGCGCCCCAACTGGCCCTGGTCATGCAGGCCCTGTTGTCCCCTGCAAATGGCACGCGCCTGCGCAGCGCACTCACCGCCGACTTCATCCCCTGCCCGGTCGAGACCATTGCCCGCTTCAACCGCGAGGCGCCCGAGGCGCCGCCCGCCGCCGCCGCGCCGGGGCGCACACTCGAAGAGTGGACGGACATCTTTCAGGAGGCCGGCCGGCGCTGGCACACCCACTCCTTCATCGAGGCCTTTCGCTTTCTCGCCCACCGCCTTGATCTGCGCGCCCATGTCCTGGGCTTGCCCGACGGCGCCCGGCGCCTGACCGACCTCCTGCATCTGGTCGAGCGCGTCCATCAGGCCGCCCGCGCGCAGCAACTGGCCCCCGCCGCCTTGTTGCGCTGGTTCAGCCAGCAGCGTACAACCGGCCCCGCGACCGGCGACGAAGCCGACGCATCCGCCAAGACGCGCCTGGCCGACGATGACGACGCGGTTAAAATCATGACCATTTTCAAAAGCAAGGGACTCCAATTCCCGATTGTATTTCTGCCCACGCTCTGGCGGCGGCAGGCGCAGCCCAGGCACAGAAACGAACCGCTGCTGAGCTATCACGACGACCAAAACCGCCTGGTTCTGGATTTGGACACAGCAGCCGAAGCCGCCAAGGACCGGGCGCGCGCGGAACGCCTCGGGGAGGATATCCGGCTCGCATATGTCGGGCTCACCCGCGCCGTCAACCGCGTCTATCTGCTCGCCGTATCGGATGAGCCGGACCAGGCCCTCTCTGGAGCCCTCGCGCACTTGCTGGCGCACTGGCGCCAGCGCTTGCCCGGCCAGACGCCCGGCGCCGACAGCTACCTGCGCGCGACCGATCTGCCCCTGGACGTGCCGGACGGCGCCCGCCCCCCCGAAGCGCCGGGTGCTCCGCTCGAACGCCCCGCACCGCCCAAAGTGGACCAAACCCATGGCCATGCCAGTTTCTCTTCACTCACGGCCCATGACGCAACCGAAGCAGCCCCCGCCGGGCCGCCCGGCGTCAGCCTGCCCGACGAGGTGGATGTGGATCAGGTAGAAAATGAGCCCGCCCCCGCCCCGGAACCGGATGAGCCCCCCGCACCCATCTTCACGATCCCCGGGGGCGCGAAACTGGGTACCTGCTGGCACACCCTTTTCGAGCGCCTTGATTTCCAGGCCGATGACGCCGTCATCTCCCGCGTTGTAAACGACGCCCTTGATCAGTATCGCCTTTGCCCCCAGCCCACCGCCGACCTCCCGCCCGAGCAGCAGCGCCTGCGCGGCGCGCAACGGCAGGCAGTTCACGACATGGTGCGCCAAACGCTGACCGCCCCGCTCGATGCCGGCTATGGTCCCTTCAACCTGCGGGATATCCCGCTTGTCGCCCGGCGCTCCGAGCTGGATTTTCATTTCGCCCTGCAAGACCAAACCGTCCGCGGTCTCCATGAAGTGGCGCCGCTCCTCGAGGAGGCCTGGCAATCTCCCGCGCGGGATCCGGACTTCATCGCCGCGCTCGCCGGGCGGCGCGCCCCCATTCCGCTGGGGTTCATGACCGGATCCATTGACCTGGTCTTTGAGCGGGCGGGCCGGTTCTACCTGGTGGATTGGAAGTCCAACCAGTTGAACCGGCGGCCCGATGATTTCCACACTGCGGGGCTGGCGCGGGAAATGCGCCGCCATGCCTATTATCTGCAATATCTGATTTACGTGGTGGCCCTCGACGGCTATCTCGCCGGCCGCCTCCGCGACTATGACTATGACCGGCATTTCGGGGGCGTCTTCTACCTGTTCCTGAGGGGCATCGGCGGGGACGGCGCGCGGGGCATTTTTCATGACCGGCCGCCGCGCGGGCTCATCCAACGGCTGGCCACTTTCTTCACCGGAGACGCCGGATGAACGCACCCTCCCCCCACCCCGCGCCTGCATCCGACCGTCCGCGGGAGATTGACGTCCAGCTCGTTGAGGCCTTGATGCGCTTGTATGACGAGCACCCCCCTGAACCCGTCCAGGCGCTGTTGGCACAGGCCAGCCGGATCACCGGCGAGGGACATGTCTATCTGGATTTAACGCTCGCCGATCCCGCCGCGGTCAACGCCCTGGATACCTTTCCGGCGCTGGTGGGAACCGGCGTCGGCAACACCCCCTTCGTGCGGGAGGGCAACCGGTTGTACCTGCGCCGCTTCTGGCAATACGAGCAGCAAGTGGCCGCCCGCTTGATGCATCTGGCCCAGGCGCCTGCCGTCCGCGACGTCAACGATTGGCAGGCCGCCATCGCGGCAACCGGTTTGAGCGCCGAGCAACAGACCGCCTTGCGCAAGGCCCTGGAGAATCGCCTGACGATCATTACCGGCGGCCCCGGCACGGGCAAGACGACCGTCGCCGCCCATTGCCTGCGCCTGCTGGCCGCGATCCGGCCCGCCGAACCGCTGCGCGTGCGCACCGCCGCCCCCACGGGGAAAGCCGCCGCGCGCATTGACGAAAGCCTGCATGAACAGCTCGGGGAGGCCAACCGCATCCCGGAACCGGCCGCCACCATCGAACGCCTGCTGGGCTTCCAGCGCGGCTCGCCCTATTTTGTCCACAACCGCGAGAATCCCCTGGCGGCGGACGTCGTGCTGATTGACGAAACCAGCATGATTGACCTGCCGAAAATGGCCAAATTGCTCGAAGCGATCAGTGAGCATACCCAGTTGATCCTGCTGGGCGACAAGGACCAGCTCGCCTCCGTCGAACCCGGCAGCGTTTTGGCCGAACTCTGCCAGGCCGTCCCCCTCCAGCCCTGCGTGGCCACGCTAACCCAAAGCCATCGCTTCCCCCCCGAATCCCCCGTGGCCCGATTGAGCCGCGCCGTCAACCGCGGCGCGGCCGCCGAAGCCTGGCAACAGGCCCAGGCCTCCGCGCAAAGCGACGCGGGCCGCGTCGTCACCCGGAACGGTCTCGGGTTCAACGCCACCAACCCGCCCCCGGCGTTCAGCGCCGCCGTCCGCGAGGGCTTTCAACCCTTTCTCGACGCGACCGACGCCCCCGCGGCCTTCGCCGCCCTGCGCCGCTTCCGGGTCCTCTGCGCCCTGCGCCGCGGTCCCCAGGGCGTCGAGCGCATCAACCGCGCCATCGAAGACCTGCTGCTGCCCGACCGCCAGGGTGTGTTCTACGATCACCGGGTCATTCTGATAACCCGGAATCATCCCGATCTCAATCTGTACAACGGCGATGTGGGCATCGTCCTGGCAACGCCCTCCCGGGCGCCGTGCGCCTGTTTCGAGACGGCCGCGAACGCGTTTCGCACCGTGCCCTGTGGCCTATTGCCCGACCATGAGACCGCCTTCGCCATGACCGTCCACAAGGCCCAGGGCTCGGGTTTCGGCCAGGTGGTCCTGGTCCTCCCGGATCAGGATAGCCCGGTCTTGACCCGGGAACTGATCTATACGGCGATCACCCGCGCGGAAATGGGCGTCGAAATGTGGTGTACGGAGGCCGCTTTCAAAGCCGGGGTCAACCGGCCCACCCAGCGGAACATGGGACTCAAAGACAGACTGGCCACCTGGCCCTCGAACGAAGCTGTGCGCGATACGCGCTGGGACTAAAGCCGACAATCGCCCGGAAGGCCCGATTGGCTTGGGACAAGGACTGGAAGCCCGCTTCAAACGCCGTGTCGGATACCGCGCGGGCATGATCCGCCAGCAAGTGCTGCCAGGCGGCCACGCGCACATGGCTGACATAGGAGGCAAAGGTCAATCCCGTTTCGCGGTGGAATACGCGGGAGAAATGGCCCGCGCTCATTCCGCAAGCGCGGGCAATCTCCGGCAGGTGAATGGGCTCGCGATGGCGTTCAGCAATGAGAGCCCGGGCCTTGCGGATCGAGTCCCGTTCCTGGGCTTGGGTCGCTTGCCACATCTCCTCGGTGACTTCAGCCAACTGCGCTCCCAGCAGTGTCAGCATGCGCACATGGGCGTGCAGCGCATCCGCCGGGACGACCTGGACTGAGTTCACAAGCCCCGACAACCCCCGCCGCGCCTCCGGTCCCAGATGCGCCAACAGCCCGGCCAATCGTTTCTCAAATCCAACGGCCGCATTGGCCCCGCCATGCCCCGCCAATACGCCACCGGTCACCAACAGCAGCGCGTCTTCCGGCCAGATGGCCACCGGTACCGCGTAGACCGACAGCCCCATGGGGCAGGCCACCCGCTGGGGCTCTCGGGATCCTGCCGGCGTGAGGTCCCGGATCAAGGCCAGCAGGCCATGACGGCAGCTGGAAACGGTCCCGGCCACGGCTTGCATCTTTCGACAGAATGGCGTCAGTGTCTCCCAGCGACCAGCTTGCCGCGCCAACCCCCGCGCCGAAACCAAACGCAACGGCAAACCGCTTTCGATCACAAACGCCCGCGCGTAGCGCCGGTACCAGGCGGAGCGCTTGATGGCTTTCTCCACTTCGCCTTGCATAAGGCCAGCATGCCCCGCCCCCAGCCCATCGGCAAGCTCTTTTCGAGGGGCGGCGCAATATCTGCGCGATATATCGCAGCAAATGCGTGGCGCAGGCCGCGCCGAACGCGGAAACTGAATCAGATGGATGGAGCTTGTCTCATGGTGAGATAAAGCAAAATAGGGAGACAGACCAATGAGAACAGCGACTATGATGAAAATGATTCAGCGAATGCTCTGCTTGGCGCTCGTTTGGGCGCCGCTGGTGGCTTCTGCGGATTGGACCGAGGGGGATCCCTATAAGATGCATTACCCGCAATTGCCCAATCCGAATGGGTGGGATGTGAAAGTGGATGGACCCAATGTCGTGGCGGACGATTTCCAGTGCACGCAGAATGGCCCGATCACCTCCATTCATTTCTGGGGTTCCTGGAAGGGAGATACCGTGGGCCTGTTGAGCAACATCCACCTGAGTTTGCACGCGGACATCCCCGCGAATCCGGGGGATCCGGACAGCTACAGCATGCCCGGCGACGAACTCTGGACATACAACACGTACCTTTACGATCCCGGCCTGGTCACGATCCGGCTGTACGGTACAGGAGACCAGGGTTGGTATGATCCGATTACCCCGGCGGGAGTCGGCCAGTACCTGGAGAATGACCATCAGGATATTTGGCAATATAATGTCATGATTGATCCGAGCCGTTGGTTCGAACAGCAGAGCGGCACGATCTACTGGCTTGATATTCATGTGGCCAATGAGACTGAAAACACGGAGTTCGGGTGGAAAACGAGCAGTAATCACTGGAATGACGATGCGGTTACCGAGGATTTCTACGAAACTCTGCCCGTGGACTGGATCGAGCTGCGTGATCCAATCACCGCTGAATCCCTGGACATGGCCTTTGTGATCGTGCCCGAACCGCACGCCGCGCTCTTGGCGCTACTGGGAGGCGTCGCCTGTTGGCTGGCCGGGCGCCGGAAATCGCGATCCAGTCACTTCCCAATACAGAACCCGGAAAATATGCGATCGAGCAGCTCCGCCTGATAGTGGCGGCCACTCAATTCGCCGAGGGCTTCGAGCGCGGCACGGATATGGCCGGCGACCAGGACCCAGCCGGATTCGGCGGCGGGATCGAACAGCGTCCGGGCAGCCGATAGCTCTTCCTGCGCGCAGGCCAGCAACAGCCGGTGGCGCTCGGCAATGACCGCATGGGGCGCCGGATCGCTCAGGAGATCTGCATCGAGCATTTCGACCAGGCGATGGCGGAGGTCGGCCAGCCCCTGACCAGTCAAGGCGGACACGGCAATCACCGGAATGCCGGGCGGCAATGCGGCACGGTCCAGCGCGGGGGGCAAGTCGCTCTTATTGAGCACGATCAGGCGGCCGGCGGGAGCGGGCGCCGCGAGGGTCGCCCGGGCGTCATCATCAAGCGGACCGGCGCCGTCCAGCACCAGGAGTTGCAGATCGGCCTGCCCCAGCTCGGCGCGGGTGCGCCCAATGCCGTCGGATTCGATGGCGCAGGCCGCCGCGCGCAAACCGGCGGTATCCACGAGGGTGATAGGAATGCCGTGCAATGGCCAGGCCGCCTCGATGGTGTCGCGGGTTGTGCCCGGCTGCGGACTGGTGATCGCGCGTTCCGTACCCAGCAACGCATTGAACAGGGAGGACTTGCCGGCGTTGGCCGGACCGGCCAGAACCAGTCGCACCCCCGCGCGCAGCAGCCGTCCCTCGGTGGCGGTCTCGAGCAGCCGGCCCAAGGCGGCCGCCGCGCGCTCGAGCGCCGGCCCAATCGGCGCCAGGATCGGCGTCGGCATCTCGTCATCCGGAAAATCCAGAGCGGCTTCGATAGGCGTCAGGGCCGTCAGGCCCTCTTCATGAATCGCTGCCACCGCCTGGCGCAGACCGCCCCGCAACTGCTGTAAGGCCGCATCGGCCGCCCGTTCGGAACGCGCCTGAATCAAATCCTGCACCGCTTCGGCCTGCGTCAAATCCAGCCGCCCGTTCAGGAAGGCCCGCAAGGTGAACTCGCCCGGTTCGGCCGCGCGGGCGCCCGCTGCCAGCGCCCGCCGCAGGACGCGCCGGGCCGATTGACCGCCACCATGACAATGAAACTCAACCACGTCCTCGCAGGTGTAGCTACGGGGCGCGCGAAAGATCAGCACCAAAACCTCGTCCAAGGGTTCGCCATGGGCAGCGCAAACCATACCCGAACACACACTGTGACCGGGGCGTTGCGACGGAGGCCGCCCGGATCCCCGGAAGACCGCGTCGGCCAGCGGTAGAGCCTGCGGACCGGAGACGCGGACAATCGCAATCGCCCCCGGGCCCAGGGCCGAGGCGATCGCCGCAATCGTATCCTGCGCGATGGGTGTGTCCATGCGCCCTAAGATGCCTGGGAGTCGGCCGCGCGTCAATAAGACCCTTTAACGCGCGCTATTAGCGCAGCAGGACGTAAGGCGGCGCGTCCTCGGGCGCGTCATCATCCGCCCAGGTCAGAACCAGGGCCGCATGTTTGCGCCAGGAGGAACGCCCACCGCCGGGACCCGGCGGAAAATCCACGATGACCAGCGGTCCCGGCTGCGCGTCAGCGCCCGCCGGCGGGCGCCCCTCCGGAAAACCCACAGTCGAAATGACCATCTCGGCCGCATCCCCGCGCCGGGCGGCGACTACTTCGGCGGTCAAGGGACCGCTTAAGGGCTCGACGTCAATTCGCGGCGCCCCCCGGCCCTTGAGCGTGCGCCGCAAGCCATAGACGACCCCCGCGCCAATGCGCTGGTCATACGGATTTTCCTGATTCGTCAACACCACCAGCCGACGAACCTGCGGCCAATCAGCCCGGATCGCCTCGGCCAGCAGCGCGCCGGGCGCCTCATGCACCGCGAAGCGGGGCGGTGCGTCGGGCGGCCGACAGGTCCGCATGACCTGCTGGATGCCCCAGAACAACGCGACAGCGGCAAATATTCCGAGCCCAATCGTCTTCAAAGGATTCATTTGTCAAACCTCGGTAAAAATTCAACCAAATCTGCCTTCGTGGCCACCGGATCGCTCCCATAGGTCAGTAATTGCACACGACCATCGGCCATGAGCACATTGGCCTGCGCCCCGATCATCTGGGTTTTGTATTCCCCCGAGGGCGTGTAACTCCCGTGGCGGGGCACGAACCAATCGCCAAGGGCCTCGGTTACATTGGCCCAGTAGACGTTGCCCACTCCGTCATGCAGCACAAACGTGCGCGACGGCGCAGTAGCCTGGCTCAAGCGATAGGTCATGTTCTGCGACGGCGCGGCGGTAGCAGGCAGGCGATTTGTCGATAAACGCTGATACCAGCGGTTGTTATACGAATAGCCCATGTGCCAGTATGGCTTGGCATCGAGCTGGCGATACTGAACCGGAAAAGCCGGACAGGGAAAATTGCGCATATCGGATCCCTGGCTGATCGCCGGATTCAGCCCGAGAAAATGCGCGATGCGCGGAGAGAGCCGATAGTAGCCCGGGTACCGATCCCTATCGGCCTGCGTCCCCCACACGCACCACCAGTCCCCACCGGGCATCTGACCTTCGTAATGCTCGACAAACAAAAAGAAGGCCGTGCCGATCTGGCGAAGATTCGAAGAACAACCCGCCGTCTTGGCCCGCTCCATCACCCCGCGTACAGCCGGCATGAGCAAAGCCATCAATATGCCGAGAATGGCAATCACCACCAGCAGTTCGATCAGCGTGAATGCGGATCGGATCCGCCTGCACGCCGCCGCGCACACCGATCGCGCGCTCGACGGAGAACCGCCGCGGCCCGCGGACCCGGATGCGCCCGTCATCTTCGTGGCCGGGCATACCCGTTGCTTGCCGACACCCGCTACCGCAACATGCATCGTCTTCATGGCTTCATACATTACTCCTTTCGCCACCGGCCTGACAATGGGGCCATTGCGCATTTCTAGTTTGAATTTGCGCAACCGCGGCACTGCCGGAAAGGATTGGGACTTTACAGCCTTAATGGGTTCAGGCAGATTTCGCCGCAAATCAGAGGATGATCCACATATGACGCCCACCTTGGCCGAACTGAAGCCGTTTCTGGAAACGCCGCCGCCACGTCTGGCGCCCCCCCTCCTGTTGAAGCGCGCCCTGCGTGGCGGCCCTGCGGTGCTGCTCTTGCTGGGCGGGTTCCTCAGCCTCTTCGGCCTCCTGTTCCTCACGATATTCTTCCCCCGGCAGGTGGCCGATGAGATCCGGCTCAACCGGCGCGCGCAGCGCGATATCGAAGCGCGCGTGACGGCGGCCGAAGCGACATCGTTCCGGGAAAACGAGCAGCGCGTGTACCGGTATGCATTTGACTATACGGGGCCGGACGGTATCCGGCGCACGGGAATGTCTTACCGCACCGGCGGTCCGGTTCATGCCGAGGGCGAGCTTGTGCCCCTCGAGTATTTGCCCGGCCGGCCGGCGGTGGCCCGCCTCGCCGGCGGCCGCCTGTCGCCCTTTGGCTGGGGCGCGGCAGCCGTCGCCGTCTTCCCCCTGGTGGGACTGGGCATGCTGTTTTTCGCCTTGCGAACGCGGGCCCGGATCCGATTCCTCCTGCGTCATGGTTTCTTCAGCCTTGGACGGATCGAAACCGTCGAGCCCACAAACGTGCGGGTCAACAATCAGCTCCGCTACCGGGTCCGCCTGGTCTATGACGCGGACGGGACTCCGCAAATCGCCACCTACAATGCCTACGGCGCCGATGTGCCCCGCGCGCAGGAGGCCTGTACGGCCCAGACCCCGGTTGGCCTCCTTTACGATCCGGCGCATCCCAGCCGCATTCTGCCCATCGCGCGCCTGACGGCGTGAGATCATGCAGTGATCAGTTTCCAATCGCGAGGCCCCACTGAACACTGAAAAACCGGGAGTGGCGGTTAAGCGTGTTGCCCACTGGTCACTGAAAACTGATCACTACTTCCCCCCCTTGCGTCTTTGCATGAGACATTTCCCCCACCTTCCCATCCGTGTCTATCTGTGTGTATCCGTGGTTCCTTCCTTCTTTTCGTGTCTTTCGTGTGTTTCGTTGTTGATTTCTCGCTTCCGACAAAGCTTGCGACAAAGCTCGCGACGAAGATTGACGGACACAACGTCTGTGTCCCCCATACTTGCCCATACTCCCGGGGCGCGAAATTGACTTGCCGCGGGGCGGCGCGCGGCGCATCGTTGGGCGTGAAGGCAAACAGTACATGAGAGAGTGGACACACAGAGTCAAACAGTGGAGCGGCGGATTGGCGCTGGCGGGCGCCGCGATCCTGCTTGTCTGGACAGGTCTTGTCGCGCGCACCCTGCCCCCCGCGCCCGCCGACCAACTCGCCCCACCCGCGGTGCACAACGTGTCCGGCTGGCCGGAGGTCACGGCCCCGGCTTCCAATCTCTGGCTGGTGGTCGCCGCCGGCAACCAGCCCCTCGATACCCGGTCCGGTCCCCTGGCCGAACGCTACCGCCTGGCAGGCACATTTTTCGCCCTCGGGGACGGCGACAACGACGAACCCACGCGCCAGGCGATCATTGACGATGTGCAGGCCAGGCAGCAAAGCCTCGTGCGCGAAAATGACACGCTGGCCGGGGATGTGGTCGTCGAACAGGTATTGCGCGACCATGTCGT
>JAIPIQ010000036.1 GCA_021734645.1 Fidelibacterota bacterium | reverse complement strand
GGATCGGTGGTGGGGGTGAAGGTGGCGCCAGCGCCGATGCGCGCGGCCGTGCGCCGGGCGCCCGCCGCCACGAGTTCCGCCCGCTCGGCCACGAGATCCAGCAGGCGGATGTCCGCATCGGCCAGTTCCGGGGTCAGCATTACATCACACAGCAGTCGGGGCATCCAGGCGAAGCTGCCGCCGCCGATCATGGCAATTTTGGGACGGTTCATAGCACGATCTCCTTTTACGGCTGAGCGGGTTGGATGGATAGCAGCGCTTCCTGGCCCGCGGGCAGTTCGAGGCGCACTTCCTGGCCCGGGGTGGTCAAGTCCACCGTCTGGGTTGCGGGTCGGCCGCCGGTGAGTGTGAGGGTATAGCGGCCGAGGGGCAGGCGCCAGAGGCGCAGGGAGAGAACGGGGTCATCGGGATCGAAGTTGAGCAGTTTGATCTCGGCCTGGCCGTGGCGGAGGCTGCGCACGAGGGCGGCGAAGCCGCCGGGGCGGTGGACCCAGGTCACGATGGGGTCGGGCGTCCAGGTATCGGAGGGGGCCTGGCTGGCGCCGGTCATGGCGGCATACAGGGTGCTGGCCCCGGGGATATTGGCGCGATCCGAGGATTGCACTTCCGAGGTGAGCATGGGGAAGTTGTAGCGCAGGGCGACCTGATAGCCGGCGCTGGTATCCACGGCGGAGGCTTCGAGCAGGCCGTCGAGCCGCGGCATCAGATCTTCAACGCGTCCGGTCACCTGGTAGGCCGCTGCCCCGCCAGCGGCCACGATGAAGTCGTCGTACTGATCATCGCCGGAAATGCGGCGGTAGCGCAGTACGCAGGGCGCATAGGCGCCCTCGCGGCCCCAGCGGGCGAGCTGGTAGCGCTGCCAGTCGGCCGAGAAGGCTTCCGGCTCGAGATCGGGCGCGCCGGCGGATTCCCGGCAAATGGCCAGGACCCTGAAGAGGGGTTCGAGATACTTGACATCGCCGGTGACTTCGTAGGCCAGGGTCAGCAGCTCGAGGATGCGCAACTGGTTGGGGCGGTTGAAGACGTAGAGCACCGAATTGATGCGGGTGTCGTGCCAGGGGCCGGGGCCGCCGAGGCGGTCGGTGTCGTAGGCCACGCCGGCAGGGACGACCCCGGGCAGCTTGCCGTCTTCGGCGCGCAGGGTGGCTTCGAGCCAGCCGTCGCACAATTCAAGCCACAGGCGCCGCGCTGCGGGCTGGTCGTCGCGCGCGGCCAGCCAGGTGAGGCCCTTGAAGGCCCGGGTGGCATAGGGCACGTCGGCCCGGAACATGGGATCGGGCATGACCTCCGTGGCCGTGAAGTACACCGATTTCATGCGCCGGAAGCCGGTCGGCGAAAAGGCGGTCCATAGATCCCGGACCATGGGTAGCAGCAGAAGATTGCGCGCCAGCGCGTCGGGATGGGCGGGGTCGAAGACCAGCAGCCAGGGCTGGGTATCGGCGGTCGGTTCCGCCGTGTGCTCGACGTCGGTCATCTTCTTCGTGTAGCCCAGTTCGAGCCCGCCTTCGGCCGTTTTCCAGGCGCCGTCAATCAGGCGCCGCAGGGTCGCCACAGCCTCGGGGTCGCTCGCGATGGCCGTGATGGGCCCCCAACTGCGCGTCAGCTCGACGTCGTCGCCCCAGTTGCCGGTCAGTGCCCCATTGGGGTGCTGGCGGTTGGCGCCCCACCAGCGGATGATGCGCAGGGATCGTTCGTGCAGCTCGCGCAGGGTCTGGGCCCAGGCCGGCAGGGTGGCCACGCGCCGGGCCAGCTCCGGCGCCCAGGGGACTCGCTCTCCCATATAGACGCGCACGATTTCAAGGTGCGGATCGGCCTGGTGCAGTTCGGTCAGGACGCGGCGGGCTTCGAGCAGCCATTGCGCGTCGTGGCTTTCCATGTAGGACCAGAACATGGCCCGACCGTGTTCGAGGAGGATCTTGCGGTAGAACGGATGCCGGTAATCGAGTCGTTGCAGGAGCCAGAGGGCGGTCTGGCTGCGCGGGAAGCGGGTCATGTAATGCCGGGCATCGGCGATGTAGCGCGTCTGTTCGGCCGCCTCGGCGAGCGTGAGCGCGCCGGGGGCGGCGGGCGGCTCGAGTTCCGGGTGGGCGCGCAGCAGGTCCGCCAGTTCCTTGCAGACTTCGTGATAGTCCGCGGCGAGCAGGTCGGTGGTCAACAGCAGCAGGGCCTCGCGCTTTTCGGGTCCGGGCGGGAGGGCGCGCGCGTCGGCCAGGGCCGCGGCCAGGCCGGCGGTCTGGAGCCGGTCGAGCAGGGCCGCCAGGACGCCCTCGGGATCCGGGCCGTCGTACTGGGCGCGACCGTCCGCCGTGTAGCGCAGCGGCAGGTCATAGCCCGCGCGAACCAACGGGGCGGGCGGGTTCTTGTTGTAAATCCGCACGTTGTCCACCTGCATCTGCTCGTTGCCCAGCGACAGCATGACGTGGTTGAAATGCTGGCCGATCATGTCGAATGGCAATTCGCCCTGCATGATCATTTCGCCGTCGCGCTTCATCCAAGCGTGGCGGCCTTCGATCGCGGCCTCGAAGTGGTAGGTGGCGCCTTCCTCGGGCAGCGGGCCCTCATTCATGTCGAGGCGCGCGCGGAAGCCCATGAACTCAAGGGAATTGCGGGTATTGGCATTGCGGCCATGCACGAACGTGACGCCCTGGAAGCCGCCCATGTAGGTATTGGCCTTGAGCGTGAGGGCATGCTGCACCATGGAGCGCCCGTCGCCCGTGCGATAGCGGCCGTCCCACTCGATCCGGACGTCGCCCGGGACCGGTTGGGCGAAGATGGCGTCGCCCCGCTCGCCCCGGCAGATAAGTTTGCCGTCGGCGATGGCCAAGGCGCCCCCCGGTCGGCCGTGGCTGGTTTTCAAGATCCAGGCCGGGCCGACTTCGGCCCGCTCGAAATCGTCGCTGAAGACGAGGCGCCAGTCGGCGGCGGGCGCGCTGAGGGCGGCGAGGGTGGTTGCCAGGGCGGCGCCGGCGAGGGCGCTGCGGAGTGTACGCAGGGTCATCATGATGAGCCTTCCGGGTTGGGGTGGTCTGTGGTTGCGGGCAGGGGGTCGCAGTGATAGGGCGGGGGGCGGGTCCAGACGCGCAGGTTGCGGAAGATCAGGTCGGTTTTCCACATGCAGCGCAGGGCCAGGCGGCCGAAGTCGTACACCGGGCCGCAGTTGATCCGGGCTGAATCGCGGACATCGAAGAGGGTCAGGCCATCCAGGACGCCGCGCAGGCGCGGCCCCTCCTGGATCCAGCGCAACCGGTGCCAGGCGCCCTGGGCCAGCCGCGCTGGTCCGCAGCCGAAGGCCAGGGGGTACATCCAGGGATTCTTGACCAGCAGGTGGGTGCTGGTGTCGTGACGGCAGTTGTCCATTTCGCGGTAGAATTCCCAGTGATAGTTGCGGACGTTTTCCCAGCAGACCATGCGCATCGAGCCGGTTTCGCGGAGGGGGTAATCGGCCATGAAGTCTTCGCGCTGCATCCCGGCGGCCTGGAGCATGAGCAGGGCCAGGCCGTTGGGCCGCAGCAATTTGAATTCGAGTTCGAGGGCCAGGTCGCCGGCAAAGGTGCGGCGGGACCAGAGATAGACCTGCTCGCGGTCGGAGTCAGCCAGGGTGGGCGGATCGGTCAGGGAGGTGGTGATCCGCAGGCCCTCGGGCGTGACGGCCGGCGCCGACTGCATGCCCTGAACATGGAAGGCGGCCAGATCTTCGGCGCGGTTGAGCGGCAGGTTCCAGTCCTCGTGCCAGGCGGCGTCCGGTTGCCAGTCGCAGGCCGGCAGGCCGACTCCGGCGTGGGTGCGCGCCAGCTCGGCGTCGAGTTCGTCGTCCGGCTCGACGCGCTCGGCCCGGTAGCGTTCCCGCAATTCCGCCGCGGACAGCCAGCGCTCGTAGAAAGACAATTCCGAGAGCGCGAAGGCCGGGTGGCCGCCGTAGAGGGTGGGACCGCAGGGATCGTAGGTCGCCGTGTCGCGGAATAGATAGCCATGGTAAACGGTCACGCCGTTGACGCACATGAGGAACTTGGCGCGGGGCTTGTCCCAGGACAGGCCGATCTGATACCAGCGTCCGCGCCGGAAGTGAAAGTCGTCGGGCCCGGCGAGGGCCTTGCCCGCATGTCGGCCCAGGCTCGGTGAGCGGGCGCGCACGAAGCGCGCGCGCAGTTGCAGGCCCCAGTCCTGGGTGTACACCAGGGCGAAGCCGGCCTGGTCGAGGTTGCGGCGGTCGGGGGTATCCGCCAGCAGCCCCCAGATCATGCTATCGGGTTCGATGCGGCGGGTGTGGGGCGGGATCTGCGCGGCGGCCAGGTCATCGAGCGCCAGCAGCCAGAGGGTCAAGGCGCCACGATCGCCGGCCAGGGTATGGGCGGGAAATTCCAGGCGCCCGTGCACCGAGGGCAGGTTGACGCCGCCCCGGCCGCGGGCCGTGATGAGTCGGCCCGCGCCGACGCAGGCCGCGCCCGCCAAACCGTCGGGCCCGACCAGGTAACGATACCGGGGCTTACTCATTGTGCGGCAATCTCCCACAGCTTGAAATGCGTATAACTGCCGGCCCCGGAATGCTTCATCTGGCGCAGACCGATCGCCCCGCCGCCCAGCACCGGACCAAACTGCTGACCGTCATCCCGCCGATCCAGCGCCACCTGGCCGTTGACTTCCAGTTGAATATGCCCGCCGACCTTGAGCAGCCGCACGCGATGCGGCCCTGCCCCCTGGCCGGCAATGAGATCCGCGCCGTCTCCCAACACGTGGAACCCATGGTTCTTACGCAAGTTGGCAAACCCGCGCGTGCGGCCCTTGGGATCTATCGCCCAGTACGAGACGTGGTAGCAGTCCAGCTCGCCCGTGTGATAGTTGGGGAAATCAGCTTGGCGCGCGGGCAGGGCAAGGTCGAAAATACCACCGCCGGCGCGCGACCGCGCCGCGAAAAAGACAATGGCCAACCCCAGGTTGGCATCGGCGGGCGCAAACCCGAACTCGAGCAGGAAGTCGGCCGGGAACGCGCGGGTGTTCCAAAGCACCGCATGCGTCGCGCGGCCCGTGGCGGTCCGGTTGGCAAGGTGCAACCGACCGCCCTCCGTCCAGGCCCGCGCACCCTCGCCCTCCAGCACCCACTCGCGTCCCTCCGGTAACGCCACGCGCCGCTCTCCCTCGAATAGCTCGCTCTCGTTGACCACCTCGAGCGGCCGCGAGAAATCAGCCTCGTAGACCAGCGTCTGCGGGTAGGGCGCCAGATCCAACGGCCCCCCGCGCGCCCCGGTGTCCGCCGCCGCGCGGACGACGCCAGGCAGCGAGCCCGTCAACAAGGCGAGTAAACCCAAACTGCTTCTCTTCATGGCCAATCCATCCTTTCACGAGTTGTTGCGGCCGCCAGGCGTAGGCCCCAGCCGCCCAGCGGAATCAAACCGGCATAGTAACGCCGGAAGACGGCTTGGCCAACCCTGCAATTGCGCATTTATCATGTGGCATTGCGCAGGGCGCTTCCGGGTTTCTGTGGGGATAATGCTATTCATTTCTTCCGAGAGAGATCAGGGACGCGTCGAACTTCGGTGCAAGGTGGTGAAGCGGGTCGGCATAATATCCGAGCAAGGGGGGCGATCAAGTGTTCGATATAAAGTGTGGCGATGAAGTGGGATCCCGTGCCCCCGGGCTCGATGAAGTTTACGGCAAAGATTACGATGGAGTTATACCGTCGGAGTTTACGAGGCAGTTCACGAAACAGTTCGTGCGCTGCCCACTCTTAATCGCTACGCTTACCTTCTACACTTACCCGCCACCCTTGCTCGGATACGCTTACGCGATAGCCTTCCATCGAAACCCATCCGAGGAATCGCTCAAGAGCAGAACCAACATCCCGCCCCCCCCCCAAGAGATTCGAGTGTAGGAGTGCGTGTACGAGTAGGGATCCCTCTGCGCATCCGGCGCGCGCTCTCCCTCTCCAATCTCCGCTGAGCCGTCGGCGGGATCTGCGATTCAGGGCGGGCGATGAGGAACGGCGTGAGCGTTCATCCCCAACATAGTCTTACACCTACTCCTATACACCTGTCTTTCCATTCATTCCGCACATTCCCCAGCAGCAGATTCCCGCAAAAACCCGGCAGGGCCTGCCGACAAAGCGCACGACAAGGCTGGCGACGAAGTATGACCATGACAGACCACTGCCCCCCCCGGCGCGAGGATCCCTCCTGAAACCCGAAACCTGACACCTGTTCTCTCAAACTAGCAGGCGTTATCCGGGCCCACCAGGCGGTCAATGCGATGCATGGCGCTGAAGGCAACCAGGTTGGCGATCACGCCCACCACCAGGCCGTCAATGCCCTGGGGGTCGTTCAAAAGCCAGTGCCAGATGGACAGCGAAACCACGCCGCAGAAGGCGCCAACCAGGAAGGTCTTGCGATTGGCCTTCACGCCGATGAGCGTGGCCACCAGAGGCACCAGGATGACCGGCGCCCAGAAGTTGTAGCTGAACAGGAGGATATCGAGGACATTCTCGATCTTCATGGCGAACCACACGGCGCCGAGGCCCACGCCAAGGGTTGTCAGTTTGGCCAGGCGCATGCCCGTGCGGTCCGAGACCGGCCGACGACGGAGGGGATTGACCACATCCCCGATGAGTGCAACGGACGCGGCGTTGAGAAATGAGTCGGCGGAGGACATGACGATCGAGATTACGCTGGCGATGACCAAGCCGCGCAGACCGACGGGAAGCAGGGTCTTGATGACGAACGGCAGGGCCTGATTGGCGTCCAGGGTGGGCTGGATGGCCACGGCGACGAGTCCGAGCAGCCCCGTCACGGCGAAGAACGGGATGGAGAACAGGCCGGCATAGAGCGAGCCTTCGGCCGTGGCGCGGGCATTGCGGCCGATGAGAAGGCGCTGGACATAGGGGGGCACGAGGGTTTCGCCGAGCATGAAGGAGAGAAAGAGCGAGACCAGGGCGATGGGGGTTGTGTGTTCGTTGAAAAGGTTGAGGTGGCCGGCGGGAACGGCCTGCTCGAGGGCGACGAACCCGCCCACGTGCCGGATGCCGATCCAGAGAGCCAGCGGCATGCCGATCCCCAACAAGGAGAATTGCAGAATATCCGTGAGCACCACCGCGCGCATGCCGCCAACCGTGGCATAGGCGATCACAATCCCGCAGCCGATGGCGATGCCCGCCAGCCGGGAAACCCCCCAGGAAGGTGTTGAAAACCGCGCCCATGGCCCCTACCTGCGCGCCCGTAATGCCCGCACACACCAGCACCCCCAGCAACCCCGTGATCACCTGGCCGGTCTTCCCGTACTGGCGGCGCATGATGCCCCCCACGGAAATGCAATCACGGAACGCCCCGCTGTGAGGCGCGACAAAACTGGCAATCAACAGCTCCTTCACACTGAAACCCCACAACGCCACGATGTTGGCAATGCCAAAAAGAAAGACCTTGCCCGCGTTGCCACTCGAGAACCCCCCGCCAATGAAAGACGCCGCCAGCGTGGCAAATACCACCCACGATGAGTAATTCCGCTGGACCACCGAGTAGTCCTGCAACGTCTTGATGCCCCGCCCCGCCCATAACCCCAGCCCCAGCACCAACAATAAATACGCAACCACAATCCCTTGATCCATTACCTACTCTCCGTGCTTCAATTCAACACCGGCCGGGGCGGCCGGATGGGCGTCACGCAAGGTTTGGGCATGGGCCAAGGCGTGCTGAATGTCCTTATGGATATTGGGGTGGCCGATCCTGGCGACCAGGCCGGCTTTCTTCATGGCAGCGGCCGGTTGTTTGTGAATGCCGGAAATCAGGAGGATGGTTCCGGCGCGCCGGGTCACGGCAACGATATCCTCAAGCGCCCGCAGGCCGGTGGCATCAATGGCCGGTACACGCCGCAACCGGAGAATCAGAATCCGCGGCAGACGGATTTTGTTGATTTCCTCCGCAAACTTGCTGGCGGCGCCAAAAAAGAACGGCCCGCTGAGTTCAAACACTTCGACGTCCGGCGGCACGGGGAAATGGGCAATGGCCAGGGGATCGTCGGGTTGGTCCGCGTCCGGGCCCATATCCGGGTGGACGCGGGTGGCGCCAGAGACCGACTCCATGCGCCGCATGAAGAGCAGGGCGGCCAGGACCACCCCGGTCTGGATGGCGATGGTCAGATCGGCGAATACCGTCAGCAGGAAAACGGTCAGGAGCACCAGCACGTCACTGCGGGGGCTGTAGAACAATTTTACGAAGAAGCGCCATTCGCTCATGTTATAGGCGACCATCAGCAGGATGGCGGCCAAAGCGGGCATGGGGATCAGGGCCGCATAGCGCCCGCAGAAGAGCAGAATCAGCAACAGGGTCAAGGCGTGCGTAATGCCCGCCACGGGGGTGGTGCCTCCATTTTTAATGTTGGTGGCGGTGCGGGCGATGGCGCCAGTGGCGGGGATGCCGCCGAACAGGGGGGCGATGCAGTTGGCGACACCCTGGGCGACCAGCTCGGTATTCGAGCGATGGCGCTGTCCGGTCATGCCGTCGGCCACCACGGCGGACAGCAGCGATTCAATGGCGGCCAGCAGGGCGATGGTCAGGGCCGCCGGCCAGAGCGCGCGCACGGTGGGCCAATCGAGGGCCGGCCAGGCGAAGGTCGGTAAACGATTCGGGACGTCGCCAAAACGACTGCCGATGGTTTCGACGGAAAGGGGACTGAGCTGGACCAGCAGGGTGCAGATGATCAGCGCGACCAGCGAGCCGGGAATCCGCCGGGTGACACGGGGCCAGACGATGATCACCGCCAGCGCGAGCAAACCCACCAGCAGCGCGGGACCATCAATATGCTTGAGATGCGCGCCGATGACCTGGAGTTTGGCCCAGAATTCCCGGGGAAGCTGTTCGATCGGCAAACCGAGCAACGAGGGGATCTGGGTCGTGGCGATCAACACCGCGATGCCCGTGGTGAAGCCAATGACCAGCGGATAGGGCAAATATTTGATCACGGCGCCCAGGCGACACAACCCCATCAAGATCAGGAGCACGCCAGCCATGAGCGTGGCGATGGTCAGGCCGGCAATACCATGCGTCAGCACGATGCCGTGAACAATGACGATGAAAGCCCCCGTGGGCCCCCCGATCTGAACCCGGCTGCCGCTGAACAACGAGATCAGAAAGCCGGCGATAATCGCCGTGTACAAGCCTTGTTCAGGCTTGACGCCCGAGGCAATCGCCAGGGCGATGGAAAGGGGCAGGGCGACAATGCCGGTAACCAGGCCGGCGAAAAGATCGCGGCCGAATGCGCGGCGGGTATAACCGTCGCGAAAACAAGTCATGATCTGCGGCTTGAGGGCGGTAGACATGAAAGAGACCTTGCAGCGCATCCGGTAGCCCCACCATGGCGCTACCACCGGCCCGAGACTAGTATCCGCCTTGCGGAATGCAACTACAAAAATCTCACTGCAAAAATCTCAACAGAGAACGCAGAGATCTTCTCACGGAGGCACGGGGAAGGAGTGATCAGTTTTCAGTGACCCGCTTATTCTGAATTCGACGTTCGATGTTCTTCTCTCAAGGTGCGCGGCAACGATTGGCGAACACAACTTCTAGGTCCCCAATGCCTCGAGTCCTCTCAAACAAGTCGGCTTGGTGTGTGTCCGGCAGCCGATCAGCAGCGGCGGCGCAGGAACAGCAGGCCGACGCCCATGGCCAGCAGGGTGAGTACCCCCGGCTCGGGGATCGCCAGCGTGATCGAATCGCTGCCGTAGGTCACCGCGTAACCCGACGTCGCGAAATCTTCCGTGCTGCCATTGAGCTCGACCGACGAGAACGTCCCATACGATTCGGTCTGCGTGTCAAACGTGGCCAGCGTATAGCTGCCATCAAGTGTGCCCACCAGGGAAAGAATCCCGCCGCTGCTCAAGTTCAGATAGCCATCGGTGATCGCCAGGCGGTCCGACGTGTCGCTTGCGCCAAGCTCGACCTTGAAAACACCGTCCGAGGCCAGCGTCACTGTCCCCTCGACAGTCAGGGTCCCGATGCTGTTGCCGGGGCTCAGTTCGCCCACGATGGTGATCGGCGCCTGGATCTGGCCCGTACCGCTCAGCAATCCATTCGTTTCGACGGTCAGCGCATCGGCGTCCACGAGTCCATCCACCGCCAGCAGCCCGCGGCGCACCTCAATCGTCCCGCCGGTCACGGTATTCGTCACCCGCAGCGTCCCGCCGCTCTGGACCCAGAGCGTGTTATCGGAGCCGGCGTTTGCCGTGACGCCCACCACCACATCGCCCTGCACATTGGCCAACGCACCATTGCCGATCAGGATGCGGTTGGTCCCCGGCGTATCAAAAGCCGTCCAAGCGCCCAGGGTCAGGCTGCCGGCCACGTTCAACGTGGAATCCGAATCTTCGATATTCAATGTGCTGAACTGATCTGTAAGCGCCCCGCGCGACGTGACGTCCACATCCCCCGTCACGTTCATTGTGGCCCCGGCGGTCACATTGAGCTGCGAATGTCGCCCCCCCGAGCCAGCTCTCGTCCGGATATGCGCATCGGCATCGAGATTCAAAACCGTGCCGGATCCGGTTACCAGGAGCCGCCCATTAGACCCAGCGGAAGATCCCAGATACAAGCCGTCCACTGTCCAATCATGTGTGCCGGCCAGCAGTGTGACCTGCATATAGTTGAATCCTCCAAGCGGGGACATAGCCAGATTCATGTCAATGGTGGACCCTTGCTTGATGGTCAGGTTGCCCTGGCCCAGAGTCATCGCGGCCACGTTGGTGGCAATGAAATGATCCACCAACAGGCCGCCCCGGGGATAAGGACGAACGGGACCGTCATTCAGATCGAACGAACCCGTGCCGGCCTCGCCAACCTTGAACTCGGCGGTGCCGCCAGAATTGGTCACCGCGAGGCCTTTATATTGATCAAGCTTCAGGGACGCTGTTTCACCGGCCTCAGTGCCGATCACGAAGCGGCTTGTAACCACCAGCGGTACGCCCCGATCATCGTCTACAGTGTCGTTCCCGGTCAAAGTCACCGCATCCTTGACAACATACACCGAGTCCACCAACCCATCCGCTTTATGCACCGCATAGGTGGCCTCATTGCGGAAATAGACTGTGTCCGCGGCGCCCGGCAGGGCGCCCTCGAACCAGTTGGCGGTGTTGGTCCATTCGTGATTCACACCCGTGGTGTTGGTCCAATCAAAATCGTCGGCCCGGAGCCCCTGCGCCATCCCGAACGCCACCGTCATCCCGATCACGATCCCCACAATCTTTTTCGCCGCCACGACCGCTTCCGTTCCATGCTTCCAACTCATTTGCTTGCGCATGTCACTTCCTCCGTTCATCGAACTCACTTGAACGCCCTCACGCCCCCGCAAGCCCAGTTTGGCTTATGCAATCCTCTATATACCCTACCCCCTATCCCAGTTATGCCAATAGTTTTTTGGTTTGATATTGCGCATTAGTGGTTTGATATTGCGCAAGGCACAGGGGGCCCAGAAGTTGTGTCCCCCAATCGCGGAAGGCTAGGCGAGATGGGAAGCGAATGGGCGCCACTTCTGGGTCCCCAGTGCCCCAACGTACCAAGCGCATGCTGCTGGCAATATTGACGAGGGCCTTGTGTTGCGGTATGGTGCGGCCATGAATACGGGTATGCACGGGTTGCTGAATAGCCTGCTGGTGTTTGCGCTGGCATTGGCGCCCAGCGTCCATCGCTGGCGAGTGGCCTGTCATGCCGGCGCCTGCACCGCGACGGAGGCCGAAGCCCATGCCTGTGCAAGCCCGGCCTGTGGCGGGATCGCCAACGTGGCCGCAGCCCATGAGAAGCCGTCCGATGCGCCCGGCGGCCACGATGCGTCCACGTGTCATATCTGCCACCTGTACAGTTTGTCCTTGGAAACGGCGACGCCCTTTCTATTGGCGCCGCGGACTTGGGCCGCGCCCGAACCCGCGCCCGCTACCCAGGCGCAACCGAACCGCTCATTTTGCCGCTGGGCGCCCGCCACCGCCCGCGCGCCGCCCGCCTGATCCGCCCACTTGGTTCGGAATCTTCGATCCTGTCCCGTTGCGCGGGCCATGACAGGATCACTCTACCCGCCCGCGCGAAAATCAAAGGAATTATCATGTCCATATTTGTATCTCTTCCGACGTTATCCGGGCGGCGGCACGCCGCGCCCGGCCGCATCGGGCTGCTCCTGGGCGGCCTGATTGCCTGGTTGGTCACGGCGGCGCCGTTGCGCGCCGCGGCCCTCGAGCCGACGAGCCGGGGCAATCGCCCGGCCGTCAACCTGAACCCGAACATCTCCGTTGTCGTGGACGGCATCTATTATCACGAGCAGGGCGACGAACCCGTGCGGCATCTGCTCGAAGAACTGGAAGGCTTCGGGCACGTCCACGGCGGGGACGACCACGCGCACGGCCATGACCACGCGCATGGCTTCGAGGAGGGCTTCAATCTGCGTCACCTCGAGCTCATGTTCGCGGCGGATGTGGATCCCTATTTCAAGGGCTGGGCCATCGTCGCCGTCGAGGAGCATGGCGCGGAATTGGAGGAAGCGGTCATTCAGACGACCGGATTGCCGGGCGGTCTGCAGCTCAAGCTCGGCAAGTTCTTCAGCGATTTCAGCCGCCAGAATGCCATGCATGCCCATGAATGGAACTTCGTGGACCTGCCGCTGATCAACCAGTTGCTGCTGGGCGATCATGGCTTGAACGAGAAGGGCGTCCAGCTTAGCTGGCTGGCGCCCACGCCCTTCTTCCTGACGCTGGGCCTCGAGGTGCTGCAAGGGGACAACGAGAACCTGTTCGCGTATGTGGCCGAGGAGGAGGATCCCTTGCCGGAACGCGACGACCCGCGGGTGTTCTTGGGCTGGGCCAAGGTGGCCCCGCTGCTGCGCGGCGCCCACGCCGTGCAACTGGGCCTTTTCGGGGCGCGCGGCGTGCATCAGGAGGCGCACCTGGGACCCGACGGCGCCGACGATCCCGGCAGTCACTGGTTGGACGGCCACCAGACGCTGGCGGGCGCGGACATCGTGTACCGTTACACGCCGCCGACCGCCTACGGGCATCACTGGCTGACCCTCGAGGGCGGCTACCTCTTCCGGGAAAAGGACATCGAGCTGCTGGCGCACAATAATCCGGAACGGGCGCCCCTGCTCGGCAACAGCCTGATCTCGAAGCAGGACGGGCTCTATGTGCAGGGAACCTACGGGTTCCTGCCCCGCTGGCGAGCCGGTCTGCGCGGGGAAGTGGTGGGCCTGACCAACAGCGACCGCAAACCCGACGGCGCCACCGAGTCCCACGATCCGTCCTATCGGGCCTCGGCCATGATTGACTGGACCCTGACGGAGTTCTCCCGTCTGCGGCTTCAGGTCAACCGCGGCGAGTATGAAACCCACGAGGGCCGCGAGGCGGTCACCGAGGGATTCGTGCAGGCGGTTTTCTCCCTGGGCGCCCATGGCGCCCACCGGTTCTAAAGGAGACACGCTATGTTCAGCAAGACAAGCGAGGCGCTTGTACAGCGCCGGGCTCGCGATCGTGGCACGGGCTTCCAGCCCGTGCTTCATGGGCAAGAGGCCCATGCCACGAGGGGTTTTGCAAAAGCCTCCAGCAGCCGTTTCCTGCCCCTGCTGCTGGCGGCGGCCTTTTCGGTGTCGGCGCGGGGCGCCCCTGCGCCCCTGCGGGTGGTGACCACCATTCCGGACCTGGCCGCCATCGCCGCGGCCGTCGGGGGCCAGGCGGTCACCGTGACCAGCATTGCGCAAGGCCATGAAAATCCGCATTTCCTCCAGGCCCGTCCGACCTACATCGTGCAGGCCCGGGATGCGGATCTCTGGATCCGGGCCGGCGCCGAGCTCGAGGTCGGTTGGGAACCCATCGTCCTCGATCAGGCCCGCAACCGGCGGATTCAACCGGGGCAACCCGGCTTCCTCGATGGCAGCGCCCATGTTCCGGTCCTGCGCGAAGTGCCGGAGGGCCCCGTCTCACGCGCCCAGGGCGATGTGCATCCCTCCGGTAATCCCCATTACCTGCTGGATCCCCTCAACGCCCGCGCAATCGCCCGCGCAATCGGCGCGCGCCTGGCCGCCCTGCGCCCCGAGCAGGCGGCGCAGTTCGAAGCCGGCGCCGACGCCTTTGTGCGCGAACTCGACCGGCGGCTGTTCGGCGCCGACGCCCTCGCGGCCGCCCCCGGCGATGCCCTCGCGGCGCAACTCGAGGCCGGCACGCTCGACGACTGGGCCGCCCGGCAGAACGTGACCCTCGACGGGTGGTGGGCGGAATTGGCCCCCTGGCGGGGACGACAACTCGTGACGTTCCACAAGAGCTTCACGTACTTCACCCAGCGCTTCGGACTCGAAGTGGCCAGCGAACTCGAACCGGTCCCCGGCGTGCCGCCCGGACCCGCCCACCTGGCGCGCGTGATGCAACGCATGCAGGACGAGCAGATCGGCCTGATCCTCATGGAGCCGTTCTATCCCCGCAAGCCCGCGGACTTCGTCGCCGCCCGGACGGCCGCGCGCGTCGCCGTGGTCTCGTCCTACGCCCCCGATACCCAACCGGAGGCCTACTTCCGGCTGATCGAGGCGATCATCGCCGCCATCAAAGGCCCATAAATAACCCGTTACAGCCGCTGTAACGGCCACAACAATCCGTTACAGCCGCTGTAACCAAAAACCCGCCGCGTTACAGCCGCTGGAACAAAAAATGAGCCCCATTACAGCCGCTGGAATGGACGGGAAGAAAGACCAGACAATCATGACGGCTCGATCCACGGTCCCGCTGCCCATCATTCGTTTGCGCGAGGTGACTTTGGGATATGGCGCCGAGCCGGTGCTGCGGGATGTTTCGCTTGATTTGGCGCCCGGCATGTTTCTGCCGTTCGTTGGACCCAACGGCGCGGGCAAAACCACGCTGCTGCGCGCGATTCTCGGGCTGATCCGCCCCTTGAGCGGCGCCATCGAGACCCCCTTTGCCGCGGCGCCGCCGGGCTATGTCGCCCAGCAGAAGGCCATTGACCCCATCTATCCGGTCTCCGTGCGCGAGATCGTGCGCATGGGCTGTCCGGCAGGGCGGGGTGGCCGGCGCGACCGGGCGGCGGCGTGGCAGAGCGTGGACCGCGAGCTCGAGCGGTTTGGGCTGTTGGCGCATGCCCGCAAGACGTTTGCGGAGTTATCCGGCGGCCTGCGGCAGAAGGTCATGATTGCGCGGGCGCTGGTGAGTCGGCCGCGGGTGGTGGTCATGGATGAACCGGTCACCGAGCTGGATGAAGGCGCCCAGCGCATGGTGCTCGAGCGGCTGCACCGGGCGGCAATGGAGGAACAGCGGACGGTATTGATTGCGCATCACGGATTGGATGCCATTGCGGGCCGGACGCAAACGGTATGTCTTGTGCGGGACGGCCAGGCGCGCCTGGTCCCCCTGGCGGCCGCCCATTTCTGAGCAGTATAACGGAGCAGAATCATGGAGGCCATTGGCACGTTGTTGGAACTCTTTCCCCATTCGATTGTGGCGGGGGTGCTGATTGCCGCCGCCTGCGCCGCCCTGGGGGTCTTTGTCATTCTCAAGCGCATGGTGTTCATTGGCGCGGTGCTGTCGGAAGTCGCGGCCGCCGGGCTGGCCCTGGCCATGGTCTGGCACGCCCCGCCGCTGCTCGGCGCCGCCAGCCTGACCCTCGCCGTGAGCTGGGGGCTCTCGCGCCCCTTCGAAACCACCCGGATTCCGCGCGACGCCATCCTGGGCACACTCTTCGCCGCCGCCGCCGCCCTCAGTGTTCTCCTGGCCGCCCGCGCCGGCCTCGGGCTCGAAGAAATCAAGACCCTGCTCTACGGCGACTTGATCCTGACCCGGCGCGCCGACCTGTTGCCCATCACCATCGGCGTGCTGCCCGCCGGCCTCCTGCTGGCCTGCGGCCTGCGGCCCATCGTCCACACCTTCATGGACCGCGAATCCGCCCGCATCATGAACGTCCGCGTCAACCGCTGGGAAATCGCCTTCTTTCTGGCGCTGGCCCTCGTCATTTCCCTGGCCTCGCGCGTGGCGGGCGCCATGCTCGTGTTCGCCTACCTGGTGATGCCCTCCTCTGCGGCCCTGCTCCTCAGCCGCCGCCTCGGAATCGTCATGCTCCTGGCCGCCGGGCTCGCCGTGGGGGCCACCCTGGCAGGTCTATATGCTTCCCTCGTCTGGGATCTGCCCACCAACCAACTGATCGTCGCCTTCCTGGCCCTGACCCTCCCCCTCGCCGCCATCAAGCGGTCACTTATAGACTGATCAGTGAATCGTGATTGCGCCCGGCCAGGGGGACCAGGTAACAATTACCAGGTAACAATTACGTTGTCCCCTTCCCGCCGATACGCTAACTTTATTTCTTGTTTCACCGGAAGATCAAGCCGCCCGCAAAAAGGGAAGTACATGAAAAAAAGAGTCGCCTGTATCGCCGTGGGCGGATATGCCCGCAACTATCTCAATGCCATGATCGCCGAAGCGCTCGCGGAGCGCGTGGAACTGGTGGCCTGCGCCGACCCGCAACCGCCGGCCGATTTTGACGAAGCGGTCGCGGCGCTGGGCGCCGCGCGGCCGACGCTGTACAGCAACCACCGGGAAATGCTGGCCAAGGAGACGGGACTGGACCTGGTCACCATCGGCACGGGCCTGCACCTCCACGCGCCCATGCTGCTGGATGCCCTGGCGGCGGGTTGCCACGTCCTGCTGGCCAAGCCGGCCGCCGGTACCATCCAATCCATTGACGCCATGGTCGCGGCCAAGGATG
>JAIPIQ010000001.1 GCA_021734645.1 Fidelibacterota bacterium | reverse complement strand
TCCGCCAAGCGCAGTGCCCCGCGCCGCTGACCGACGCCCTCAGCGCCCTGCTCGAACGCGCCCAGGCCGCCCGCTTCAGCAGCGGGAGCCCGCCACCGCCCCTGAACACCGCCGACCTCAAAACGGTGCGCCAGGTGGTCCGCTGCTGCGAAAGGATCCGGTTATGAACACGCGCCCGATCCGGTTCTTGATCCTGGGCCTGCTCCTCGGCGGCGCGGTCCGCGCCGATACAATTGCCGTGGGGGCCCGCGAGCGGGCCGGGGATTTCGCGGCGGCCCAGGCGGCCTATGACGCCGCCGATTGGCCCACCGCCGCCGCCCACTATCGCGCCCTGCTGCAAGACGGCTATCACGAGCCGGAAATCTGGTTCAATCTCGGCAACGTCCAGGCCCGCCGCGGACGCTGGCCCCTGGCCATCGCCTGCTATCGCCAGGCCGCCTACCTCGACCCCGGCGATCCCGATATCGAGGCCAACTTCGCATATGCCCTCGCGGCCGCCGACGCGCCCGCGCCCCACGTCAGCATCGCCGCGCGCACGCTCGGCCGCCTTTCCGCCCCGGCCTGGTGGCGCCTGCTGCGCGTCAGCCTCTGGGCCTCGGTCCTGTTCGGCCTGTTGGCCCTGCCCTGGCGCGCGGCCCGGCCGACCCTTGTGCGCCTGGCCGCCGCCACCCTCGTGCTGACCGCCCTCGCGGCCGCCGGCTTCGCCCACTGGTGGACCTATCGCGCCCGGCCGGAATTCGTGGTGCTGGCCCCCGCGCTCCAGGTGCGCTACGCCCCCCTCGAATCCGGCGCCCCCCACTTCGCGGCGCCCCCCCGCGCCCTGCTGCGCGTCCGCTCCCAGGCCGGCGACTGGCTGGAAGTCGCCGCCGGCGACCGGACCGGCTGGATCCCCGCCGCGGCCGGGCAGCCCCTGTCCCCCTGGCAGGCGCCCCCCGCCCAACTCATGGAATGAGCCGGCGCCGTCAGGCAGATACAGTCAAGCTTGCTTTTCGCCGTTCCGGCTCTAGTCTTGGTGTCTGGACTGCCGACGATTCCCGGCAAGGAGTAACGCCCATTTGCGTATGACGAATCACAAGGAATATTCTCCGCGCGGGTGCGACGGCCCGACGGGTTGGTTTTGGCGCCTGGCGGCCAGCGGGCTCCTGCCGGCTGCCTGGTTTCGGGATCCATTGCCGCCTGCGGCGCAACGCACGCCCGGGCCGGCATTGCCGACCCTCGAGATCGTCAGTCACTGTTGGCGCTATGCGCACATGCTGACCTACCAGCTCAACTCGCTCATCAATTATCCGCCCACCAGGCTGAAGGTCATCGTGACCGTATTTTACGCCGAGGAAGATGCGGACACGCGCGCGCTGCTCGACCGGATCGCGCCGCATGACCTCGAAAACGTGGTCTGGAACTGGCAGGCGCTGCCGCCCCCGCGTTTGTTCCGCCGGGGGATCGGCCGGAACCTGGCCGCCCGGGCCACCCGGGCCGACTGGGTCTGGATGGCCGACTGCGACATTCTCTTTCATGCCGGTTGCCTGGATGCCCTGGCTGCGGCGCTGCGCGGCCGCCGGGATACGCTCCTCTTCCCCCGGCAGGAGCGCACCACCCCCATGCTCCCGGCCACCAGCGCCCTCCTCCAGAACGGCCGGCTCCACGAGCGGGTGGACATCAACCCCGCCGACTTCCAGTTGCACACCCGCGACCGGGCCAAGGGCGCCTATCAGATTATTCACGGCGACGTGGCCCGCGCCATCGGCTACTGCGACGGGATCGCCCTGTATCAAACGCCCGCCCGGCACTGGTGCAAGTGCTATGAAGACCGCGCCTTCCGCTGGCTGGCGGGCACCCAGGGCACACCGATTGACGTGCCCGGCGTGTACCAAATCCGCCACATCGAAAAGGGGCGCTACCGGCCGGGAACGCTCCGCTCCCGCCTGCGCAGCAAGATCCGGCGCCTGCAGGAGTGACCCGCGTGCCGCCGTCCACCTATTTTCTGGTAAATGATACCCGCTACGACAACCATCACGGCGGCCTGGCCGTGATCCGCAACCTGCACCTGGGCATGGAACGCCGGGGCTGGCGCTGCGTCGGCTCGCTGCCGGTCAGCGCCACCGTCCGGCGCCTGGGGCGCCAGCGCCGCCCGCTCCGCGCCGCGCAACGCATTATCGTCAACGGCGAGGGCACGCTCCATCACGACAGCCGCAACGCCGGCCGGCTCCTGGCCCTCTGCGATACGCTGGCGCGGACGCACCCGGTCTGCCTGGTTAACGCCGTCTGGCAAGACAACGACGCCGCCCGCTGGCAGCCGGTACTCGAGCGCCTGGCGCGCGTCTACGCCCGGGACCGGCGCAGCCAGCGGCAACTGCAGGCGCTCGGAACGGCGGCGGGATACGCGCCCGACCTGACGTTCTACGACTATCCCCGGTTTGCGCCCCGCGCGCGAACGGGATACGGTTGCACGGACTCGGTTTTGAGCGCCTGGACCAGGGCGGCGCTGCGCGCGTGCGCCCGGGACGCCGAACTGCACTTTCACACGCTGTTTACGGGCGACCTGCGCCACGTCCGCGGCGTGAGGGACTGGAGCAAGCGCGTCAAGTACCGCCTCTACCCGTGGCTGCGAAAGAATACTGGGCTGCGCATTCCGCCCCGCTACCAGGCGTTGCTGCACGCGGAAAAGGACTTTGCCACGTTTCTGGAAACCATGGCGTCCCGCCAGGCGGTGTGCGTGGCCCGCTATCATGGCCTGTGTTTCGCGCTGCAGCAGCAGATCCCGTTTCTGGCCGCCGCCTCCAACTCGCACAAGTCCGAAGCGCTGCTCGAAGAAATCGGCCTGCCCCTCGAGCCGTACCTGATCAAACCGGCCGACCTCGACCACCTCAAGGACCGGCTGGCGCGGGCCGCCCGGGATTATCCCCTCATCGAACCCGCCATTGCCGCGTTCAACCGCGCGGCCCAAACACGCCTCGAACAGATGTTCGACGATATTACAGGCGCCCTGTGAACGACTACTTCTTCATTTCCTCCCCGCTGCATTTCTTGATCGCCGCCAATGTTGCCATCCAGCATCCACAACACCACGAGGTGGCCGTGCTGATTTCCAAGGACCGCACCGCCGCCGCGCGCTACCGCGCCGCCGCGGAAAAGCACCCGGAGATCTTCAGCCGGGTGCTTGATCTTTCCCCGGCCGCCGCCCGCGGCCGCCGGGGCCGCGCCGCCGCCTTCCGCGACCTGCGCGCGGAGTTCGCGCGTCCGATGACGGCCCGGTTGTTCACCGGCAATGATCGGCGCCTCGAGTTCCAGTATGCCATGCACACCGCCTCCCGCGCGAACCCGCAGGTAACCGGCATTTACCTCGACGAGGGCATGGTCACTTACGCCGGACATAAATCCATGCACCGGCTCGCCCATCGCTGGCTCGATCCGCTCTGCAAGAAACTGTATTATGGGCGTTGGTATCGGCCCGCCGTGACCACCGGCGCGTCCGCCTGGATTGACACGGTCCATGCCGCCTTTCCCGCGGCCGTGCACCCGTTGTTGAAAACCAAGCCGGTGCAGGCCATTGATGTCGCGCCGTTCAAGTCGCCGGCCCTGAGATCCCTGGCGTCCGCCCTGCTTGAAGGTCATCCCGACTACCCGGAATTGCTGGGCGGGATCAAGGTGGTATACACCCTGCCCCACGAAGGCGCGTACCGCAAAAGCCCCGAGGCGTATGCCGCGATTGGCCGGCGACTGGGCCAGTACGTCCGCCCGGCAGCCATCGCGATCAAACCGCATCCGCGCATGACCCGGCCGGATCTTCCGGCCCGCATGTTCCCGGGATCCATCCTGCTGGATCATCGTCTCGGCCTGGAGGCCATGCTCCCCCTGCTGGGCGATGACTGCATTGTGGTCGGCGATATTTCATCCACCCTGCTCACGACCCGCTGGCTCAGGCCGGATTTGACGGTCTGGGCGCTGGTTCCTGAGGAGGGCACGGTGGGCGGGATGGCGGCCTTGTACCGGCGGCTGGGTATTCCGCTGGTTCACAGCGGGCGACTGGGCGAGTGCCTGGCGGGCGAATGCCCGCCGGCCCGTCCCGGCGAATGGACAACGGAGGGTATGTAGGGCATGTGGCCGTTTCTCACCCGCAAGGCCGGGCGGACCCCGGAGGGCAAGACGACGATCGCGATACACGATCCCCGCGAGGCACTGCTCTACACCTACTGGATTGAGAGAACGCCCGTCCGTTTGGTCTTGCCCGCGGACATGCTGCGCATGCAGGGCGCGTTCGTGTACGACGACACGCATCCCTTCGTCCAGGCCTTGCGGGAAGGTCCGGCTTGCCTGGAATCCTTCTATCAACGCTTTACCCCCGGGAACATCGCGCAGATGTACGGCCTCCGCCCCACGGGCTGCCGGGGCGAAACGTTGCCCCCGTGGGAACTGCCCTGGACCATGCGGCATCAACGTAAGCCCCCCAGAGGCGAGCGGGGACTTGCGGGCGAGGACGGGACCTCGTTCTACGGACCGGCAACGCCACGCAAGATCACCCTCGAGTACCGCCGGCTTTGCAAGGTCGCCGCCGCCATAAGAAAACGTGGTTACCAGCCTGACCGGCATGCGGATATCCACGGGCATTTCATGACGGACGGCCAGGACGTTTGCTTTTTCGTCAACGGCGGCAAGCACCGGGCAGCCGCGCTTGTGGAATTGGGCAATACACACGTTCCCGTCGTTTTCCGGCGCAGAGGCCCCCCGGTCGTTGACGCCCGGACGGCGGAACAATGGCCGCTGGTGGCGTGCGGTACGATGGATCTGGGCTTGGCCCGGCGGATCCTCCAAATTTATCTGAAAGGACATCATGCCTGAATCACTCGAGAAACGATACCAGGGGCCCGTGGCGGCGACCTACGATTCACAGCGCTCGACCTCGCCGCGCTGGCGCAACGAGAATGCGGCCTTCGACCACTTTCTCGACTGCGTGAAACCAGCGGTCATCCTTGACTGCCCGTTTGGCACCGGACGCTGGATTCCGGCGTATGACCGGATCCAGGCGACGGTGCATGGCGTGGATATATCCGCCGACATGCTGCAACAAGCCGGCGCGAAACGGCCGCGCACGGCCGGGTACACGCTGACCGTCGGCAGCATTTTTGATTATGACTTTTCGGCGATCCAGGCGGACCTGGCCGTTTGCGTGCGTTTTCTGAACTGGGTGCCCTTCGACAAAGCCATGCAGGCGGTGTCCCGCCTGGGGTTGTCCGGCGCCGGTTTCCTCGTCGCCGGCTGCAGCGTGATTCCCGCCGGGGCCGGCGCGATGACCCGCTTGTGCATGAAAACCGTACTGGCCGCCAGGAATATTCGCGCGGGAGGGAAAACCCAGTACGTGCATGATGAATCGGCGTTTATCGAGGGACTGCGCGAGCGTTGCTGGAAAATGGAGGCGCGACGCTTGATCTTCCGCAATGCGTCGCGGTGCAATTATTTTTACCTGTTCTCACGGATGGATCCCGTGCCGGGCGCCCGCTGCGTCAACGGTTCCAGGCAACGCAGTCATAACGAGGGATCATGATCAGGTTTCGCCGCCGGCTTCCGCCAACCCACCGTCATCCCCTGCGGATCCTCCACGCCCACGAACTACTTATTGATTGCCGCCGGAAGACCGCGGCACTCGACGGGGTGCGGCAGCGGATCAAGTTGGGAAGCTGGATGTTCTATCTGCCCAAATTGCAGGCGAAACTCTTCTATGCGGCCAACGGCCGGACAGATTGCATTCACAGCTCACGCCCGCCGGATTATGTGCTGAATGATCCGCGATCCATACTCGAGAACCGGTACACGACCGACGATTGGCGCCGGGCCTTGGCGACCCCGCTCGCGCGCCGGTTGGCGGAAATCTGGCTGGTCAGCGCCCGCCTCTGGCAGGCGGGACTCGGCCCCCAGCCGCTGGGCGTCTGTTTCGTCGAGCATTTCGTGCGCGACGCCCGCGCGCTGGGCCCGACCTGCGGATTGCTGTCGGAAAATGTCTTCCGGATGCCGCGCAAATTGCCGGGCCTGTCGTCCCAACTGCGGCAGGCGGGGGTCGTGCCCGACCGGCTCGGCAGTTGCCTGCGCCAGCAGGTGCGGGGATACGTCATTGATCTCTGCTCCGTCGTCGGCTGCGTGCCGACGCACGCGGAGGAGACGGTGCTCCAGCTCGAACGGCTTTTCCGCGAGATACCGCCCGGGGATGAATGGCGCCCGGTACTCGAAGAAACCCTGCGGCTAGCCTGAACGGCGGCGCAGCAGCGCCCGGATCTCGTCGGGACTGGCGGTTCCGGTCTGGCGCAGCTTGCCGACGCACACCGCAGCGGCCAGGGTGCCCAGGCCGGCCGCCGCGACCGGCGGCGCGCCGCTAGCCAGCGCGGCCGTGATGCCGGCCAGCGCGGCATCCCCCGCGCCAGTGGTGTCGCCCGCTGCGCCCAGCGGAATGGCGGGCACCTCCGTGACGCCGGTCTGATCCTGCACCAGCATGCCCCGGGCGCCACAGGTGACGAATACCGGGCGGTCCCGCTCGGCAAACAGCGCCGCAGCCGCCGCGAGGGACTGGCGGCGCGACAGCGCGCCCCCGGCGGGACTCACCCGCCCCGTACAACGCGCCGCCTCCAGGTTGTTGATCTTGAGCAGGCATCCGGGATACAGCGCCCCCCGTTCCCGGCTGTCCACAATGAACAGGCGCGCCGTATGCCGCCCGATCAGGGCCGCCAGGCGCCGGCGAAGATACGCGCTATGTATCCCGGCGCGCGCCTGCGCATTGACCACCACTGCGTCCAGACCGGGCAAAGCGTCCGCCAGGAGCTGGACCAGTTGATCGGCCACGTCGTCATGCAACCGGTTGAAATCGCCGAAGTCAAACCGGTTCTGTTCGACGCCTCGCCGATGCGGTTTCACGTAGGCCACCGTTTCCCAATCAGCGGCCTGCCGGGGCAGGCCCGTCGTATCCGCCTTGCGCGCCCGCAGCAACCGCCGGAGTTCAGCCCCCCACGGATCGCGCCCGAGCACCCCGAAAGCCGATACGCGGCCGCACCCCAGCGCCAGTAGATTCACGACCACATTCCCCGCCGCGCCGGGGGCGTAGCGCTGACCCGCCACCGGGCGGGTCAACCGGCCGGTCTCGACCGAGTGCTGGGCCGCCGCCGGCGCCACCGGCCAGTAGCAATCCAGGGCAAAATCGCCCAGCACGCCGACCCGCAAACCGGGCAGGCGCCCCAGCAATATTTCCAGTTCCGCCACCGTCAGCCATTTCATGGCCCTGAAAGTAATGGAAATCCCCCCGCCGGTCAATCGGGCGCAATCACGATTCACTGACTGTGGGCCGTCATTGGGGCCAAAGAGGCAAAAAATACATAGAAGGCGGGGGATGACCGCGAGCGTTCTATGGAGTGCGGCAGCGTGAGCTGCCGCTTTTCATGGTGCTTGGATCAGTGACAGGTCGGGCGCCTGGTCAGGTCCGCAGCGAAGCAGCGCTTCGCCGCTCAAAGCGGCAGCCCACGCTGCCGCACTCCAAAGCGTTGGCCAATGAACCCCGGGAACGGGTCCCATGCTTCTTTGTCCGTTCCCGCGTTCGTTTGTGATTCTGTATGCTCGAATCGGGACGACGCCGCAAACGCTGCCTAACACAGGTCAGTGAATCGTGATTGCGCCCGGTCAATCGGCGAACGCCTTTTCACTTTACGCCCGATGCCCCGGTTGCTAGGCTGCGCCGCATTATGCATTCCGTGGAATCCATCCGGCGCCTGGCCATTGTCTACCCGAAGGCCATCGGGGACTTCTTTTTTGCGCTGCCGGCGCTCCACACCCTGCGCCGCGCCTTCGCGCAGGCGCATATCACCTGGGTGGTCAAACGAAAACAGGCCCCGCTGGCGGTACCGCAAAAGGGCCTGCTGGCCGATGAAGTGCTGGTGATCGGCGGCGGGACAAGCCCCTGGGAGGTGCGCCGGAAACTGACGGCCCTGCGCGTGGACACGCTGCTGGATCTGGCCGGGAACGACCAGGCCGGCCTGTTGCTCACCGGCCGCCGGGGCCAACGCTTCCGCCCGCACCGCGCGGATTGCAAGGGTCTGTGCGCGCTGTACACCCCCTGGGCGACGGCCATGCCCCGCCTGGCCGCCGGCCAGCACCGGGTGGACGAACTGCTGGCCTTGGCCCGCTTCCTGGGCGCGCCGGATCCCGTCCTTTCCTTCCGAATCACCCTGCCCGAGCAGGCCGTCGCGGCATGCGAAGCCCTGATCGCCCGGCACGATCTGCGCGCGGGCGTCGTGGTGGCCATCAATCTGGGCGCAAGCCGCGACACCAAACGCTGGCCCGCCGAACACATCCAAACGCTGGCTCAAAACCTCATCGCCCAGGGATACCGCGTGGCCCTGACCGGCGCCCAGGCCTTTGCGGCCGACGGCGACTATGATCGCCACACAATCGAGCGCTTCACCGCCGCGGGCCTGATAGACGGCGAGCGCTGCCTCGATTTGGTGACCGCGAACGGGCTCTCCCCGGCGTTGCATCTGCAGCGCGACGCCCATTTCCTGCGGTATTCAGGCGTTCCGGCCGTGGTCGTCGGCTGCGATACGGGACCGATGCATATGGCTGGCTCAGTGGGCGAGGATGCCCGCAACCGCACGGTCTCTCTGTTCGGGCCCACCAACTGGGGCCGCTACGCGCCCTATGATCCCTCCCGGCATTTCCCGGACCAGCCTGCGGGCCAGTGGAATCGCGTGCTCGCGCTGGACGCGCCGTGCGGTCCCCGCGGCGCCCGGGAAGCCTGCCGTTGTTACCGGCGCGGTTGCCCGCCCAAATCCTGTATGCGCGGCCTGACGCCCGAACGGGTGCTGGCCGCCGTAACCGAAATGGCGCCACGCCCATGAACCCGAATCGGATCCTGATTGTCTATTCCGGCTGGCTGGGCGACCTGGTCTGGATCGTGCCGACCATTCACGCCCTCAAGACCCGGTTCGAGTCGGTTTCACTGGTTGTCTCGCAGGTCCAGCAGCCCCTGGCCGAGATCATGAAGAACGGCCTGCTCGAGGCCGTCTACGTGGACTGCCCGGCGACGCGGCGGGCGACGGCGCGGGCCGTGCGCCGACAAACCCGGGCCGACGGCACCGCCACCTTCCTCGACCTCAAGGGCCGCGGCAAGACGGGCCTGTACATGCCCTGGGGAGGAGACCGCACGGTGCTGATTCCGCACCGGCGCGATGCGCGCGAGTATCTGCTGGCGCGCCTGCTGCACCCCCGGGCTCAGTGCCTGCCGCGCCGGACCGACGGCCACATGGTTGAGGCCTACCTGAGCGGCCTGCGCGACCTGGGCGTGGCGCACACCCCGGTTTCCTTTGCCCTGCCTTTCAGCCCGCAGACCATGGACGCCGCCGAGGCCATTGCGCGGCGCGAGGGCCTGCGCGAAGTGAAAAGCGTGGCGCTCAATCCCGGATCCGCGCAGTTCAGTAAAATCTGGCCGGCGACCCATTTCCGCCGCCTGGCCGAAATCCTTGTGCACGACCTGGGGTGCAAAGTGGTGCTCATGGGCGCCGGCCGCTTCGCCCCCAATCAGGACTATGACCGCCAGGTCGCCCGCACTCATTTTCAAGATGGCCTGGTCACCAACCTGGTCGAGGAAACCACCCTGGCGGTTGACGCCTGCCTGCTGCATTCCGGCGCCTTCACGGTCTCCGTCGGGAATGACAGCTTCGCCAATCACATGGCCGGTTCCGCCAGCGAGACGGCGCCCGACGCGCCCGGCGCGGTTCAGGCCGCCAACGGCCGCTGGTACCGGGCCCATCATACGGTTTCCCTGTTCGGCCCCACCAATCCCGTGTTCTGCCGCCCCTATGATCCCACCGGCGCGTTCAATACCGTCGTGCAACCCGCCACCTATCCCGCCAACTGCGTGTATGACCGCCAGGCACACACCTGCCCGCATTACGGGGACCGCTATTGCACGGACCAAGCCCACTGCATGCAGCATCTCACAGTCGAGCAGGTCGTCGAGGCCGTGGCCCAGAAGCTGGCCCGCAAGGACGCCCGGCCGGACAATGGCTGAAGGCGCTTAGGGCATCCGGGGCCCGGCCACATCAGACCGGGCCGACGAATTGTCCGCTTGCCGCTCTGCCGCAATCAACGCCGCCAGCTCCGCGACCTTGTCGGGCCGATCGCTGGCTTGGTCATTCTGCTCATACGGATCGTCCGCCAGGTTGAACAGCTCCTGTTTCGAATGGCCCTGCTTGTGGTTGACGATCAGTTTCCAGTCGCCCAGCCGCAACCCGAGATGCTGATCGCCCTTGAAGTTCCAGAACAGATGCCGCGGCGCGGGCGTCTTGGTTTCCCCCGTGATCAAGGGCCAGATGTCCCGGCCATCGTACCGGGGATCTTCCTTGGGCGGCGCGCCGACCAGCGCGCTGAACGAGGGCATCCAATCCGTGACCTGCACGGGGTGTTCCATCCGCCCCGGCGTCAGCCGACTGCGCCAGTTGACGAGGGTGGGCGTGCGGATGCCGCCCTCGTACAATTGTGCCTTGACCCCGCGCCAGGGCGCGTTCGATCCCAGCCGCGGATACGCTTCCTGCCAACCGGGATATTGGTCCGTGGCATGCAGCGGTGTTTCGTTGACCGCGCCATTGTCCGAAGAAAACACGATGATCGTGTTCTCGCGCTGGCCCAATTGCTCGAGGGTCTCGAGCAGTTGCCCGATGGCATGATCCATATGGCTGGTGTAGGCCGCATACATCTTGTACGAACGGTCCTTCAACGGATCGTCGTCGAACTGCTCGGGATAGTACCGCGCCATCCACTCCTGTGTCGGCTTGATGGGAATATGCACGGCCGTGAACGGCACATAACAGAACCAGGGCTGATTCCGGGTCTCGATCCACTCCCGGGCCTCGTTCAGGATCAAATCGGTGACATGCCCCCGCTCTTCCACCAGCGTGCCGTTGCGATGCCACGCCACCGAAAACTCGCCGCGCTTGTACCGATGGCTGTACGGATCAATCCCGCCCGCCAGACTGCCGTAGGCCGTATTGAACCCGTACTGATTCGGACCATACTGCGGGGCGGAGCCCAAATGCCATTTGCCGAACAGACCCGTGTCGTACCCCGCGTCGCGCAGGATCGTGGCCAGCGTCTGGTAGCCGTCCGGGAACACCGGCGCATTCGACGGCACCGTGCCATGGGGGCCGAAACGACTCGGATACCGGCCCGTCAACAGCGAGGCGCGCGTCGGCGTGCACATGGGGCAAACATAGTGCTGCGTCAGCTCGACCCCTTCCCGCGCCAACTGGTCAATGTTCGGCGTGCGAATGGGCGAGCCGTGCAGACTCAAATCGCCCCAGCCCAGGTCGTCCGCCAGAATGTACAGTATGTTGGGTCGTTCCATTGCGCTTCCTTTCGGGTGAAAAGGGAATAATTGGAGGCGCGGAGCGGATTCGAACCGCTGAATAAAGGTTTTGCAGACCTCCGCCTTACCACTTGGCTACCGCGCCTGGTTCCCGTCAACGACCACCAATATAACACAGCGCGCGGTGATGGCCACAAAAAAATGTCCGCCCCCGACCCGAAACACCCGGCGCGCGCTCGGCGCTTGCGTTCGCGCCCGCCGCGGGTAAACTGTATGGGAACGCATGAACGATGGAGGGAGACCGATGCTGAGAGCCGCCTTGAGAGAAATTGCCACCCGCCAGAAGGTGACCCTGGACGAGCTGGCCCGGATACTGGAAATCGCGCCGGAGGCGCTGGACGACATGCTGGCCATGGCCTGTCGGCACGGCCGCATCCAGCGGCGGCTGGTGGGGTGCGGCGGCCGGGCCATCCCGGGCGCCTGCGCGACCTGCCCCGCCACCGGACACGATCCCACCGTGGTTTTCGAATGGATTCCCGATCCGGAATGAAGCAATGGCACCCCCAAGGGGAATTGAACCCCTGTTTCCGGGATGAGAACCCGGCGTCCTGGGCCACTAGACGATAGGGGCGTCTGAGGCGACGGGCACCCTATGCAGCGCCGCCAGCCCCGTCAAGTAAAAAGTGCGCGGTTTTTCGCTATTGGGGGGTTGCTGTTCCCGCGGCCCACTTTCCATTCACCGTCCGCGTCCGGCAGCCTGCGCCGCGCCGCGCATCAAGCCGCCACAAACACCCCACTGGCGGATTGCTGCCAGACGAACTGGTAGACCTGTTTTGCCGCAGCCTGTTTCTCTGCTTCCGTGTAGGGTGGCGTCGGCAGCGCCACAAACAGGTGGTCCAGAATCAGGGTCTCGACTTCCGCCTGCGTCTGTTCCTTCTGGGTCCATTGCTCGCGTCGGGCGAGCAATGCTCGGAGCGAATCGTAGAGCTGGCGGCTGGCGAGTTTGATCCGGTCCCGGTCAGCCTTGCTGATACGGTCCTTCTGTAGCAGGCAGAACAGGGCGTATTCTTCTTCGCTCAGGCCTTCTTCGGCGGCGCGCCGGGATTCGGCGTCCAGGCTCGCAGCCAAGTCAACCAGCCGGGCAAAGGTTTCTTCAATCGTAACCCGATCCTTGTCGTGGTTGTAGTCGGCAATGATTTCGGAGTACTTCTTGTAATAGTCCATGCGCTGCGGGTTCCGGGCGAGCATCTGCGCCAGTTTCTTTTCGACGATCTGCCGGATGTCCTCCAGGACCGTGGCCTTGTGCGTGGCCTTCTTGGCAAACTCGGCGCGCAGTTTTTCCAGGTCCACGGCGCTCAAGTCGTAAAGTTTGGCATCCGCCTGGTCGGCGCCGGGGGCGGCGGCACGAATGGCCTCGTTGACCACCCGCTGTAGTTCCTTGAGCAACTCGGTAACGTCAGCGGTATCGCGCCGTTCCTGAAGTTTCTTGTAAATCGCCTCAATGTTGTCGTGCCGCTCTGCGAAAGCAAAGGCGGCCGGTTCCATGAGCAGCGCCTTGAAACGGTCGAAGACCTGGCGCGCCATGATTTCGAACCGCCGCCGTCCCTCGTCTCGGGCGCTGGTGACCGCTTCCACGCCGTCGGCGAGCGCCGCAATTTTGGCGAAGCCCTTTGCCCCAATCAGGCCGAAATCCTTGCCGGGATAAACCCGGTTGGCCCGCGCGATGGCCTGCATGAGCGTGTGCGCCTTCATGGGCTTGTCTATGTACAGCGTAGAGAGACATTCGACATCGAAACCGGTCAGCCACATGGCGCAGACAATCGCCACGCGGAACGGATGGGCCGGATCCTTGAAAGCGGTTTCCACATCCACCCGCTTGCCGTCCGGGGTCTCGAACCCCTGCTTCATCAGCGCCCGGTGCGGCAGGATGTCAATCCCCCACTTCTTGAAGTCGGCGATTTCGTTCTGCCCCTCGGATACCACGAGTTCAACCATCGTCTCCCGCAGCCAGTTCGCCTGTCCTCGCAACCAAGCCACTTCTTTTGCAATGCGTTCACGATGGTCTTCGTTGGTCTGGGTCGCCAGCGCGGTTTGCTTGCGGTTGAGCACCTGCTGCACCCGCGCCAATTTGAGTTTCCAGAGGCGCCTGACCCGTTTGAGCATGCGGCCGCAGGTGATCTTATCCAGGCAGACGAACATGGATTTTCCCGATTCCCACCGGGTGGCACAGTGTTCGACGAAATCGAATGCGATTTTATTGAGGCGATTGCGGGCCGTGATCACCTCGTAGTCCTGCCCGAGCAGTTTCTCCAGCAGGAGTTCCTCGTCGGGGTTCAGTTCAGCTTTGGCAATGGCGGCGGCGATGCGGTCGTTAAGGTCGAGCCGGGCCAGGCCCAGTTTCTCGCCCCGGTTCTCGTACACGAGTTTGACGGTCGAGCCGTCCTGCTCGGACCGTTTGAAGTCGTAGCGCGAGACGTAGGTGCCGAAAATGCGCCGGGTGAGGTGGTCGTGCTTGAACAGGGGTGTGCCGGTGAACCCGATAAAGGAGGCATTCGGCAGAGCCAGCCGCATGTTGCGGGCCAGTTTGCCGGCCTGCGTCCGGTGGGCCTCGTCGGAGATCACGATGATGTCGTCCCGCGGACTGTAGGGCTTGCGCGGGTCCACATCCTGGTTGAACTTGTGGATCAGGCTGAAGATATAGCGGTGGTTCTCTCCCAGGAGATGCTTGAGATCTTCGCCCGTCGCGGCGCGGGGGGACTTCTCGTCCACCACGCCGCAGCCGCGGAACGTGTCGAATATCTGGCCGTCGAGATCCTGGCGGTCGGTCATCAGCAGGAAGGTGAACTTGGCCGATATCGTGCGTCGGACCTTCTCCGCGAAAAAGGCCATCGAGTAGGACTTGCCGCTGCCCTGCGTATGCCAGAACACGCCCAGTCTTCCCAGGTCCGGATGGGCCGGTTCGACGTATTTAAGCAGGCTCAATGACTCGGCCATCTCGGGCCACTCGACGACCGGATCTTCGTACAGGGCGTCGCCCCTTGGCGAGACTTCGGCCGCCATGCGCGGCAGCAGTTCAATGGTGCGGGACTTCAGGCGCAGCTCAGGCGGAAACGCCTGTTTCAACTCCTCCTGCCGCCGCACCGCCGCCACCGCCTGGTTGACCCCGTGAACCTGGTGGTTGCGTGCCACGATCTTGCGGGTCTGGCCCGGTTTGCTGGCGTCGAACAGGATGAAATTCTCGACAATGTCCAGCAGGCGGTCATGCGCCAGCATCCCGTTCAGGAGCACCTCTGCCTCGACGCTGCCCTTGTCCGCCTCATCGAGGCGTTTCCACTCCGCGAAATGGTCCCACGCACTGGTGATCGCTCCGTACCGGGCGCGGTGTCCGTTGCTGACGACCAGAAACGCATTGTGATGAAAGGCGTGGGCGACGATGTGCTCGTCCATATAATCGCGCAGGTTGCCATCAAAAGCGGCCCGAATATTCTTGTAAACGGCTTTCAGCTCAATAAACACCAGCGGCAGGCCGTTGACGAAGTAGACCAGGTCCGCCCGGCGGTTGTAGCTCGGCATGCGCAGACTGGTGAGCTTCAGCTCGCGCACCGCCAGGAACCGGTTGTTCGCCGCGTTGCGGAAGTCAAGCACCCGCGCCCGTTCCTCGCGCAGAACTCCCTGCGCGTCGCGATAGGAGACCGGCACGCCGTCGCGCATGAAGCCGTGGAAATCCTGGTTGTGTTGTAGCAACGACCGCGTGAAGTCGTGTCGCGACATCGTGCGTACTGCCTCGTCCAGGGCCGTCGCGGGCAGGTCGGGGTTGAGTCGGCCCACAGCCGCCCGCAAATCGCGGGTCAGGACCACCTCGCGCGTGTCTGCCCGCCCCAGCGTACCGTTAGGCCCGAAGGTTTCCTCATTCCAGGCAAACACGCTCTCCCAACCAAGCTGCCGTTCCAGATGCTCGGCGAAGGTCACCTGCACCAGCCGGTCCTCGCTGTTGATGTCGGTGTAGGCCATCAGAACGCCGTTCAATCCCCGGCACCCATCAGCGACCTCCCCTCTGCTCGCGGACCCAAGCCACGGCATCCGGAATGTCGCGCCACGCCTGAGTTCCCTGGTACGAAAACGCATTGAGCGCGTTCTCGTCGTAGGAGGGAGCGTAATCCTCGAACGCAAGGAGGCGGACATTGCGCAACTGACCGGTTTTGAAGTGCTGTTCAGCCTTGACGCGCAAGAGCGCCTGCCGATAGACACGGTTTTCGGACTGATCGCGGAGGAAGTCCTGAGACGCGCCGACAATCACGGTCTGCCCCGTATCGCGCAACCGCAGGTGAATGTTCGCCTTCTGCGCCCCACCCATGTCCTCGACCACCCCAAAAAGGTATTTTTCGACCGTCACCCAGGGGCTCGCCGCCCCGATCCGGTAGTCGGTCCTTTTCGTCAACATGACCTTGGGCAGGGCCTCCAGATCGGGCCGGATCTCGTACTCATAGCCGTCATCCCGCCGGGCGGACGCCTGCCACTTGGACACCACCTCGGCCCGCTTCGGGTCCAGCTCGCCGAGCGCGTCGTCGCGCGCCATGAGCACGAGGTCCGGTTGGAGCGCCAGCGCCGCCGCCGCGGCCAGCGTAACCCGGAGCTTGTAGGAACCCTCGGCGACCTCCACATGCGTTTCGTTCTGCTTGCCCCGCTGGGAACCCGCGATAAACGCTTCGACCTGCTGGTTGAACTCGTTAAATTGCGACAAACCGATCATGCGCGGCGTCAGTTCGACGCCACCGACCTTTCCTCGAAGAACGAATTCTATAGTCCGTACCGTGCTCATTTCTCACCCGGGTTCAATCATACACCGGTTGCTTCCGCGGCGACAAGCCCAATGGCCCTGCTCCGCAGGCCCTCAGACCCCTCATACCTCTCATACCGCAAGCTCCCCGCTCATCAGCTTCGGCAGCAGCAAATCACGGGCAGAGCGGAGCTTCTGGTTCTGCTCATTCTGTAGCCGCAGTTGGTCGTCAAGTGGGCGGGACACATCTTCGAATGCATCGGCTACATGCTTGGGTGGGACAAGAATCTCCTGTCGAAGAAACTCCGCTTTCGTTACCGATGCGAAGATTGATCCCGCGCCGATCAAATCCTCTTTGAAGAAGTGGTTCCGCAGTTGGTAGAACAACAGCGACTGATGGTTTGTGCGACTTCGGATAGCGGAGAGGCCCCGCCCGATCACTATCTTGTCGAGCGTCAGATTGAGCCGACCAACCGGAGCGCGAACGCTACAAAGGATATCGCTGGGTTCAGCAAGACGGTTCAGGGCTGTGGTGAATACGCGGTGAGAAACAAAACGATCTCCGAAATCGGCAACGCCTTGGTGGAATGGAAGCCCTTCGCCAGTCTCATTGTAGTACGATGATTCGGGACTTTGGCCCATCGTGACATCGGCCAAGTCTCCCAATGGTTGTCTCTCCCACCCCTCGGGCAGGCCATTCTTGATCTTGGCGCGTTCATGGCCGGGAAAGCGGAGGCGGACGAACCACTCGCGGTACAACTGCCGGGCGGCCTCCTCCAGCAGCTTCATCCGCCGCCGGTTGTTTTCGATCAGATCGTCGTAGGCGGACACAACTTCAGCAATCGCGCCCTGTTCAGACACGGAGGGCGCTTGTATTGTGTATGCTTTGATCTGTCCTGCGTTGAGATTGTTTTGAGCGGCCCCTTTTGCCATCTGGTGCAGCACGTTGTAATCGAGCATTAGCCGGTAGAAGATGAAGCGGTAGTCAGCTTTGCTGGAATCGATAATGAGGTTACAGCAGGCTTGATTCGTGGTCAGGGGAATCAAATTGGTTGCAACGCGGCCTGCAGAGTTGCCGTACATCGCGACGATGACGCTGTTCTCGGGGACCCATTTGGCTGTTGAGTTCGCCAATCCATCCTCCGTGATGGTCATTTCTGTTTCCGCTATACGGTTGAAAGTGACCTCCTGTGTTCGGAGCCATGGAATTGGGCCGCCATAGAAATGAGATTGGCTTGTTGACGGTGTTCCGCCGGAGACTACCTGACAGCAGAGATCTCGGAGTTGGTGCGGTCGCCACTTCATATCCCCGACCCCTCGAGGTTCCGCTGAATCTTTGCCGCTAACTCCACCGCCTCCTTGTTCAGGTCAGCCGGGGCGTCATTTGGGGCCAAGGGACAAAAAGGACGGAAGGGGGTGGGGGTCATGGGGTGTGGCCTCGTTGTTGGGCTCGGCGGTCGAGGCGGGCGCGGGTCATGCGTTCGCGCAAACCGCCCTCTTCAATAAAGGCCTTTTCCAGATGCTTGAGCTGGCGGTCCAGCAGGAAGCAGGTCACGCGGGTCAGTCCCAGGATGACGTTCGCGGCGATAAGTGGGTCTTCATGCTCGATCCCTTTGCGAAACGTCTCATAGCCGGCGCCGGGCTGCCGGTTGAGCGCGCGCAGGCGTTGGGCATACGGATGCGTGGCTGGCCATTCCTCCGCGCCACGTAAGCGCAGGAAGTCGCGGTAGTCTTCCGCCAGCTCCGCCAGGCTGGCGCGGGCCACATTGGTCAGCTTCAATTCTATTTCCTTAGATGTGCCGGAGAACTGGCTGCCCTCGACAATGTTCTGCTTGCCCGACCGCGCCGCCTGGATCATCTGATCGCGCGTGCGGTCGCCACGCTTGGCGATGAACCGGTCGCAGAATCGCACGGTGGCATCATAGACAATGACCGCCTTCTGATAGGATTTCAATGCCTGGAACCCGCCATGCGCCGGAATGAAGCCGTCGGTTGTCATGGAGAACTCCATAAGAAAGGGACTGAAAGGACAAAAAGGACCAGAGAAACGAAAAAGAGTGGCGCCGCGGCGTTTTTTGTCCTTTTCGTCCTTTTTGTCCTTTGCATGACCCTCTTCACATCAGCCCCTCGAAGTTCTTCTGAATCGTCGCGGCCAGTTCCGCCACCTGAGTCTTCAGGGCGGCGGGCGATATAATTGTGCCAGTGTGTCTTGCACCATTGGCGCGGCAGGATGATTTGCCGTCTTTCACACGCCCTCCTCCAGCAATTTGACGATCTGTTCGGGACTGGGGAGTTGGCCTTTGAGGGCTTTGGGCAGTCGTTTGACGATCTGGTAGGTGGCGACACCGATGGGTTTGTTGACGGGTGCGAGGGCGTATTCCACGACGGTGCGTTTCTTTTCCTTGCAGAGGATGATGCCGATGGCCGGGTTCTCGCCCTCCTCGCGAACCTGCTTATCCAGGGCCGTCAGATAGAACTGCATCTTGCCGATGAACTCGGGCTCGAACTCGCCGATCTTGAGCTCGATGGCGACCAAGCATTTGAGGCGGCGATGGAACAGGAGCAGGTCTATGAAATACTCCTTGCCCTCGACTTCCAGCCGGAACTGACTGCCGACAAAGGCAAACATGCCGCCCATGGCGCGGAGGAAATGCTCGATGCGCGCAATCAGTGCCCGTTCGAGTTCGCGTTCGGAATGCTTTGCGCTCAATTCCAGAAAGTCAAAGCTGTACTCATCCCGGACGGCCAGCTTGGCCTGGGCGCGCAATTCGGGCGTCAAGACCTTATCGAAGTTGGTCTGGCCGAGCAGGCTCTTTTCGTAGGTCTGGTTCTCGATCTGGTGGATCAGCACGTTCTTGGACCAGCCGAATTTGCGGGTCATCCGCAGGTAGAACTCGCGCTCCAGCGGTTCATTGCACCGCTCCAAGATGATGAGGTTGTGACTCCAGGCGATTTCTCGCACCAGTGGTGCGAGTTTTCCGGAGGCGCGATACGCCTCGTAGAATCCCTTCATCCGCCACAGATTGGAGGCCGAAAACCCGCCGACGTCCGGGAACTCCCGCTGCAAATCTCCAGCCAGTTGTTGGACAATTGCCTTCCCCCATGTTTCCCCGGCCTGCCGTTCGACAATCATCAGCCCGATATCCCAATACAGCCCGACCAGCCCCTTGTTGACCGCCCGGAAAGCGGCGAGTTGCGCGGAGCGGACGCGTTCCTTGATCTCGACCAGTAGCGCGGCATAGTCACCAGGAAGTTTTGCGGGTGCGTCGCTCATATCCCCAGCCCCTCGAAGTTCTTCTGAATCGTCGCCGCCAACTCCGCCGCCTCCTTGTTCAGGTCGGCGAGTTCGGTGTGGATGTCGCGCAGGGTCTGCTCGAAGTCGAAGTCCTCGTCGTCCTCGACGGGGGCGACGCCGACGTAGCGACCGGGGGTGAGGCTCCAGTCGGCGGCTTCGATTTCCTTGCGGTCCACCAGCTTCACGAGGCCGGGGACGGCGACGAGCTTCCCGTCCGGAAAGCGCGAGAGGAGCCAGTGGGCCTGCCGCTCGAAGTAGGCGGCGGTCTTGAGTTGTTCGACCAGTTCCTTGCGGCGGGCGTCGAGTTCTTTCTCCAGCCGCCCGATGGCGCGGCCGTCCCAGTCGTCGTGCTCCTTGGCCCCGGCATCCTTTTCTGCTGCGTCCGAGACGCGGGCTGCGAGCTTGTAGACGAGGTCGGCGTCCTTCACCAGGTCCCGGCAGGCAGCGGCGAGCTCGTCCAGGCTGGCCTGCCGTTTCTTCTGTGCGGTGAGGTTAGGTTCGCAGGAGTTCTTCCAATCCTTGGAGACTCGCGCAATCAGATCATCCAGGCCTTGGAAACAAACCTTGGCCGCATCGTCACGTTCCTTGATCCCATCGCGCAGGGGCGAATCTTTGGGCAGGGTCTTGAAAAAGGGTGCGGCGGCAGTTGCGAGGGCGGCGCACGCTTTGCGGAAGGATTCGATCTTAGCGGCTATTGCGGCGGCTTCGGCGAGAGTGCGGTCGAGGTACTGCTGCACCAGCCCGACAAAGCGGTCGGGCTGGCCGCGGTAAAGCCAGACGATGGCGGCGAGGTTCTGCTGCTGCTCCGGGGAGAAGTCGTAAATCTTGCGGGTGACCTTGCGATAGATGTTCCGGGCGTCAATCATCAGCACCTGGTCGCGCCGGGCGGCGGGCTTGCCCTTGTCGAAGTGCCAGAGTTCGCAGGGCACGGTTCGCGTGTAGAAGAAGTTGGAGCGGATGGAGATCATCACGTCCACGTCGCCGGTTTCGACGAGCTTGCGGCGGACTTCGGCCTCGCCGTGGCCAGCGCTGCTGGCCTGGGACGACATGACAAACCCGGCGCGGCCGGTCTGGTTCAGGTAGCTCCAGAAGAACGAGATCCACAGGTAGTTCCCGTTGCTGACCTGCTTGTCCTTGTTCACGCCCGGCAATCCGAACGGCAGGCGTCGGTCAGTCCTGATCTTCCCTGCATCCACCTTGTCCACGTTGAACGGCGGATTGGCCATGACGAAGTCGCACTTCCCGAACAGCTCGTGCGGATCGTCATAGAAGGTGTTGGCCTCCTTGATCGAGCCCTCGAGGGCGTGGACGGCGAGGTTCATCAGAGCCAGCCGGATGTTGCTCGTCTTGTACTCGTGCCCGTAGAAAGTGACCTTGTGGGCGGCGCGGTCGCCACGGCGCTCGATGAAGTGGCTGGACTGGACGAACATGCCGCCTGAGCCGCAGGCGGGATCGAAGACGATGCCGTGGTCCGGCTCGATGACGTTGACGAGGGTCTTGACGAGCGCGGGCGGGGTGAAGAACTCGCCGTTGTCCTGCGCGCCCTGCATGGCGAACTTCATCTCATACATGTTCACAAAGTCCTTTGGGCGAACACGGGGTTCTGTTCGCCCCGGGGGTTGGTGGGCGGGGCGGGACTCGAACCCGCACGCCTTGCGGCACAAGATCCTAAGTCTTGCGTGTCTGCCAATTCCACCACTCGCCCATTCCGGGGCCAGCATAGCATGTCGGCCGGCACTGTCGAGCGGACAGATTGGGCTGGCGTTCGGGGCTGGGCGGCGCTAGAGAATAATGCAACGTATGGACAAGCTCAGGATAGACCGGGACGGCGTTGGGTTGTTGCGCGGGGTGCGCAGGGCGCGGACCTTGAGCGCGCGCCTGCGCGGCTGGCTCGGCTTTCCGTGCCCGCCGGAGGCCGGCCTGTTGTTTGTGCCCGGCGGCAGCCTGCACACTCTGGCCATGCGCTTCCCGCTTGATGCCGTATTCCTGGACCGCGAGGGCCGAATCCTGAAGATCCGGGCCGATGTCCCGCCGGGCCGGTTGATCCGGGCGCCGCGCGGCACCCGCCAAGCCTTGGAACTGCCGGCGGGCCGGGCCGCGGAACTGGAGCTGGAGACGGGCCAGCGCTTGACGAGCGCGCCGGATCCCGAAGCCCCGGCGGCGCCCCGGCGCGCGCGCCGCCCGGACGAACGCATCACCGTCCGCGATGCCGCCCCCCTGCTGTTGATGCACCTGGCCGCCCTGAGCGTGTTCTGGGTCGGTTTCAGTTGGGCCGCGCTCAGCGCCTGCCTGTTGCTCTATGCCCTGCGTGTCTTCGCCCTGACCGGCGGCTACCACCGGTACTTCGCCCATAAGAGCTACCGCACCAGCCGCGGCTTCCAGTTCGTCCTGGCGTTCATCGGCGCCACCGCCGCGCAACTGGGCCCCCTCTGGTGGGCCGCCCATCACCGTCACCACCACCAGCATGCCGATCAGGATGCGGATATCCATTCGCCCGTGCGGGACGGTTTCTGGTGGGCGCATATCGGCTGGCTGCTCTGTTCCCGCCATACGGCCACCCGCCTCGAACGCATTCCCGATTTCGCCCGGTTTCCCGAACTGCGCTGGCTTGACCGCCACGCCTATCTGCCCCCCCTGCTCCTGGCCGGCGCCCTGTATGGCCTGGGCGCCGCCCTGGCCGCCACGCGGCCCGCCGGGAACGTCACCGGCCCCCAGATGCTCGCCTGGGGCTTCTTCCTGAGCACCGTCCTGGTCTATCACGCAACCTTCTGCATCAACTCCCTCATGCATCTGGTCGGGCGCCGCCCCTACGACACCCCGGATACCAGCGGCAACAACCTGATCCTCGCCCTGCTGACGTTCGGCGAAGGTTGGCACAACAACCACCATCGCTACCCCATTGCCACCCGCCAGGGCTTCCGACCCGGCGAAATGGATATCACCTACGCCATCCTGCGCGCCCTCGAACGCCTCGGCCTCGTCTGGGATCTGCGCGAACCTCCGGTGTCCCTTGCGCAATATCGCACCACTAATGCGCAACAACAAACCAGAAAGAACTTGTCACCACCGGGATGAGAGGTTCTTATTCAAATAATACTGATATTGAATGACGGGCTCGCATTCGAGCAGGGCCATAAACGGAGGAAGAGAAGATGCGCAAGAACATGTGCTGGATACTGGGGACGGTGGCGTGGGCGCTGACATTCACCGCGGTGGCGGATGTATACGATTTCGATTACTCCTTGTACTGCAGTGAGGATGCCGTGGTTAGAGCGGACACTCCGGACAACACGGACGCCAACGCCCGGAATAACTACATCAATCAGCATGAGTGGATGACGAACACTACGGGCAGGTCTACCACTCGCATCTGGCTCAAGTTCGAGCTACCCGCCCTGTCCGCCGGCCAATCCATCGCCAACGCGCACTTCGAGTGGGCGCGTGGCGGGTCTACCTCGGACGGTCGGTTGTATCTCTATGAGGCGAGCAATGTGCAGTCCGACGGGACAACCCCCTGGGGGGACGAGGACTGGGGCACCGATACCACCACCGCCACCAATATCACCTGGAACCGACAGGGGACCATTGGCAGTGAAATCGGGGAGATGAATGGCGCGTCATCGCTGGTTGTGGCCAACGCCGGCACTTTCTTTCAGGTATCAACGAATAACAACGCGTTGACGTCGTATCTGAACGATTATGCGGGCACTTCGGCCGCCCACGTTTCCTTCGCGCTGCGCATATGGCACAAGGACTATCCCGACGGCCCGTGGAACGACATCAGTCCGGGAAATTGGTGGTTCCAGAATGACGAGAATTCCGTCACGCTGGACGAGGACTATAAACGACCGACACTCTCCTTCGATATTGTTCCCGAGCCGGGGACCCTGTCCCTGCTACTGGGCGCGGGCGTGCTCCTGTTTGTGCGCCGCTGGCTGGCGCCCCCAGCCTGAGGTCTTTGTCGCCAGTCGGGCGGGCCGCCTGTTACTCCGCTTTCAGGAGAACGGCGGGGTTGACGAGTCGGCCCCGGTGAAAGCAAACTCCCTCGGTGGCCAGCAGGCGCAACTTGCGGGCCAGCGCGGCGCCTTCCGCCCGCCCCTGAAACCCACCGGGGGCGCCTTGGGCGGCAATCACGCGATGGCAGGGGACCTCCGGGGCGAAGGGATTCCGACGCAAGGCCTGCCCCACGGCGCGGGGTGATCCGCCGGCGCGGGCCGCCACCCAGGCGTAGGAGGCCACGCGCCCGGCCGGAATGGTCCGCACGACCGCGTAGACGCGGGCGGCATAGGGGGTCACCACGGTGGGGGGCATCAGCCGGCGGGGGTTGCGGCAAAGCGGCGGTGGAGACGTCGGGCGTGTTGTCGGGCGGCAGCCATAATGGCGCGCTCATCGAGCTGGGTGAGGCGCCCATCCGCCAGCAGCACGGCGCCGTCGCAGATGGTGGCGCGGACCGGCGCCCCGGCCAGGCCATAGAGAAAGTGGGCGCAGAAATTGGCGGCCGTCATGGCCGTGGGCGGATCGTAGTCGAGCACGGCGATGTCGCCGCAGGCGCCGGGTTGCAGCATACCGATGGGCCGCGGCAGAAACCGATTGCAGATTTGGGCATTGTTGCGCAGGAGCAGTTCACAGGCTTCCACAAAAAAGATGCGGGGATCACCGGCGGCCTGTTTATGCAGCAGGTGGGCCACACGCGCTTCGAGGCGCACATCGGCGGTCATGGCATCCGTGCCGAGACCGACCTGGACGCCGCGACGCAGCAGCTCCGGCACGGGGGCGGTACCGACCGCGTTGTTCATGTTGGACTGCGGATTATGAATCAAGGCGGCGCCGCGCCGGGCCAGCAGCCGTTGGGCGGCCGCATCGAGATGGACGCCATGAATGGCCAGGGTGCGCTCATTCAGCAGGCCGACCCGGTCCAGACGTTCGAGGGGTGTCAACCCGTACGCCTCGCGACACAGCCGCCCGTCGGCGGCGGCCTCGGCCACATGCACATGCAACCCCAGCCCGGTGGCGCGCGCCAGCTCGGCCACGGCTGCCAGGGTTTCGTCATTGACCGTAAACAGCGCGTGCAGACCCAGCATGGGGGTCACACGCTTGCGGCCCGAATGGCCGGCCTGGTGCCGCGCCAGGAACGTCTCGGTTTCCGCCAGCCCCTTGGCGCCGCGGCCATACCGATCCGACAGGCCCAGGGCCAGCAGGGCGCGCAGACCGGATCGAGCGACCGCCGCGCTCAGCGCCTCCATGGCGCGGCGCTGGCAGCCCTGGCTCTCATGATGATCCACCAGGGTCGTCACCCCGGCGCGAATACTTTCCACCAGGGTCACCCGGGCGCCGACTTCGAGATCCGCCGGCGTCAAGACGCGGTCCAGGGGCCACCAGAGCTGCTTGAGAATATCCGTGAACGCCTTGGGGGCCGGGGGCTTCGGCGCCAGTCCCCGCGCCAGCGCGGAATACAGATGGGTATGGGCATTGATGAAGCCCGGCAGGATCACGCCCCCCCCCGCATCCAGCTCCGGAATCCGGGCGGGCGCGGCCCGCTGAACGACCGCCCGGCGCCCCACGCGCCGGATGACCCCCCGCTCGATCCAGACCGCCCCGTCGGCAATCAGGCGCGGCCGCTCCCCCAAGGGCGCCACCGTGCCGTTCACCACCAGTAGCTGATCGTTCATCACCCGGCACTCACAACGGATCGAACGCTTCCTTTTCGGCATAGCAGAGCGGACAACGCCACGTCTCGGGCAGGGCCGCGAACGACGTGCCCGGCGCAATCCCCTGGCCGGGATCACCGGCCTCGGGATCGTAGATGTAGCCACAGGACGTGCACACGTATTTCATGACGCGCGCGCCCCGGGCGCGCCACGCGCCAGCTTGCGGTCAAACTCCTCGCGCACAATGCCCGTCAGGGGATTATCCCGGCCCGCCAGCAGCTCATGCAGGGCCTCCATTTCGTCGGCGCTGAAGGTCCGGGCGTTCAGATAATGGCGCTCGAAGGCGGCATACGCCAACGGGGCCACGGCCTGGGTCAGGCGGCCAATCGCCTCCGCGTACTGCCGGATCTCCCATTGGGCGTGATAATCGAGCCGCAGGGCCAGAAAGTGGAGCAGATTGTGCAAATCCATCTGCCAGTACCACTGGGTATACAAGGAAACCGGCAGATTGATCCGGGCCAACTCGCGCGCCACACCATCCTCGAGCAGCTCCTCATACGATCCGTAAATCGCGCCCTGATCCCGGCGCAGCAGCTCGAGCACCTTGGACCGCAACGCCGCCGGCACCTCCGCCGGCGAACGCCCCTGCTTGTTATCCGTGCTCTGCATACAAACCTGATCCGCCGGCGGAACATAGAACTCGTTCTCCAGAATGCTGTACCGGCCGGAAATCTCGTTGACCCGCGCCGTCCGGTGCCGGATCCACTGCCGCGCCACAAAAATCGGCAACTTGCAATGGAACTCGAGCACCACGTGCTCGAAGGGCGACGTGTGACGGTGCGCCAGCAGGTAGTCAATCAGCGCTTCGTCCCGCCGGAGATTGCGCGTGCCCGCGCCATAAGAAACCCGCGCCGCCTCGACAATCCGCTGATCGCCCCCCAGGTAATCCACCAGGCGCACAAAACCGTGATCCAGCACCGGGATTTCCCGGTCCAGCAGTTCTTCGGCGGCGGGACTGATTTCATGGGCCATGGGCTCTTGCTCCTGATTTGCGGGTCCGCTCCTATCAAAAGCGCAAACCGGCCCGCGGTCACGCAAAAAATTCAGCGCGGCGAAAGATAAAAAGATAAAGATAAAAGGACACGCACATTTGTGCCGTGCGCCGGGCCACCTCACCGCGGCTTCATGATCGGTAGACTTCTCTACGGTGTCCGACTTTCACGACGCAGACAATCAGAACGGCATCTTGGATTTCGTATAGCACGCGATACGCGCCACATCGTAAGCGATATTTCTCCGATCCAGAGAGCTTGCGACTTTGCGGCGGGCGGGGATCGTCAGCCAACCTGGCAATGACAGTCAGAATCCGGCGGACATCGCGTTTGGGGATGGGGGCCAGATCCTGGCGCACGGACTGGCGCAAGACAATCTCATATTGTGCCATTGCGCTTGAGTTCCTTCACAAAGTCCTCGAATTTGATCGTGGGCTCATTTTTCCGGGCGTCGAAAATCCCGAGGTCATCGGCGTCCTCGGCGAGCTCGGTGCGTACCGCCTCGTTAAGCAAATCCGACAGGGAGCGGGAAGTCTCTATAGACTTCAGGCGCAGGGCGCGATGCAGGTTCGGCTCCAGATAAATGGTCGCGCGTTTGGTCAGTGTCGTCATGGTTCCCTCATTTCCGGCCGCACAATAACATCATAACGCTATGCTGTCAATATGCCGATCGTCACTGCTGTCTGGCGGGACGGCGAGGCGCCAGCGGGCGGTCAGTAGCCGATGGGCAGGCGCAGGGTGATCAGTCCGGGGAGAGCGTCGGTGTAGGTTTCTATCAGGCCCTGGGCGCCCTGGTCATCCCGGGCATAGGCCAGCACGGCGGTGCCCGGCGGGGCCTGGAACGAGAACCGGGCCGCGCCGTCAGGCGCCGTGCGGCTCGCGAAGCGCTGCTGGGGATACGTCGTGACGTGCACCTCGACCGCGGCCGCCGGATGGGGCTCGCCCCACGGATCCAGCACCAGCACATCGAGGGCATAGGCCTGCACCGCCTCCCCAGGCGCATCCACCACGACCTCTTCGACCACCTCCGTCTCCGAGTAGTAGGTGGTGCGGCCACTCTCATCGCACCCCGCGGCCGCCAGACCCGCAAGGACCAGCATGCTCACCCGCCATCCACCGCGCCAAACGCTCTTCGTCTTCATCATGACTGCCTCCACACCCACTGACGCAACCCCCCGCCCCCCTATTCACGTTCCGTCCCGGAATTCGGGTTGATGGGGGAGCGCGAGGTCAAGGTTGCCAGCGCGCGCGGGACGGGGTAAGGTGGACAGACTACGAAACGTATGGACCCGTGCGGTTGGTGATCCGCCCGCGTTGGGACCGGGAAAGGATTTTGACATGACCGAGATGAATGAAGCGCCCCCGGCGGCCAAGCCGCCCACGCCGCCGCCGGGCAAGCCCACCCCGCCGCCGCCCGCCCTGCGCGGGTTGGCCGTCTGGCTGCTGCTGGTCGCCGTCGTCGCCATCGTCTATCACACGGTGGCCCCGCGCCAGCCCCGCTACGAAACAATTCCCTTCAATCCGGATTTTACGGAATACATGACCCAGAACCGGGTGCGCGAGTGCGAAGTGGTGCTCGAACCCGGCGGCACCCAGCAGATCCGCGGCCAGCTCAATGAAATTGATGAGGCCACCGGCAAGCCGCGCCTCTTCCGGGTGGATATTGTGGTCACCGACGACTTGATCGGCGAGCTGCGCGCCCAGGGCATCGCCTTCAAGTTCACCTCGCCCAATCCCTTCTGGTCCCAACTGGTGAGCAGCGTCCTGCCTTTCCTGCTTTTCGTGGGGCTGCTCTACTTCCTGTTCGCGCGCCAGATGCGCATGGCCGGCCGGGGCGCCATGAGTTTTGGCAAGAGCCGGGCGCGGATGCTGAACCGCGAGAAAAACCAGGTCACCTTCGAGGATGTGGCGGGGGTCGAAGAGGCCAAGGAAGAAGTGCAGGAAATCATCGAGTTTCTGAAAGATCCCAAGCGGTTTCAGCGTCTGGGCGGCCGGATTCCCAAAGGGGTGCTATTGATGGGCTCGCCCGGCACAGGCAAGACCCTGCTGGCCCGCGCCATCGCCGGCGAAGCCCAGGTGCCCTTTTTCAGCATCAGCGGCTCCGATTTCGTGGAAATGTTCGTGGGCGTGGGCGCCTCGCGCGTCCGGGACATGTTTGAACAGGGCAAGAAACATGCGCCGTGCATCATCTTCATTGATGAGATTGACGCGGTGGGCCGCAGCCGCTTCTCCGGCATCGGCGGCGGCCACGACGAACGGGAACAGACCCTGAATGCGCTGCTGGTGGAAATGGACGGCTTCGAGACCCAGGAGGGCGTGATCATTGTCGCGGCCACCAACCGGCCTGACGTCCTCGATCCGGCCCTGTTGCGGCCCGGGCGCTTTGACCGGCAGATCGTCGTGGACCTGCCCAACGTCGAGGGCCGCGAGGAGATTTTGCGGCTGCACGCCAAACGGGTCAAGCTGGGCTCGACCAAGGATTTGCACCGGGTCGCCCGGGGCACGCCGGGCTTTTCCGGCGCCGACCTGATGAACCTGATCAACGAAGCCGCCCTGCTGGCGGCGCGCCGCGGCGCCAAACAAATTGATCTGGAAGATCTCGAGGAAGCGCGCGACAAGGTGCGCTGGGGCCGGGAGCGGCGCAGCCGGACCCTGGACGATCAAGAGAAGAAGTTGACGGCCTATCACGAAGCCGGGCATGCCATCGTGCTGCACGATGTCCCCGAGAGCGAGCCCCTGCACAAGGTGACGATCATTCCCCGGGGCGCGGCCCTGGGCTCGACGATGCAATTGCCGGAGAAGGACCGTTATACCCAGAGCCGCAGCCGACTGCTCGATATGATGGCGGGCCTGATGGGCGGCCGCGCCGCCGAAACCCTGGCCTTGAACGACATTACCACCGGCGCCCAGAGCGATTTGCGCCAGGCCTCGCATATCGCCCGCATGATGGTCTGCGAATGGGGCATGAGCCCCTTGCTGGGCCCCCAATCCTTTGGCGAACGCGAAGAACTCCTCTTCCTCGGGCGCGAGGTCGCCCGCCATATAGACCACAGCGATAATACGGCCCGCCAGATTGACCAGGAAATCAGCCGCCTGCTCAACGAAGCCTTCGAACGCGCCACCGCCATTCTGACCCAGCGCCGCGAGGCCCTCGATCAGATCGCCCAGCTCCTCCTCGAACGGGAAACCCTGGATGGTCGCGAGGTCATGGACATCCTGGCCCACTGCAGAATCCTCGACCCGGCCGAACGCACGGAAGCAGAACCAGCCATGGCCAAGCCGCCCACTGACGAGGCGGGGCAATCAACGGAAAACCGGGCGTGGGCCCCGGCGCCTGGGTGTGGCGCTGCGGCGACCGGACCCTGCGGCCCGGCGCGCGCCCCCTGGTTATGGGTGTATTGAATTGCACGCCGGATTCGTTTTCAGACGGCGGCCGGTTTGACCAACCGGCGGCCGCGGTGGCGCGCGCGCTCGAAATGGAGGCCCAGGGCGCGGACCTGATTGATATCGGCGGGGAGTCCACGCGCCCCGGCGCCCGGCCGGTGACGGCGGACCAGGAGCTGGCGCGCGTCGGCCCTGTCCTCGAGGCTCTGGCCGGCCGGCTCCGCATCCCCCTTTCGATTGACACCCGCAAGGCGGCGGTCGCCCGCGTGGCCCTGGCCGCCGGCGCCCGGATTATCAATGACATCTCAGCCCTGACCGCCGACCCGGCCATGCCCGCCCTGGCCCGCGACAGCGGCGCGGGCGTCATCCTGATGCACATGCAGGGCCAGCCGGAAACCATGCAAACCGCCCCCGCTTACACCCATGCGCCCCAGGACGTGCGCGCCTGGCTGGCGGCGCGGGTGGACGCCTGCCTCGCCGCCGGACTGGCGCCCGAACAGCTCGCCCTGGATCCCGGCATCGGTTTCGGCAAACGTCTCGAACACAATCTGGCCCTGTTGGCCCACCTGCCGGAACTCCGCATCGCCGGGCGCCCACTCGCCGTCGGCGTCTCCCGCAAACGATTCCTCGGTGAATTGACCGGCCGGGAAGTCGGCGGGCGGCTGGCGGGCAGCTTGGGCGCCGCCGCCTGGGCCGCCCTGCACGGCGCCGACATGCTGCGCGTGCATGATGTAGAAGAAACTTGCGATCTGCTGACCCTTGTGGCTAGAATCGCCCGAGAGGAAGCCTTGTCGTGAACGTGTTGTCCGTAGTCAATTGGCCCAAATGGGACGGGATGCTCGAAATCCTGGTTCTGGCCGTGGCGCTTTACTATGTCATGCTTTTCTTCCACGGCACCCGCGGCGCCTCCGTGCTCTCCGGCTTCGTCCTCGCCCTCTTCGCCCTGCTCATTATCACCGAGGTCTTCACCCTGGCCACCCTCAACTGGATCATCAGCCGCCTGTCCGTATACCTGGCCATCGCCTTTGTGATCATCTTCCAGCCGGAGGTTCGCCGCGCCCTCGCGCAACTGGGGACCCAGCGCATGTTCGCTTCGCCCAAGGACCGGCAGGATCTGGTCGAGCAGGTCGTCAAGGCCGTCCACCTGCTCGCCGCCCAGAAAATCGGCGCGCTGATCGCCCTCGAACGCGATATCGGCCTGCGCGGCATCCAGGAAACCGGGGTCCGGCTGGACAGCCAACTGAGCGCCGAGCTGCTGGCCACCCTCTTCTTTCCCCATACCCCGCTGCACGACGGGGGCGCCATTCTGCGCGAGAATCGGATTGCGGCCGCCGGCTGCGTATTTCCCCTCAGTCAGCGCAGCGAGATCAGCCGTTCCCTGGGCACGCGGCATCGGGCCGCCATCGGGTTGAGCGAAGAATCCGACGCCGTGGTGGTGGTGGTCTCCGAGGAAACGGGCACGATCTCGGTGGCCTATCGCGGCCGCCTGATCCGGGGCCTCGATGAACAGCGGCTCCAGCGAATCCTGACCGGTATTCTGCGCCGGATGGCCCGGCGCAGCCGGCTGTCCCGCGCCCAGGGCGAACTGGATTTGACCCCGGAGGGCCTGGCGCGGGCCGAGGCGCGCTCCCATAACGCTGAAGCCGGCCGGGGGGAAGGCGCATGAGCCCGTTCTGGTCAAAGGTGCTGGGCCGCAAGCGCCTGAAATTGCTGGCGCTGGGTTTGGCCACAATCTCGTGGTACGCCATTCAGGGCACGATCAACGCCGAACGGGAAATCACGGATATCGCCCTGCAAATCGAAACCGAAGACGGTTGGGCCGTGCTCGACAGTTCGGAAACGACCGTGGACGTAACGTTCCGCGGCGCCCAGGATGACCTGCTGCGACTGCATCGCGATCAGGTCCGGGTCCTGGTGGACGCCCGGCGAATGACGGCGGCCGGCGCGCAGATGGTCACCCTGCGGCCTTCGGACGTCCGGGCCGCGACGGCGGCCCGCGTCGTCCGCCTGCGCCCCGCGCAAATCAGCCTGATGCTGGATCGGAAAATCGAGAAACTGGTGCCCGTCAAAGCCGAATTCAGCGGGCTGCCTGAACCAGGTTTCGCCCTCGAGCGCTTCGAGTGTACGCCCGCCATCGTGCAGCTCAGCGGGCCGGAAGCCAGCCTGCGCGAGGTGGACCATCTCCGCCTGACGCCCATTACTCTGGATGGCCGCATCCGCTCATTCCGCAGCCGCGAAAATGTTGTCCTGCCGCCGGACGCCATTGACGCCACAGTGGACCCCAACCGCATCAGCGTCGAGGTGAAGATCATCGAGCGCTCCGCCCGCCGCCTGATCGCGGATGTACCGGTCCGCCTGCTCACCAGTCCCCAGGAGGCCCAACGGATTGGCTTGCGTCCCCTGCGGGTGACGGTCGAGGTCATGGGCCAGCCGGAGCAACTGGAAACCTTGCAATCCAACGAAGTCACGGCCTTCGTCGAATTTTCCGATCTGCCCACGGGACAATACCAACTCCCGGTGCGGGTCACCTTGCCGTCCGGCTTGCGCGCCACGGCCATCACCCCCCCCGTGGCCGAAGTCCTGCTCGATCCCCCGCCGCCCAATGGCGCGCCCCCCGAAGGCACGGGCGCCAACAATCATCTCAACGAAGAAAGTGAAGGAACACCATGAACAGCAAACCATTGGTCGCGGGTCTTGGCCTGGGCCTGCTGCTCGGACTGCTTGGACGGGATGCGGGCGCGCAGACCCTGGCCGTGAGCCAGCAACCTGCCCCTGCCGCCCGGTTGACGGCGCCCTTCGCGGATGTGGCGGAACTGAACGAAGGCCAAACGGAGGAAGTGGTGCGGTGGGGTTTTGCGCAACTGGGCGAAAGAAACCTCGATGAGGCCGCGCATGCATTCGAGCGCGTACTGCTGGCCGACAGGATGAACCGGTCGGCGCGTTTCGGTCTGAGTACCGTCTTCGTGGAAAAGGGCTACGCCCGGCAGGCCGTCGGCCTGTGGGAAAAGATGCTCGTGGATTTCCCGGAAGACCACGCTGTGCTGAATAACTACGCCTGGCTGTTGGCCACCACCCTGGAACCGGAAATCCGTGATCCGGCGCGCGCCCTGGACCTGGCCCGCAACGCCATGATCCTCGCCCCGGAGGACCACCACGTGTGGAGCACCCTCGCCGAAGCCTATTTCGCCGCCGGGGAATTCGAAGCCGCCCGGCGGGCCGCCCTCAAAGCCTACGAGTTGTATCGAGCACGTTTCCCCCAGGGCGACCGCCTGAACGTCTATGTGCAGCAGGTCGAACGCTGCACCCAGGCGGTCCGCGCTTTCGATATCCTGGATTGAACCCGCCCGGGCGCCCCACGCCGCCGCCGCTTCAATTCTCCTCGTGCCGGTAGAGGACGTCCCCAGACTGGGCGTGCTGAATCACAAACTGCTCAATGTGCAGTTGCGGATCCACGGCAAAGGCCAAATGGGCATCGTATTTCTTCTCGATTTCCACCAGCAGATCTTCATCCTCGCGCTGGAGGCGGGCCAGGATCTCCGGGTTGACGATCACCCGCACGGGCAAACCCGGTTCCTTGCGATGGCGCTTGAGCACCTCGATCAAGCGGCGCTGCACCTCGACGCTCATGCTCAGATCCGACAGCACTTTGCCGCGTCCGCGACAGTAGGGACAATCCATGTAATTGGCCGCACGAATACTTTCCTCGACGCGCTGGCGGGTCATTTCCACCAAGCCCAGGGAGGAAACGGGCAGCACGTTGGTGCGCGCCCGATCACTGGCCAGGGCCTCCTTGAGCGCCTTGTACACCTGGTTCTGGTTCCGCCGGTGACGCATATCAATGAAGTCAATCACCACCAGGCCGCCGATGTTGCGTAAACGCATCTGGCGGGCCACTTCATCGGCCGCCTCGAGATTGACTTCGAGAATGGCCTCCTCCTGGGTGGCGGCCCCCTTGTGGCGGCCGGTATTGACGTCAATCGCCACCAGGGCCTCCGTCTCGTCAAACACGATGTAGCCGCCGGACTTGAGCCAGACCTTGCGGCGGAAGGCGTTTTCGAGCTGTTGGTCCACCTGGCAATGCTCGAAGACCGGCGCTTCGCCGTCATAGAGCTTAAGCCGGTGTTTGCCGCGCCGGGAAAACCGGCTGACGATCACCTTGAGCCGTTCGTATTCCTCGCGGGAATCCACCACGATCCGGTCAATCTCCTCCGTCAGGGCATCGCGCACGATCCGTTCGATCAGATCCGGTTCCTGGTAAAGCCGGCAGGGCGCCGGAGTGTTCTTCGTGCCTTCTTCAATCTCTTTCCAGGTTGCCACCAAAGCCTGCACATCGCGCACGAAACTGGTCTTGCGCGCGCCCGCGCCGGCCGTCCGCACAATCAGCCCCATGCCCGGCAAGGCCGGCAGACGCACCAGAATCTTCTTCAGGCGCTCGCGTTCCTTGGCATCATCAATTTTCTTGGACACCCCCTTGAGTTCGCTGCCGGGCATCATCACCAGGTAGCGGCCGGGAATACTCAAGTTGGCGGTCACGCGAGGCCCCTTGGTGCCAATGGCATCCTTGGTAACCTGCACAATGATCTCCGAGCCCTGCGGGAACTGCTTGGCCATTTCGCCGGGTTCATAACGCTTCTTGCGGTTGGTCTTGGTCTTGACGCCCTCCTCGGCTTCCAGCCGGGCGGCATCCTCGGGAATCATATCCCAATAGTGGATGAACGCATTCTTGCGCGCCCCGATATCCACGAACGCGGCCTGCAGGCCATCCTCGAGGTTCTGAATCCGGCCCTTGAAAATGCTGCCGACCATCCGCTCCTCACTGTTGCGCTCGACAAAAAATCCTTCGAGGCGCCCCTGGTCCAGCACCGCCACGCGGGTTTCCAGGCTTTCGACATTGATCACAATTTCCTTGCTGATCTTCTTATTGAATAACATTTTATCTTCTCTCTCTCTTTCCGTTATTAAGGCGGGGGCGCGCTAGGCGCGCGTCCTCCGCGAGTACACGCTTTGCACCAGCCCGAGTGCGAGCAGGGTGCTGAGCATAAATGAACCGCCGTAGCTAATCAGGGGCAGGGGCAAGCCCGTGATCGGCATCAGCCCGATCGTCATGGCCAGGTTGATGAACAAGTGCGTGAACAAGAGGGTCGTCACGCCCACCGCCAACAGGCGCCCGAAGGCATCGCGCGCCCGCACGGCGGCCCGATAGCAGCCCCACAACACCCCGCCATACAACAAAACCAATACCACAGAACCGACAAAGCCCGTCTCCTCGGCCACGACCGAATAGATGAAATCCGTGGGCGCGACCGAACGGGGCAGAAAGCCGAGCACGTTCTGGGTTCCGTTCAGAAATCCCTTGCCCCACAGCCCGCCCGACCCCACGGCAATTTCCGACTGGATCTTGTTCCAGCCGGCGCCGAGCGGATCCCGGCCGGGGTCAATAAAGACCAGCAGTCGGTTGCGTTGATATTCCCCGAGCATCAGCCACCCCATGGGCAGCACCGGCACGGCCGCCAGCGCCCAGCGCAACAGATAACGCACCGGCACGCCGGCCACCCACAGTTGGGCCACGGCAATCGGTACCAGCACCATCGCCGTGCCCAGATCCGGTTGCTTCATGATCAAAACGAAGGGCGGCCCCAGCAACAGCAGAACCTGCAAGGGCACCCAGGGCGATTCCAAGTCGCGCCCCGGACGGCTCAAAAAGAAGGCGCCCATGAGAATCAGTCCGAGCTTGGCGAATTCAGAGGGCTGGACCTGCATGCCGAACAGCGAAATCCAGCGCTGGGCCCGGTTCATGGTCACCCCCATAACCAACGTCATAATCAGCAGCACGATCACCGCGCCATACAGCCAGGGCGCGAGTTCCTCGAGGCGCCGGTAATCCACGGCAGCCGCCACGAACAGCGCGCTCCAGCCGGCCACGGCCCAGTACATCTGTTTGCGGTAGAAGGGCGCGACCGGCAGGCCATCCCCGCGATAGCAGGCGCTATAGACAAACGCCACCCCGCCGATGGTCAGCAGCAGAAGGCACAACAGGGAACTCCAATGGAGTCGGCGCCAGGTGGCCAGGGTTTGGGCGGCCAGGGAACTCATCCGGCCTCTCCTGTAGGGTGCAGGGCGAACAGCCCCTCGAACAACCTTCGCATCAGCGGGGCCACGGTGCTGCCGCCGCTGAGCGCGCGGTCCACCACGATCGCCACCGCATAACGCGGGTGCTCGGCGGGGATATAGGCGATCATCCAGCCGTACTTGAGCCCGGCCTCGAGGCGGCCATACTGGGCGGTGCCGGTCTTGCCGGCCGCCGGGATCCCGGGAATCGCCGCCAACCGGCCCGTCCCCCGGGGCGCCATGACCACATCCCGCATCCCCCCGCGGATAATATCGAGGTGGGCGGGCGTCCAGGCCATCCGCCGGGACAATTCAATCGGTTGCTCGACGAACCGCTCCGCCTCCGGCGCGCGGATGCCCTGCACCAGCCGGGGCCGGTACAAGCGCCCGCCGTTGGCAATGGCGGCGGTCAAGGCCGCCATTTGCAGCGGCGTAACCGTCAAGGCGCCCTGGCCGATGGAAAAATTGCAGGTATCCCCCTCGCGCCAGGCATCCCCCTGGGTTTCACGCTTCCACGTCGGCGAGGGCAGCAGGCCGGGCGCTTCATAGTCCAGCTCGATCCCGGTGCGCGCGCCCAGCCCCAGGCGCTCGGCCATGCGCACAATGGGCTCCGGACCGATTTCCAAGGCCAGGCGATAGTAGTATACATTGCAGGAATGCTGGAGACTTTGACGCATGTCGAGCGATCCATGACCGGCGTGATACCAGCAGGCAAAGCGGCGGCGCCCCATCTGAATGTACCCCGGGCAATCATAGCGGGTCGCCGGGCGCTGGCCAGCCAGCTCCAGACCGGCCAGCGCGACCACCGGCTTGAATGTGCTGCCGGGCGGATACTGACCCGCCGCGGCCCGATGGATCAGGGGCTTATCCTCATCGGCCAGCAACTCGCGCCATAGGGCCGCCGACACGCGCGGCACAAACAGATTCGGATCAAAACCCGGGGCGCTGGCCAGCGCCAGCACATCCCCGTTGCGCGGATCCAGCACCACCGCGGCCCCCACCTGGCCGGCCAGTGCTTCCTCCGCCAGGGCCTGAATACGATGGTCCAAGGTCAGGAGCAGGTCGGCCCCGGCCTCCGGCGCACGCACACCCAAATCATCGTGCCGGAATCCCGCCACATCCACCCGCACCAATCGGCCCCCGGGCTGCCCGCGCAGGAGCGCGTCAAACTGCCGCTCCAGCCCGCGGCGCCCTTCCATTTCCGGCAAATGATAGTGATAAGGCTGGTCGCCATCCTGAACCGGATCCGCCCGGCCCACGTAGCCGAGCGTGTGCCCAGCCAGCGCCCCCTGGGGATACATCCGCTCGGCTTCGATCAGCAGCCCCACCCCCGGCAAGTCCGCCGCCCGTTCGGCCCAGCGCGCCAGGGCCGCGTCGTCCAGGTTGCGCCAGGCCACCAGGGGCAAGGGCAGGCGCAGCCGCTGATGCGTCAGAATATCCTGCCGCGTGAGGGTCGGCGGCAACTGCAGGCGCTCGCTCAACTCTTTGACCAACGCTTCGATCTCCGTGCTGCTGCGGCGTCCCGCCAGGCGCAACTCTTCGAGATAGAGGGCCACAGCGTAACTGGGGCGGTTATCGGCCAGGGCCATCCCGTGCCGGTCGAACATGCGGCCGCGCATGCCCGGCACCCGAATCCGGCGCAGGCTTTGCAAGGCCAGATCATGTTCATAGCGCGGGCCGCGGGCGACCTGAATCCGCCAGAGCATGGCCACCAGCAGAATACCGGTTGCGGCCATGCCGGCTATGAGCAGATGCAACCGCAGGAAAGGGATCTGGGAGCGGGTCAGAGGGGGGCTCATGGGCGCGCCTCAACATAGACGCCCAGCCCCAGGAGGCGCTCGAGACGCAACGCCAGGGCACAGGCCAGCGGCGTGACCAACAACCCGGCCACCGTCCACCCCGCCAGGCGCCACAACACGAGTCCCGGCGGCCAATGGGCCGCCCCGGCGGGCGCCAGGAGAAACAGGAGGGCCGTGGCCGTGGTCAGGGCGCCGAGGGCGCCGAAGAGGGCCTGGGTGGCCCAATGGCGCACGAATACCTCGGCGCGCACCCGCAGGATGAATGCGGCCAGCAGCAAATGGCACGCGGCGCTGTAGCCCATCGGGGTCGCGCTCAGGGCATCCTGCACCAAACCGGTCAGCAGCGCCCCCACCAAGGCGCGCGGGGGGCGGGCGCTCAATGCGTAGTACACGCTCAAGCCCAACAGCCAGGGCGGGCGGGCGCCGGCCAGCACGGCCCACGGCGGCCAGATGGTCTGTAAACCCGCCGCCAACCAGAGCATGAAGAGCGTGACCAGCGTTCTCATGGCCCGCCCTCGATGCGGGCGCTGCGCGCCCCGACCCGCTCCAAATGCACCGCCGGATCAAATTCATCCGTCGTCAGGACAAAGACATAACGTAACCGGCTGAGATCCGCCTTGGGCGTCACTTCGGCGGCAAGATACAGACCCGAGGCATCCTGATACACCCGCTCGATATATCCGATCAGAATCCCCGGCGGAAACACCTGCCCCAACCCGGAGGTCACCACCGCGTCGCCCAGGCGTGGCGCCAGATTCCGGTTGATGAAATCCACCCGGCAGACCGCGCGCCCGGTCGGCGACGACCCCCGCCCCATCAAAATGCCGTAGCCCCCCGTCCGCGCCACCTGAACCCCGACCCGGCAACGCGGATCAGATAACAGCAGCACTTCGGCCGTCCGCGGCGAAACCGCCTGCGTCCGGCCCACCAGGCCCTCGGCGGTCACCACCGCCTGATCCGGCCGGACATTGTCCAGCAGGCCCCGCCCGATGCGCAAGGCTTCCCACCAGCCGACTGCGTCCCGGGCGATGACCTCGGCGGCGATCAATTGGGGGGCCTGCTCGCGCTGGAACCCCAGTTGGGAACGCAAGGCCCGGTTCTCTTCGGCCACCGTGGCCAAGGCGGCAACCTGCTGACGCAAACGAATCAGCTCCTCGGCCTGCTCGCGGTTCTCCCGCGCCAATCCCCCCAGCCCCCGCGCCACCGCGGCCGTCTCCCGGGCGCGCAACGCCAAGGCCGCCCAGCCATGCTGCAACGGGGCTAATACCTCGCGCAGCCCCCAGCGCATCCGCCGGGTGCCCGCGCTCGGCAGATTCAGCAGCAACAGAACCAGAAGTCCCGCGCCAATCCAAAGCCTGGCTTGCGTTTGCCTCACAACATCCCACCTGTCGGGCGCCGTTCATCGGCGGCCCCACTGGGTGCGCATGAGCCACGAAGCCCCGGCCAGCGGCCGGGCATAAGCCGGTCAGATTCGATCCGCGCCGGCCTTGCGCAGGAAATTCAATTCGTTGAGCACCACGCCGGTACCCTCCGCCACCGCACTGAGGGGATCATCGGCCACATGAACCGGCAAACCGGTCTGCTCGGCCACCAGCTTATCCAGCCCGCGCAGTAAGGAACCGCCCCCGGCCAGAATCAAACCCCGGTCCACCAGATCGGCGGACAACTCCGGCGGACACCGCTCAAGGGTCACCCGCACGGCATCCACGATGGCAGCAATCGGCTCCTTCAACGCTTCGCGGATTTCTTCGCTGGTTACCGTCAGCGTCTTGGGCAACCCGGCCACCAGATCGCGGCCCTTGACCTCGATGGTCATCTCCTCTTCCAGAGGATACGCCGAGCCGATGGTCATTTTAATCTCTTCCGCGGTGCGCTCACCGATCATCAAATTGTAAACGCGCTTCATGTATTGAATGAGGGCGTCATCCATTTCGTCGCCGCCCACCCGCACACTCTTACTAAACACAATACCCGCCAAGGAAATCAGCGCCACCTCGGTGGTGCCGCCACCGATGTCAACAATCATGTTGCCGGCCGGTTCCTGTACGGGCAAACCCACGCCGATGGCTGCCGCCATCGGCTCCTCGATCAAAAATACCTCGCGCGCGCCGGCGTGCGAAGCCGCTTCCCTGACCGCCCGCTTCTCCACTTCCGTAATGCCGCTGGGCACGGCAATGATCACCCGCGGCCTGACCAACTTGCGGCGGTTATGCACCTTCGTGATGAAATAGCGCATCATCCGCTCGGTGATCTCAAAATCGGCAATCACCCCGGCCTTCAGGGGGCGAATGGCCACGATGCTGCCCGGCGTACGCCCCAGCATGCGTTTGGCTTCCTCTCCCACCGCCAGCACGCGATTGGTGCCCGCCTGCACCGCCACCACGGAAGGCTCCCGCAGCACAATGCCGCGATCCCGGACGAACACAAGGGTATTGGCGGTACCGAGGTCAATCCCGATATCGTTAGAGAATAATCCTAACAAGCGTCCGAACATGCGCGGAACTTTCTATCGTGAGCGATCCCCTGTCAAGTCAATATGTCACCGGCCGACCGTCGGGTCGCGCCCGCTTGACCCCGGTCTATTTGGTTTCCGGGGCGGGCGCGGCGTCGGGCGCCGGCGCCGGCAACGCGGTCTCGGTCCATTCCAAAATGGCCTGGGGCGCATTGTCGCCGGGACGCGGTTCCAATTGAATCAGGCGGGTGTAGCCGCCCTGGCGATCCTGGAAGGCGGGCGCCAGCTCGTCAAAGAGAATGGCCGCCGCCCGCGGGGAACGCAGCCGGGCAATCACCCGCCGCCGCGCCGCCAGCGTCCCCTGCTTGCCCAGGGTCATCATGCGCTCGGCCACCCGCTGCGCGGCTTTGGCGCGCCCCAGCGTGGTCCGCACCTGACGGCGCGTGATCAGGCCGGTAACCACCGACTGCAACAACGCCGTGCGCTGGGCGCTGTTGCGCCCCAATTTCATGGTCAACTTGCGATGCCTCATCGCTTCATCTCCGTTCCCCCCGCAGGGGTCAATCCTCTTCCGGCTTCGGGGGCAAAAGATCGGAATCAAACGTCATTCCCAATGAAAGCCCCTTCTCCGCCAGCTTGTCCTTGATTTCGTTCAGTGATTTCTTGCCGAAGTTGCGGTACTTCAACATCTCCGCCTCGGTCTTCTGCGCCAGTTCGCCCACCGTCGTGATGTTGGCGTTGTTCAGGCAATTGGCCGCCCGCACGCTCAACTCGATCTCATTCACGCTGACGGCCAGCTTGGCGCGCAGTTCGTCGCGCTCGGCGTCGTGAACCCGCTCGGTCTCCTCGAATTCAACCGTATGCTGATCATACTCGACAAAAACATCCATGTGGTGCCGCAGAATCGAGGCCGAGAGCGTCAGGGCATCATCCGGGGTCACGCGGCCATCAGTCCAGACCTCCAGGATCAGGCGGTCATAATCCGTATGCTGGCCCACCCGCGTGTTCTCCACTTCATAGCGCACGCGGCGCACCGGCGAATACAGGGAGTCCACCGGAATGACCCCGATCGGCTGGTTGGGCTGCTTGTTGCCCTCGGCGGGGCAATAGCCACGGCCCACCCGCACTTCGAGTTCCGCCCGGAAGACACCGCCCTGATCGAGCGTGCAGATGACTTGCTCGGGGTTCAACACCTCGACGGTGCCATCCGCCTGAATGTCCGCGGCCGTCACCGTCGCCGGCCCCTTGACATCAATCTTGAGGCTGCGCGGCTCGCGGCTGAAGGACTTGAACAACACCGTCTTCAAGTTCAGGATCACGTCCGTCACGTCTTCAACCATGCCCGGCAGCGTGCAGAACTCATGCAGGGCGCCCTCAATCTTGACGCTCGAAACGGCGGCGCCCTCGAGGGACGACAGCAGCACCCGCCGCAGCGAGTTGCCGATGGTCCGGCCATAACCGGCCTCGAAAGGCTCGGCAATGAAGCGCCGGTAATTGGTTTCCGCAATGGTCTCGTCGGCGACGATGCGCTTGGGCATCTCGAACCGGCCAAGTCGAATAGGCATATCTACTTCTCCCAGAATCGGTCGTTAACCGACCCGTATGGTGAACCGGCCAGGCCGGATTGGTTTATTTCGAATACAACTCGACGATCATCTGTTCATTCACAATCGGCCCGATCTCGTCGCGGGAAGGCACGTGCAGCACTTCGCCGCGCAGGGTGGCCGCATCGAACAGCAGCCAGCCGACCCGCTCCCGGCTCTCGGCGCGGTCTTCCGCCCCCTTGGCATAGCCCTGGCTGGCGTCGCGCGTCCGGACCTCAATCACGTCCCCGACACCCAGGACCATCGAGGGAATGGACGCCTTGCGCCCATTGACCTGGACGTGGCCATGATTGACAAACTGGCGCGCCGCCCGGCGCGAATCGGCAAAGCCCAGCCGGTAGACGATATTGTCCAGGCGCAATTCCAGCATTTGCAGCAACTGCTCGCCGGTCAAGCCGCGCGTCCGGGCCGCCCGGTCAAAAAACAGGTGGAACTGGGCCTCGGACAGGCCATACATGCGTTTCAGGCGCTGCTTCTCGCGCAACTGCATGCCATAGTCGGAGGTTTTCGGCCGGCGCTTGGGCTGGCCGCCGGGCAGCGGCCGCCCCCGGTCACTAGCACACTTGGCCTGCTGGCAGCGCTGGCCCTTCAGCATCAGCTTCAGGCCTTCGCGGCGGCATTGTTTACATGCGGGTCCCGTATATCTACTCATCGCTTACTCCGTAGCGGCCCAAAGGGCGCGCTGATTATACCCGGCGCCGCTTGCGCGGGCGGCAGCCATTGTGGGGAATCGGGGTTACATCCTTGATGGCGGTCACATTGATGCCGGCTGCTTGAATCGCGCGCACGGCCGACTCCCGCCCCGAACCGGGACCCTGCACCAACACTTCGACCTCGCGCAGCCCATGGCCCGTCGCCACCCGGGCCGCCTCCTGCGCCACCGTGGTGGCCGCAAAGGCCGTGCTCTTGCGCGACCCCTTGAAACCGCACCGGCCCGCATTGGCCCACGAAATCACGTTGCCCCGCAAGTCGGAAAAACTGACCATGGTATTGTTGAACGAGGCATTCACGTGGGCCAGGCCGATGGCGATATTCTTCGCCCCCTTGGCCAGCTTGCGCTTGACCACCTTTTCGCCTTCGGCCTCACCCGCGGACCCGGCGTCCGGCTCCGGCGTGGCGGGCGGCGTTTCCGCCTCCGCAACAACCGGCGGCGCCGCCACCGGCACATTCTGTTCTATTTCTTCAGCCATTGTTTACTCCCTGCCATCTATTTCTTGGCGGCGGCCGCACGGGCATCTTTGCCGCGCACCGCGCCGATTGTTTTGCGGGGCCCCTTCCGCGTCCGGGCGTTGGTACTCGTGCGCTGACCCCGGCAGGGCAACCCGCGCCGATGCCGCAAACCACGGTAACAGCCAATCCCCATCAAGCGGCGAATGTTCTGCGCCACTTCGCGCCGCAGATCCCCCTCGATATGGTACTCGGCCTGCAAAATACCGGCCAGGCGCGTGATTTCCTCGTCGCCCAAGCTATCGGCTTTCTGCGCCGGGTCGAGCCCGGCCTTGGCCACGATCTGACGCGCGCGCGCCGGTCCAATTCCATGAATGTAACGCAACGCGTACTCGATCCGCTTGCGCCCCGGAATATCAATGCCCATCACTCTCGGCATGGCAAAACTCCTCAACCCTGACGTTGTTTGTGACGGGGATTGGTGCAGATCACCCGCACCACCCCTTTGCGGCGAATCACCTTGCAGCGCTCGCACACTCTTTTTACCGAACTTCTTACTTTCATGACTCCACCATCTGTTTCGTCGCCGACAGCAACCGCCCGCGGGAAAAATCCCACGGCGCAACCGCCATGCGCACTCGTTCACCCAGGTCGGCCACACGTACTGCGCCCGGCCCGGAAAAAGCCGTCAACTCGTGTCCGTTTTCCAACTGGACGCGATAAACACCCATCTTTACCACCTGCCGGACCTCCGCGTCCAGCAAAATTAATTCGCCGCCGTGCATGTCAATATTTCGGGCCCCTCAGGCCCGATGGCCACCGTATGCTCGCAATGGGCCGACAGGCTGCCGTCGCGGGTCACGACGGTCCAGCCATCGGCCAGCACCCGCACCGCGGCGCCGCCCCGGTTGAGCATGGGCTCAATGGCCAGGGTCATCCCGGGCCGCAGGCGGGCGCCTTGCCCGGGGCGGCCATAGTTGGGCACCTGCGGATCCTCATGCAAGTGGCGCCCCACGCCATGCCCCACGAAGTCACGCACGACACTCATCCTGGCCCGCCGGGCCACCTGCTCCACCGCATGGCCGATATCGCCCACATGGTTACCGGGCCGGGCCGCCGCGATGCCGGCTTGCAGCGCCGCTTCCGCGGTCTGCACCAAGTGCAGGCTCTCCGGCTGCAGGGCGCCCACCAGCACGGTTTTCGCCGTATCTCCCACATAGCCCTCATAACTCACGCCGAAATCCAGGCTGACCAGATCGCCCATAAGCACCTGCCGGTCGCCCCCGATGCCGTGCACCACTTCGTCGTTCACCGAAATGCAGATGCAACCGGGATACCCCCGATAGCCGAGAAAGGCGCTGCGGGCCCCATGCTGGGCCAGCCATTCCCGGGCATAGGCATCCAGCTCCCGGGTCGTAACCCCGGGCGCCACCCGCGCCACCACGGCTTCCCGCAATTGAGCGGCCAGGCGGCCACTGGCGCGCATGCGCTCCAGTTCCGCCGGCGATTTAATCTTAATCATAGAACAATCAGCCGGCTGTGACTTGGGCGACGATTGCCGCTTCCGTTGCCGACCGTTCGCCGGCCGCCGGTATCCGCACCAGCAACCCGCGCGCGTCATAAAATTCAATCAGGCTGGCCGTTTGCTGCTCGTAGACCACCAACCGGTTGCGCACGGTCTCTTCCGTGTCATCCGGCCGCTGAAACAGCTCGCCCCCGCACCGGTCGCAGATCCCCGCAACCCGCGGCGGAATATTGCGCACGTGATACACCGCGCCGCAGGCCCGGCACACCCGCCGGCCGGCCAAGCGGTCAATCAGCACCGCTTCCGGCACATCCAACAGAAAAACGTGCGAGACCTGGCCGCCCTGTTCGGCCAATACGGCCGCCAGTTGCTCGGCCTGTACCGTCGTGCGCGGAAACCCGTCAAACAGCACGCGCCCGTCCGGGCCGGCCGTCTCAAGGCGCTCGCGCACGATGCCCAGAATCACATCATCGGGCACCAGCTCGCCGGCATCCATGTACGCCTTGGCCTGCAAACCCACCGGCGTACCCGCCTTCAGCGCCGCCCGCAGCAGATCCCCGGTCGATACATGCGCATACCCGGTCTCCCGCTCGACCGCGCCCGCCACGGTCCCCTTGCCGGCGCCCGGCGCCCCTAAAAGAATAATGGCATCCATGGGCTTATCTCCTCGAGCGCAGCTTGCCCTTTTTAAGGAAGCCGTCGTAGTGCCGCATCAACAGGTGGGATTCCACCTGACGCATGGTATCGAGCATCACGCCCACCATGATCAGCACGCTGGTGCCGCCGAAGAACGACGCCACGATCCATGGAATATTGAATTGCTGGGCCATGATCGTCGGGGTCACCGCGATCAAGGTCAGGAAGATGGCGCCCGCGAGGGTGATCCGGGTCATGGTGCGGTCCAGAAACTCGGCCGTGGGCTTGCCGGGGCGGATGCCCGGCACATAGCCGCCATACTTCTTCAGGTCGTCGGCAATCTGCACGGGATTGAACTGGGTGGCGACCCAGAAGTAGGAGAAGAACAGAATCATGAGGGCATAGATGGTGTTATACAGCGGCGTGCCGAAATTCAGCAGGGCGGCCATGCGCTTGGCAAAGTCAAAGGGCATCATGTTCAGGACCCGCGGCGGGAACATGAGAATCGCCTGGGCAAAAATGATGGGCATGACGCCGGCATAATTGACCCGCAGGGGCATGTAGGTGCTCTGGCCGCCGTACACCTTGCGCCCGACCACCCGCTTGGCATACTGCACCGGAATCTTGCGCTGCGCCTGGGTGACGGCGATCACCCCCGCAATCACCAGCACGATCATGGTCAACAAACCGACCAAGTGAAAGATATTGAACTGCGCCACCCCGTCAATCGGACGGAACATGCGGATCATGACCTGCACGGCTTCCGGCAGGCTGCTCACAATGTTGACCGTGATGATCAGGGAAATGCCATTCCCGATCCCCCGCTCCGTCATCTGCTCGCCCAGCCACATCATCAGCATCGTGCCGGTCGTCATCGTCAGCACCGTCAACAGCCGAAAACCCCAGCCCGGCATGGTGACAATGCGCGCATCAATGCCCAGAGCCCCCGGATTCTCCAGCGCGACGGCCATGGCATACCCCTGAATCACGCACAACAGCAGGGTCAGGTAGCGCGTATACTGGGTGATCTTCTGACGGCCCGTATCCCCCTCGCGCGCCAACCGCTCGAGCCCCGGAATCACCGCCGTCAACAACTGGATGATAATCGAGGCGCTGATATAGGGCATGATCCCCAATGCGCCGACGGCCACATTGCTCATGGCGCCGCCGCTGAACAGATCGAACAACCCCAGAAAACTCCCGCCGGTCGTGGCCTGCATGCGCTCGATAAACAGGCGCAAGGCCTCCGTATCCACGCCGGGCGTCGGCACCCGGCTCACCACCCGGCAGATGAAAATCAACCCGCAGGTAAAGAGAATCCGTTGCCGTAATTCCGGAATTTTGAAACTGTTTTTAAAGGCAGAAAGCATGGGTCAATCCCCGCGGTCTTCAGGTCAGCACTTCCCAGCGTCCGCCGGCGGCTTCGATCTTGGCCTGCGCCGCGGCACTGAAGGCCTGGGCCTTGATGGTTACGGCCCGGGTGATTTCACCCCGGGCCAGAATTTTGATGCCATCGGCCACGCCTTTGGCCAAACCTTGGGCCCGCAGCAACTCCGGCGTGATTTCCGCCACGTCGCCCAGGCGCGCCAGATCGGCCAGATTGACCGGGATCAAGACCCGCCCGTGCGCATGGTTGAACCCGCGCTTGGCCACCCGGCGCACCAAACTCATCTGGCCGCCCTCGAAGGCCGGCCGATAGCCGCTGCCCGAGCGCGAATGCTGCCCCTTGTGTCCCCGGCCGCTGGTCTTACCCAGCCCCGAGCCCTCGCCCCGCCCGACCCGCTTGCGCCGATGCGTGGAACCCTGCGACTTCTGTATTGCCTGTAATTTCATAATGGCTCAAATCCTCGTGGAACCGGTTTAAACCCCGCGCAATCCGCGCAGCTCTTCCCGGGTCCGCAACTGCTGAATGGCCAGCACCGTGGCCTTGGTTACATTGATATGATTGCTGCTGCCCAACGATTTGGCCAGCACATCCCGCACCCCCGCCAAATCCAGGATCGCCCGGGCCGCGCCGCCCGCAATCACGCCCGTGCCCGGCGACGCCGGCCGCAACAGCACGCGCCCGCCATCAAACGCCCCCGTCACTTCATGGGGAATCGTCTTGCCGTCCAGCGGCACACTGATCAGATTGCGGCGCGCCAGATCCGTGCCCTTGCGAATGGCATCGGCCACTTCATTGGCCTTGCCCAAACCATAGCCCACGTGCCCCTTGCGATCACCGCTCACAACCAACGCGCTGAAACTGAAGCGCCGGCCGCCCTTGACCACCTTCGAGCACCGATTGACCGCCACAACCCGATCTTCATATTCCGAAACCGGCGCTTCCGCTTCCGGCCGCCGACTCTTGCTGCGCTCTCTTGCCATGCCCATTCCGCCTTTCACAACTTGAGGCCGCCGGCCCGCACGCCGTCAGCCAACGCGCGCAACCGCGCGCCATAGGTAAAACCGCCCCGATCAAAAACCACCGCCTCGATGCCCGCCGCCAGCGCGGCCGCCGCCGCCACGGCGCCCAACTGCTTCGCCGCCGCCTGGTTCTGTTGCCCCGCCCATTCGGCCATCGCGGCGCTGCGGGTGCTGGCCGCGGCCAGCGTGTGGCCGGCCACGTCGTCAATAAACTGCACATACAACGCCGTGTTCGAGCAATAGACCGCCATACGCGGCCGGTCGGCCGTGCCGCTCACTTTTTGCCGCAGCCGCAGATGCCGCCGCCGCCGGGCCTCGGATTTTGTTCGTACTTTCATGATTACGCCACCGTCTTGCCGGCCTTCCGCCGGATTCGCTCACCCTTGTATTTAACACCCTTGCCCTTGTAGGGCTCCGCGGGCGCGAAGCCGCGCAGGCGCGCGCTGACCTCGCCCACCTGCTGCTTGTCGCACCCGCTGACTTCAATCGTGCCCGCGCTCGGCAACTGGATCTGAATGCCCGGCGGAACCGCAAATTCTATGGGATGGGAATACCCCAAGCTCATGACCAGTTGCGCCCCCTCGAGCTTCACGCGATAGCCGACGCCCTCCACTTCCAGCGTCTTGCTGAAACCCTGAGAGACGCCCTGAACGCAGTTCGCCAGCAGGCTGCGCACCGTGCCGTGCAAGGCGCGCAGCCGGGCGCTGTCGTCAGCCCGGGTGACCGTCGCCACCCCGTCCTCGACTTTAACTTCGATGCCCACGGGCAATGCCACCGGCAATTCCCCCTTGGGCCCTTTCACGTTCGCCTGCCGACCCGCCAGGGTTACGGTCACCCCCGGCACAATCGTCACCGGCGCTTTTCCAATTCTTGACATGGTTACATCCTCGTCCTAAATCGCCTTACCATACGTAGCAGAGTACTTCGCCGCCGAGATGCCGGCGCCGCGCCTCGCTATCGGTCATGAGTCCGGCCGACGTGGTCAAAATGGCCAGGCCGGACCCCCGCAGCACGCGCGGCACTTCCGCGGCCGGCACATAACGCCGCAAGCCGGGCCGGCTGATCCGCCGCAGGCCGCGAATCACCGACTCGCCGCCCACGTACTTCAACCGCAGCCGCAACATGGGCGGCATCTGCCCGTCCTCTTCCTCGCAGCTCAAAATCAACCCCTCGCGCCGCAGAATCTCCGCCAAGTCGCGCTTGAGCTTCGAGCGCGGCACCAGGACGGTCTCCTGCCCGGCCGCCAGGCCGTTGCGCAGGCGCGTTAACATATCCGCAATCGGATCCGATACACTCATGAATTCACCACCTTGGCGCTTACGCGCCCCTTACCAACTGGCCTTGATGACACCCGGGATCTTGCCCTCGGAGGCCAGCTCTCGAAAACAAATCCGGCACATTTGAAACTTCCGCATATACGCCCGCTGACGTCCGCACTTCCGGCAGCGCGTATAGGTGCGCACCTTGAATTTCGGCGTCCGGTTCGACTTTTCAATCAATGATTTCTTGGCCAAGAGACCTTCTCCTCATTCAGGGGCGCGCCTACGCGCGCCCGACGTTCTGCGCCGCGGCAAACGGCATGCCCAGGCCGCGCAACAGCTCGCGCGCCTCGGCATCGCTGGCCGCATCCGTAACGATGGTTATGTTCATGCCCTGGGTGGCCTTGATCTTGTCCGGGTCAATCTCCGGAAAGATGGTTTGCTCGCGCAACCCGAGGCTGAAGTTGCCCCGGCCATCAAACCCCGTGGCCGAGATCCCGCGAAAATCGCGAATGCGCGGCAACGCCGTGTTGATCAGCCGGTCCAGAAATTCATACATGCGCTGACCGCGCAGGGTCACCTTGATGCCCACCGGCATGCCCTCGCGCAGGCGAAAATTGGCAATGCTCAACCGGGACTTGGCAATCACGGGCTTCTGGCCCGTGATCTTGCCCAGGTCGTTGGCCAGGATCTGCAGGGCATCCTTGTCCAGCGAGGTTTTGACCCCCATGTTGACCACGACCTTCTTGATCCTTGGCACCTGCATGGGATTCGCATACTGGTTGGCGGCCTGCAGGGCCGGCTTCACCTGTTGCTCGTACTTCTCTTGTAAACGCGACGCCATCTGAATTACCTCGCTTGTCCGCCGGTCGCGCCGGCCCCTTTGCCCTGTTCCTTCAGCGCCAGTTTGCACAGGCGCAGCGGCGCTTCCTTGGTCGGCCGCCCGCCCTGGGGATTGTCCTGGGTCTTGCGCATGTGCTTGGTGACCAAGTTCAACCCCTCGACCACTGCCCGGCCCTGGCTCGGCAGCATCTGCAAAATCTTCCCGCTTTTCCCGGCCTCATCGCCGGACAAAACCGTGACCTCGTCGCCGCGCTTGAACCGCGCCTTCAATCGCCTGCCGTGCGCCATCACAACACCTCCGGGGCCAGGGATATGATCTTCATGTAGTTCCGGTCGCGCAGTTCCCGCGCCACCGGCCCGAAAATCCGCGTCCCGCGCGGATTGAGCTGGTCGTCCACCAGCACCACCGCGTTATGATCGAAACGCAGCTCGGAACCGTCCGCGCGCCGGATGGGATTGGCCGTGCGCACGATGACCGCCTTGCGCACCTCCCCCTTCTTGACCATACCGCGCGGCTGGGCATCCTTGATCGTCACGACGATCAAATCGCCAATGTGAGCCATGCGCTTGCGCTGGCCCAGCACCCGGATACACATGGCCCGGCGGGCGCCCGTGTTATCCGCCACATTCAAATTGGTTTGTACCTGTATCATTGCAATTTATCCTTTAGCGCCCTCAGGCCGGTTGGGCCGGGGTCACCACCGTCACCAGGCGCCAGCGTTTCAACCGGCTCAGGGGACGACATTCCACCAGCCGCACCCGATCCCCCACCTGGGCGGTGTTGGCTTCGTCATGCGCATGGGCCTTCCGGACCTGGGTGATCACCTTGCCGTACAGGGGATGGCGCACCCGGCGCGTCACCCGCACGACAATCGTCTTGTCCGGCGCGTTGCTGACCACCACGCCCTCCAGGAACCGTTTGACATTCTTACGAGGCTCTTCGCTCATATCTCTTCTACCTCTTTTCCCGTTCGCGCTGGACCGTGGCCACCCGCGCCAAATCGCGCCGCACCACCCGTAACCGCAACGGTTTTTCAAGCTGGCTGCTGGCCTGCTGGACCCGCAAACGGAAGTGTTCTTCCCGTGACTCGCGCCCGCGTTGGGCCAACTCTTCGGGGGTTAATTCTCTTAATGCCGCGGCTTTCATCTGTCCCTGCTCCTATATTTGCCCGTGCCGCTGCAGAAAGCGGGTGGGAATCGGCAGCTTGGCGGAGGCCAACCGCATGGCCTCCCGCGCCACGGACTCCGGCACGCCGTTGACTTCAAACAACACATTGCCCGGCCGCACCACCGCGACCCAGCCCTCGACCGCGCCCTTCCCCTTGCCCATCCGGACTTCGAGCGGCTTCTTCGTATACGGTTTGTCGGGGAAAATCCGAATCCAAAGCTTGCCTTTACGCTTCATGGCGCGGTTGATCGCAATCCGGCAGGCTTCAATCTGGATGTTCGTCAGCCAGGCGGCCTCGAGCCCCTGCAAGGCAAAGTCCCCGAAGGCCACGGTATTGCCCGAATGCGCCAAACCGCGCACCCGTCCCTTCTGCACTTTACGGTGCTTCACTCTTTTAGGCATAAGCGGCATAGGTCTTCTCCCGCGGATTCGTGGCCTCGACAGCCTCCGGCTCCTTGCATGTCCATACCTTGACCCCGATCAGCCCCGCCATGGTCTTGGCCTCGGCAAAACCATATTCGACGTTGGCCCGCAGAGTGTGCAAAGGCACTTTGCCCTCGCGATACCCTTCCGTGCGCGCCAGCTCGGAGCCCCCCAGCCGCCCCGAGGCCCGCACGCGCACCCCCAGGCAACCCAGCTCCATGGCCATCTGCACCGCGCGCTTCAACGCCCGGCGAAACGACACGCGCCGCTCCAGTTGCACGGCAATCTGCTCGGCAATCAATTGCGCCTGGGTGTCCGGGTTCTTGACCTCGACCACATCCAGGTACACATCCTTACCCGTCAAACGCCCCAACTCCTCGCGCAAGCGCTCTAGATCCGCGCCGCGCCGCCCCACCACAATGCCCGGCCGCGCCGTGTGCAGGGTGACCCGCGCCCGGTTCGCATACCGCTCGATGATGATGTCCGCCAACGCGCCGTCCTTCAAGCGCTCCTGCACCCTGTTGCGAATCAGCAGGTCCTCGTGCAGCAAGTCGCCAAACTGGCGCTTGCCCGCATACCAGCGCGAACGCCAGTTTTTCGTGACGCTCACTCGCAGCCCAATCGGATTTACTTTCTGACCCAAAGTCGGTCTCCTTTCGCGCCGCCTTAGCGGCTCCGCTCTGCCCGTTCAGCCAATATGACCCGGATATGACAGCTCCGGCGCTTGATCGGACTGACCATGCCGCGCGAACGGGGCCAGAACCGCTTCAACGTCGGCCCCGGTTCGATCACGGCTTCCTTGACGTACATATTCTCCGGCGCCAGTTCCGCGTTATGCTCCGCGTTCGCCAGCGCCGACTTGAGCGTCTTGCCCAGTTGCACGGCCGCTTTCCGGCGGCTATGCTGCGTCAGGTTGAGGGCGGCTTCCGCCCCCAGGCCCTGAATCGAACGCGCCAGATCCCGCGCCTTACTGGGCGCCAAACGCACATATTTTGTTACTGCCTTGACTTCCATGATATTTGCCCTGCTCGCTGCTTGCGCCGGATCATCCCAAAGCCGCGCATCCTAGCGCGCGTTCGCCCCGGTCGCAATCTTTTATTATTCCGCCGCCTCCGCCTACTTCAATGAAACCGTCTTGTCCGTTGCCGAACCATGGCGGCGGAACGTCCGCGTGGGTGAAAACTCGCCCAGGCGATGCCCGACCATGTTCTCGGTCACAAACACGGTGATGAATTGCTTGCCGTTATGCACGGCAAAGGTATGCCCGATGAAATCAGGCAGAATCATGGAGCGCCGGGACCAGGTCTTGATCACCCGCTTCTCGCCGCTCCGGTTCAGCCGCTCCACCTTGAGCGCCAGTTTGGCTTCGACATACGGACCCTTGCTAATCGAACGCGCCATAACTTACTTCCTCCGCCGTTGCACAATAAACTGGCTGGACGCTTTCTTCTTCGAACGCGTCCGCTTGCCCTTGGCCAGTTGGCCCCAGGGCGAGACCGGATGGCCGCCGCCCGAGGTCCGGCCTTCGCCGCCCCCCATGGGATGGTCCACCGGATTCATGGCCACGCCCCGCACCGTCGGCCGCCGCCCGAGCCACCGCGCCCGGCCCGCCTTGCCCAGGGACTGGCTTTCGTGCTCGATGTGGCCCACCTGCCCGATGGTCGCATAGCAGCGCTCATCCACCGTGCGAATTTCGCCGGAGGGCAGGCGCAGGGTGGCCCGGACGCCATCCCGGCTCATGAGCTGGGCGGCCGTGCCGGCCGAGCGGACAATCTGCCCGCCGCTGCCCACTTTGAGCGCAATATTGTGAATGGACATGCCGATGGGGATTTTGCCCAGGGGCAGCGCATTGCCCGCCGTGGGCTCCGCCGTGGGGCCGGAGACGACCGTGGCCCCCACTTCCAGGCCCAGGGGCGCCAGAATGTAGCGCTTGTCGCCATCCGCATAGTGCAGCAGGGCCAAATGCGCCGAGCGGTTCGGATCGTATTCGAGCGCCGCCACGGTGGCGGGAATCCCGATCTTGTCACGCTTGAAGTCAATCTGACGGTAATGCTGCCGGCTGCCGCCGCCCCGATGCCGCACGGTAATCCGCCCGTGGGCGTTACGGCCAGCCCGGTTCGTCTGCCGCTTCAGCAGCCGCCCTTCCGGTTTCTTCTTGCTCAAACCGCCCCGTTCGCTCAGCTCCGTATGCCGGTTGCTGGCCGTGGTCGGTCGTCTTTTCTTAAGTGCCATATCTCGCTCCCGCTCAGGTCAAATCAATTTTGTCGCCCGCGCGCAGGGTCACAATCGCCCGCTTGCGCCGGGCCGTCCGCCCGAAATGCGCGGTGCGTTCCCGCTTCAGTTTGCCCCGTTGATTCAAGGTCCGGACCTGGGTAACATGCACCTTGAACAACTGGGTCACTGCCCGCGCGATCTCTGGTTTCGTCGCCGTCCGGTCCACCTCGAAAAGGTACTGGTTGGCCTGTTCGGTCAACAAGGTGCCCTTTTCGGTCAATTGCACCGTCCGGATAATATCCTCCGCCGCTCTCATGCCTGCCTCCCGGCCGCGCTGCGCAGCCGCTTTTCCAATTCCGCCATGCCCGCCTGGGTCACCACAATCCGCCGCGCGTTCAGCAACTGGTAGGTGGGCGTCTGGCCCACCCGGGCCACCGCCACCGTCGCCAGATTCCGCGCCGCGCGCCCCAGCTCAGGCGCTACCTGGTCCACCAGGAACAACCCTTTGGTCTCCGCCTGCAAACTCTTGGCGATCTGGGCCAGCTCGCGGGTCTTGGGCGCCGGCAATTCCAACCGCTCCAACACCACCACATCACCCGCCGCCACCTTGTCGCTCAGCGCCCGCCGGAACGCCAGCCGGGCCGTCTTCTTGTTGACGTCCTTGCGGAATGATCGCGGCTGCGGCCCGAAGGCCACTCCGCCCCCCCGCCACACGGGCGACTGCTTGGCCCCCGCGCGCGCCCGGCCCGAGCCCTTCTGCTTCCAGGGCTTCTTGCCCGTGCCGGCCACAAACGCCCGGGTCTTGGTCGCCGCCGATCCCTGGCGCTGATTCGCCAGGTACGCGCGGATCACTTCATGCACGGCCGGCAGCCCTTTGTCAAACACCAACAGGTCATCGGCCAATTCATATTCGCCGACCTGCTCGCCGGCCATTGTATATATCGGTAACTTGCTCATGATTCCTTCGCCGCCTTTTTCAACGCTTTGCGCACCAGCACCACGGCGCCCACCGGGCCAGGCACCGACCCGCGCACCAGCAGGACGCTGTCCGCGTCCCGAATCTGCACCAACCGCAGGTTCTGGGTCGTGATCTGCACCTGGCCCATATGGCCGCTCATGCGCTTATTCTTGAAAATCCGCCCCGGAAACTCGCGCTGGCCGATCGAGCCCGGCCCGCGCAGCGTGCTCTTGCCGCCGTGAGACGCGCGCCCGCCGGCCATCCCGTGCCGCCGGACCACCCCTTGAAAACCGCGCCCCTTGGTTTCGCCGATGACGTCCACGAACTCGACGCCCGTGAACAGAGCCGCGTCCACCACCTGGCCCGCCGTCACCGCCTCATCGGCCGCCACCCGCACTTCCCGCAGAATCCGGTGCGGCGGCGCGTTGTGCCGGGCATAGTGCCCCACCTGGGCCTTGCTCAGGCGCTGGGGCTTCTGCGGCAACAGGGCCAGCTCGACGGCTTCATAACCGTCCGTGGCGGCCGTCTTGCGCCGCACCACCGTGCAGGGGCCGGCCTGAATGGCCGTGACCGGCACTTGATTGCCTTGCTCATCGAACACCCGGGTCATCCCGAGCTTGATTCCCAACATGCTGTCCATGACGTGCCTCAAATCTTGATGTTGATGTCCACACCCGCGGGCAAATTGAGTTTCTTCAGCTCATCCACCGTGCTGGCCGTGGGATTGATGATGTCCAGCAGGCGCTTGTGCGTCCGAATCTCAAACTGTTCCATGGACTTCTTGTCCACGTGCGGGCTGCGATTGACCGAATAGCGTTCGATGCGGGTGGGCATGGGAATCGGCCCGGCCACAATGGCGCCCGTGCGCTTGGCCGTTTCGACGATTTCCCGTGCCGATTGATCCAGCACCCGGTGATCGTACGCCCGTAAATTGATCCGTATTCTTTGTCCGTTCATACTGTCCTCATCGGTTCAAAATGGCCGCCTGCATGGCGGGCGGCACTACCTCGAATAACCGTGGTTCGAGCGTACAGGACGCCCGGCCTTTTGTCAGCGAACGCAGCGCCGTCGTATAACCGAACAGCTCCGCCAGCGGCACGTCCGCTGTAATTACCTGGGCGTCGGCCCGGGCGTCCAACTCGCGCACCCGCCCGCGCCGGGCGCTCACATCGCCCAACACGTCCCCGAGGTGCGCCTCGGGGGTGATCACTTCCAGTTCCATGATGGGTTCCAGCAGGACGGGCTGCGCCGCCTGCGCCGCCTGGCGCAGCGCCAACACCGCCGCCGACCGGAACGCCAGCTCGGAGGAATCCACCGGATGAAACTGGCCGCCCACAATGGCCACTGCCACGTCCACCAGCGGGAAATTGCCGACCACGCCCGTGGCCAGGGCATCCTCGATGCCCGCCCCCACCGCGGCGCGAAAAGCGTGGGGAATCAGCTCGGGCGAAACCTGCCATTGGATCTCGTTGCCGGTCCCGCGGTCCCGCGGCGTTACCGCCACGGTCACTTCCGCGAATTGCCCATGCCCGCCCAGCTCGCGCTCGAAGCGCTCCGTCCCCTGCGCCGGAACCGTAATCGTTTCGCGGTAGGCCACCATGGGACGGCCCGCCGTCGCCCGCACCTTGAACTCGCGCAGCATGCGCTCCTTCAAGACCTCCAGATGCAGCTCGCCCATCCCCCGGATCAACGTCTGACCCGTCTCCGGATCTGTCGCGATCCGGAAGGTCGGGTCCTCATCCGACAAGGATCGCAGGGCCGCGTCCAGGTCAGCGCGGTCGGCCTGGGAATGGGGCTCGATGGCCATGGCGATCACGGGCTCGGGGAAATGGATGGTTTCGAGGACCAGGGGCTTGTTTTCGACACAGAGCGTGTCGCCGGTCGTAAAGAGCTTGATGCCTGCCAGGCCGCCGATTTCGCCGGCGCCCAGGGACTCGACTTCCTCGCGTTGGTTGGCGTGGAGCCGCACGATCCGTCCCACCCGCTCACGCTTCTGCAAGCGCGGGTTGAAAATATTCTGACCGCGGGCCAGCCGCCCGCTGTAGACCCGGGCGAAGGCCAGCTTGCCCACGAAGGGATCGGTGGCGATTTTAAAGACCAGGGCGGCCAGGGGCGCCTGCTCGCTGGCCGGCCGGGTTTCCGGCTCACCGGTCTTGGGGTGCACGCCGGCGATCGGCGGCACTTCCGTGGGCGCCGGCAGGTAATCCACCACCGCGTCCATCAGCGGCTGAATTCCCTTGTTCTTGAAGGCCGCGCCGCACAGCACCGGCACAATCCGCAGGGCCAGCGTCTGGCGCCGCAGGGCCGCCCGCAAGGCCGCCGGACTGACCTGCGCATTCGCCAGGTACGCTTCGAGCAGCTCCTCGTCGCACTCCGCCACCGCTTCCACCAACTGTTGGCGGGCCGCCGCGGCGCGCTCCGCCAGCGCCCCGGTCACGGGGGTCCGCAGCACCTTGCCGCCAAAACTCTCCTCGTCGAAGGTCACGGCTTCTTCGGTCACCAAATCCACCACGCCGGCAAAGTGTTCTTCCGCGCCCAGGGGCAATTGTACCGCCACGGCCGGCGCCGCCAGCTTGCTGCGCAGCTCGGCCACCACCGCGTCGAGCCGCGCGCCCTTGCGGTCCAGCTTGTTCACAAAGGCCAGCCGCGGCACCTGGTACTTGTCCGCCTGCCGCCAGACCGTTTCCGACTGGGGCTGCACGCCGCCCACCCCGCAAAACACGCCCACGGCGCCGTCCAGCACCCGCAGGGATCGCTCGACTTCCGCCGTGAAATCCACGTGGCCCGGCGTATCAATCAGATTGAACTGGCAGCCGCGCCACTGGCAGGTTGTCGCCGCGCTGACAATGGTAATGCCCCGCTCCTGCTCCTGGTCCATCCAATCCATGGTCGCGGTGCCTTCATGCACCTCGCCCAGGCGATGCGTCCTGCCGGTGTAAAACAGCATCCGCTCCGAGACCGTGGTCTTGCCCGCGTCAATGTGGGCCACAATGCCAAAATTGCGGATCAGCGCCAGAGCACACTCAGCCGCTTCCCCGCCGGCGGGGGCCGGCGCGGCGCGCATGCTGTGTTTCTCTGCGACCATCCTCATGACACGGTATCCTCGGTCCGCCTACCAGCGGTAGTGGGCAAACGCCTTGTTGGCCTGGGCCATCTTGTACGTATCGTCCCGCTTCTTGACACTGTTGCCCGTGTTGTTGTAGGCATCCAGCAATTCCATGGCCAGGGCGCGGCTCAGGCCCATCCCCTTGCGCGCATTGGCATATTGGACAATCCAGCGCAAGGCCAGGGAAACCTGGCGCTCAGCCGGCACTTCCAGCGGCACCTGGTACGTGGCGCCACCCACCCGGCGCGACTTGACCTCCAGGCGCGGCTTGACGTTCTCCAAGGCCTGCTCGAAAACCTTCAGGGGGTCCTCATTGGTCTTGCGATTGAGCTCGTCCAGGGTCGTGTAAATCACCCGTTCCGCCACGGAACGCTTGCCGCAGCGCATGACCGTCACCACCAGGCGCCCCAAAATGGGGTGCCCGAACTTCGTGTCCGGCCGGACTTCCCGCTTCTCCGCTTTACGTCTCCTCATGACTTCACCCGCCTACTTCGCTTTTGGTTTCTTAGTGCCGTACTTGGAACGCCCGCGATTGCGGCCGTCCACGCCCACGCAGTCCAACGCCCCGCGCACGATATGATACCGCACGCCCGGCAAATCCTTCACGCGGCCCCCCCGCACCAGCACCATGCTGTGCTCCTGCAGGTTGTGCCCCTCGCCCGGAATATACGCAGTGACTTCCATGCCGTTGGTCAGCCGCACCCGCGCGATCTTCCGCAACGCGGAATTCGGCTTCTTGGGCGTCTGCGTCTTCACCAGCAAACACACGCCCCGCCGCTGCGGGCAGCTCTCCAACGCCGGCGCCTTGCGCTTCTTTACCGTCACCTGGCGCCCGTGGCGCACTAACTGATTAATTGTCGGCATACTCTTTTCCCTTGCTGAATGTGGCCAAAGCCGCGCAACGTAACAGGAACGCGCCCCGCTGGCAACTACATCCTCTCTTCTTCAATGATCGCCTCGCCCGGAATGATGCCGCCCAGCATTTCATCAGCCGAAATCGGCTCCGCCAGCGGCACCAGTTTGATGTTGCGATACATGTGGTACCCGGTTCCCGCCGGAATCAGATGCCCCATGATCACGTTCTCCTTGAACCCCCGCAGGTAATCCTTGCGCCCCAGCACCGCCGCCTCGGTCAACACCCGCGTCGTGTCCTGGAACGACGCGGCGGAGATGAAGCTCTCGGTCTCGAGGGCGGCCTTGGTGATTCCCAGCAACACGGGCTCCGCGGCGGCCGGCTGCCGCCCCATTTCCAGCGCCACGCGATTCTTCTCCAGAAAGACGCTGCGCTCGACCTGCTCGTTCCACAACAAATCCGTATCGCCGGGCTCGGTAATGCGTACCTTGCGCAGCATCTGCCGCACCACGATCTCAATGTGCTTGTCGTTGATCTCGACGCCCTGCAGGCGATACACCTGCTGGACCTCGTTCACCAGGTATTCCTGCAATTCCTGCGGCCCGCATACCTCGAGAATCTCCTGGGGCACCACGGGCCCCTCCGTGATCTGCTGGCCCTTGTTCACCCGGTCGCCCTGGAACACCACCACGTGCTTGCCCATGGCGATCAGATGCTCTTCCTCGTCGCCCGTGACCGGATCGCGCACCACGATGCGGCGCTTGCCGCGCGCGGATCCGCCAAACTCGACCAACCCGTCAATCCGGGCGATATCCGCCGCGTCCTTGGGCTTGCGCGCCTCGAGCAGCTCGGTCACCCGCGGCAACCCGCCGGTAATATCCTTGGTCCGGGCCACTTTCCGGGGCGTGCGCGCCAGTTTGTCGCCGGCCTGCACCAGGTCGCCCTCGACAACCATGACCCGCGCGCCGGCCGGAATGGCGTAGTAGCTCAAAGCCTTGCCGGTGGCGGGATCGCACACGATGACCTGGGGATGCAGATCCTCCTTGTGCTCCATGACCACCAACGCATTGTGGCCGATGCTCTCATCCCGTTCCTTGCGCACCGTGACGTCTTCAATGAAATCGCGCAATTGAATCCGGCCGGTGTGCTCGGAAACGATCGGCACATTGTGCGGTTCCCACTGCACGAAAATCTGACCGCGCTTGACCCGGCCCCCGTCGCCGACCGCGATGACCGCGCCCAGCTCGATGGTGTAGCGCTCGAGCTCGCGGCCCTCTTCGCTCTCCACCGTCAGAATGCCGTTCTTGTTCAGGACAATATGCTGGCCTTCGGCCACGGGCACCGTCCGCAGTTCCTGGAACCGCACGACGCCGTCATTCTTGGCCTGGATCTGGGGCAGCTTGAAGGTGCTGCTGGCCGTGCCGCCGATGTGGAACGTCCGCATGGTCAACTGGGTCCCCGGCTCGCCGATGGACTGGGCCGCGATGATGCCCACCGCGCTGCCCAGCGCCGCCGACTGGCCCGTGGCCAGATCCCGGCCATAGCACTTGGCACAGCAGCCGCGGCGCGACTCGCACGTGAGCACGCTCCGGATCCGGACCAGGTCCAGCCCCGACTGCCCGATCCGCTCGGCCACAACCTCGTCAATCTCCTGTCCGGCCGCCACCAGAATCTCCTGGGTGCGCGGGTCAATCACATCATCCAGCGCCGTCCGCCCCAGCAACCGCACCTTGAGGGGCACCAACTCTTCATCCGCCCGCATGATCGCCTGCATCGAAATGCCGTTGAGCGTGTTGCAGTCCTGCTCGGTCACAATGATATCCTGCGAGACGTCCACCAGCTTGCGCGTGAGGTACCCCGAATCCGCCGTCTTCAACGCCGTATCCGCCAGCCCCTTGCGCGCCCCGTGCGTGCTGATGAAGTACTCCAGCACACTCAACCCCTCGCGGAAGTTCGACAAAATCGGCCGCAAAATGATCTCGCCCGACGGCTTGGCCATCAAACCGCGCATGCCGGCCAACTGCCGGATCTGCTGCCGGTTGCCGCGCGCCCCCGAATCCAACATGATGAAAATCGGATTGGGCACGTCCCGGCCTTCGTTCTCCTCCATGACCTGCAACATCATCTTCTCGATGTCGTCGGTGGCATGCGTCCAGGCATCCTGAATCTTGTTGTAGCGTTCCCCGTCCGTGATCAGGCCCCGCCGGTACTGCTGCTGAATGTCGTCAATTTCCTTGCGGGCCTGTTCAATCCGCTTGGGCTTCGCCGCCGGCACGCACATGTCCATCATCCCGATGGAAATCCCGCCGCGGGTCGCAAAGGTGAAGCCCAGGGTCTTCAGGGCATCCAGAACGTGGACCGTTTCCTCATTCCCGGCGACCTTGTGGCACTGCCAGATCAGGTTGCCCACTTCCTTCTTCTTGACTTCCCCGTTGAAGTAACCCAGGCTGGACGGCCAAATCTCGTTGAAAAACACCCGGCCCACGGTCGTGATCAACCACCGCTTCTCCGCGTCCCCCTGCAGGGTCTTGCGCCCGAAATCGGGATTGCGGAACCGAATGCGGTCGTGAATCTTGATCGCATTCTCGTCGTAGGCCGTATGCACTTCCGCGTAACTGCCCAACAGCGGCAACCCCGCGCCCGGATGCTCCTCGACCTTGGGCTTGCGGTCTTTGGGACCGTTCATGGTCAGGTAATAGCAGCCCAGGGCGATGTCCTGCGAAGGCGTCGCCACCGGCTTGCCGCTCGAAGGCGAAAAGATGTTGTTGGGCGCCAGCATGAGCAAGCGCGATTCCAACTGGGCCTCGACCGACAACGGCACATGCACCGCCATCTGGTCCCCGTCGAAGTCCGCGTTGTAGGCGGTACACACCAGGGGATGAATGCGGATGGCCTCGCCCTCGATCAAAATCGGCGCGAAGGACTGAATGCTGAGGCGATGCAGGGTGGGCGCCCGGTTGAGCATCACCGTATGGCCCCGCGAGACCTCTTCCAGAATGTCCCAAACCACGTCTTCCTGGCGCTCGATCATTTTTTTGGCGCTGCGCACCGTGCCCGCCTGGCCCATTTCCTTGAGGCGCTGAATGATGAACGGTTCGAACAGCACCAGGGCCATTTTCTTGGGCAGGCCGCACTGGTGCAGCTTCAGCTCCGGACCGATCACAATGACCGACCGCCCGGAATAGTCCACACGCTTGCCCAGCAAATTCTGGCGGAAACGCCCCTGCTTGCCCTTGAGCATGTCGCTGAGGCTCTTGAGGGGCCGGTTCTGCGCGCCGGTCACGGCGCGGCCGTGCCGCCCGTTGTCAAACAGCGCGTCCACGGCCTCCTGCAACATGCGCTTCTCGTTCCGGATAATCACATCCGGGGTCTTGAGCTGCAACAGGTTCTTGAGCCGGTTGTTGCGGTTGATCACCCGCCGGTACAAATCGTTCAGATCGCTGGTGGCGAAGCGGCCGCCCTCGAGGGGCACCAACGGCCGCAAGTCCGGCGGAATCACCGGCAGCACTTCGAGAATCATCCATTCGGGCCGCGAATGGCTCTGCCGGAAGCCCTCGAAAATCTTCATGCGCTTGGTGAGTTTCTTGCGGGTGGCCTTGCTGCGCGTGGTGGCCATCTCCTGCTGCAGGGCCTCAAGCCCGGCCTCCAGGTCAATGCGCGTCATGAGATCGCGCACGGCCTCGGCGCCCATCTTGGCGGTGAAGGCCTCCTCGCCAAACTGGTCCTGATGCTCGCGGTATTCGGACTCGGTCAGCAACTGGCGCTCTTCCAGCGTCGTCTCCCCCGGGTCAATCACCACGTAGTCCTCGTAGTACAGCACCCGCTCGAGCTCGCGCGCCGTCATGTCCAACACCAGCCCCATGCGGCTGGGCGTGCACTTGAACAACCAGATGTGGGAAACCGGCACGGCCAACTCAATGTGACCCATCCGCTCCCGGCGCACCCGCGAAACCGTCACCTCGACGCCACACCGGTCGCAAATCACGCCCTTGTGCTTGACCCGCTTGTACTTGCCGCACTGGCACTCCCAATCCTTGGTCGGCCCGAAAATCCGCTCGCAGAACAGGCCCCCCTTCTCCGCCTTGAACGTGCGATAATTGATCGTCTCCGGATTCTTGACTTCGCCGTGACTCCAGGACCGGATGGACTCCGGCGCGGCCAGGGTGATGGTCACGCTGTCAAAGCGCGTATGGGGCCGGGCCCCGAGCATCTCGGCGGCCAGGCTGGTATCCACGGGAACGTTGCTTGCGTCTTGTATGCGTAAGTCCACTGTCTGCCTCCGCTCAGTCTTCGTTCCGGTTGACTTTGACGTCCAGACCCAGGCTCTGCATTTCCTTCATCAACACATTGAAGGATTCCGGCAAACCGGCCTCGAGCACGTTCTCGCCCTTGACGATGGTTTCATAGATGCGTGTGCGCCCCGACAGATCATCGCTCTTGACCGTCAGCAGCTCCTGCAGGCTGTAGGCCGCGCCGTAGGCCTCCATGGCCCAGACTTCCATTTCGCCGAAGCGCTGCCCGCCGTACTGGGCCTTGCCGCCCAACGGCTGCTGGGTCACCAGGGAATACGGCCCGACGGCGCGCGCGTGGATTTTCTCGCTGACCAGATGATGCAGCTTGAGGATGTAAATCTGGCCCACCACCACGCGCTGATCAAACGGATCGCCCGTGCGGCCGTCAAACAGCACCGTCTTGCCGTCCGGCGCCTGCTGGGCCTTCTCGAGCATCTCGCGGATGCGCTGTTCGCTGGCGCCGTCAAAGACCGGCGTGGTGGCATGCAGCCCCAGCAGCTTGCAGGCCATGCCCAGATGCGTCTCGAGCACCTGGCCCACATTCATGCGCGAAGGCACCCCCAGCGGATTGAGCACAATCTCCACCGGCGTGCCGTCCGGCAGGAACGGCATGTCCTCTTCCGGCACAATCTTGGCCACCACGCCCTTGTTCCCGTGACGGCCCGCCACCTTGTCCCCCACCGACAGCTTCTTCTTGCTGGCAATGTAGACCTTGACCTGCTTGGCCGTGCCCGGCTCGATGTCGCTCCCGCTCTCCATCCGCTCGAGCGCCCGCTCCTGGTCCGACTCCAAATCGTCGAACTTGCCCGCGAATTCGTCAATGATGCCCATGATCTTGATCTGAATCGGACTCGGATCAATGGCCACCCGGTCATGGGAGATCGCCAGCTTGCGCAAGAGGGTCTTGGTGATCTTCTTGTTGGCCGGCAGAATCACCTCGCCGGTCTCCGAATTGGTGACATTCAGCGGAATCTTCTCGCCCAGCAGAATGTTGCTGAGGGCATGCGTCAAATCCTCGGTCAACTGCTGGCGCTTGAGCTTCTGCTCCTCCTGCAGTTCCTTGACCATGCGCCGCTTGTCCGCCGCGCTGATCTTGACCGGCGGCTGCTGCGGATTCTGCGAACTGATCTGCACGTCCATGACGATGCCCGTGATGCCGCTGGGCACCCGCAGGCTCGAATCCCGGACATCCGCCGCCTTCTCGCCGAAGATCGCGCGCAGCAAGCGCTCCTCCGGGGCCAGCTCGGTCTCGCTCTTGGGGGTGATCTTGCCCACCAGGATATCGCCCGGCTTGACTTCCGCCCCGACCCGCACCACGCCGTTGTGATCCAGATCCGCCAGGGCTTCCTCGCCAATACTCGGAATATCGCGGGTGATCTCCTCCGGGCCCAGTTTCGTGTCCCGCGCGATCGCTTCAAACACTTCGATGTGAATCGAGGTGAACACGTCCTCCTTGACCAGCTTCTCGCTCAGGAGGATCGCATCCTCAAAATTGTAGCCGTTCCAGGGCATGAATGCCACCAGCACGTTGCGCCCCAGGGCCAGCTCGCCCTGGTCCGTGGCCGGTCCGTCCGCCAGCACCTGGCCGGCCTTGACCGCATCGCCCCGCGCCACCAGGGGCTTCTGATTGATGCAGGTGCCCGTGTTGGAACGCATGAACTTGCGCAGGGGATATTCCCGCACCGCGTGCGCCGGCGTTTTCTTGTTGGGCATCTTGCCGTCCGCCGTCACCACGATCCGGTCCGCGCTGACGTAGGCCACGATCCCGTCCTGCTCGGCCAGCGCCATCACCCGCGAATCCCGCGCCACCCGCGCCTCCATGCCCGTGGCGACCAACGGCCGCTCACTGCGCACCAAGGGCACGGCCTGGCGCTGCATGTTCGCGCCCATCAAGGCCCGGTTCGCATCGTCGTGCTCGAGAAACGGAATCAGACCCGTCGCCACGCTGATCAACTGCTTGGGCGAAACGTCCATGTAGTTGACCCGCTCCTTGGGCACTTCCAGGAAGTCGCCCCGGTAACAGGACAAAACCTGCGCGTTGACAAACCGCCCCTGCTCGTCCAACGGCGCGTTCGCCTGGGCAATGACAAAATTCTCCTCGCGATCGGCGGTCATGTACTCGACCTCGTCCAGCACCCGCCCATCCTTGACCCGCCGATATGGACTTTCGATGAACCCGAATTCATTGACCCGCGCAAAGGTGCTCAGGTAAGAAATCAGACCGATGTTCGGCCCTTCCGGCGTCTCCACCGGGCAGATCCGCCCGTAGTGACTGCTGTGCACGTCGCGCACTTCGAAACCGGCCCGGTCCCGATTCAGGCCCCCGGGTCCCAAGGCGCTCAAGCGGCGCTTGTGCGTCAATTCCGCCAGGGGATTGACCTGGTCCATGAACTGACTCAACTGGCTGCGCTGGAAGAAGTCCTTGATGACCGTGGAAAGCACCTTGGCATTGATCAACTTCTGCGGCGTCATCTTGTCCACCGTCGGATCAAAAACCGTCATCTTCTCCTTGACCAGACGCTCCGTGCGCGCCAACCCCTTGCGGCATTCCGCCTCGAGCAACTCGCCCACCGTCCGCACCCGGCGACTGCCCAAATGGTCAATGTCGTCCAGCGAACCATCCCCGCGCCGGAGATTGATCAGGTAGCGCACCGCCTCGACCAGATCGGTCTTCTGCAGGGTGCGGACCTCCGTATCCACGTCCAGCCCCAGCTTCTGGTTGAGCTTGTAGCGCCCCACCCGGCCCAAATCATAACGGCGGGGATCAAAAAACAACCGCTTGATCAATTGCTTGGCATTGACCACCGACGCCGGATCGCCCGGCCGCAGCTTGGCATAAATGTCCCGCAACGCCTCTTCGGTGTTGCGCAGGGGATCCTTGCGGACCGTGGCCAGCAGGAGCCCCTCGTCCCACGACGCGTCAATCACGTCCACTTCCCGGTAGCCGGCCGCCATCATCTGGCTGACCAACTCCGGCGTGACCGGATCATACAGGCGCGCCAGCAGGGTCTGCGAGTCGGCATCCACCACGCCCGTCTCCGCCCGGATGAACCGGTGCTCGAGATCCGCGGGCGTCAGCTTGGCGCTGAGCTTGAGCTTGTCAAATTTGTAGTACAAGCCCAGCAGCTCGTCATCCGTGCCATACCCCAGGGCCCGCAACAGCGTGCTCACCAGGAACTTGCGCTTGCCCCGCTTGCGATCCAGGCTCACGTACAGCAGATCCGAAGTCTCGAATTTGACCTCGATCCAGGAGCCCCGGTCCGGAATGACCCGGAACGAATGGAGCATGCTGCCGTTGGCGTGCTCGGTCTGCTCGAAGCAAATGCCCGGCGAGCGATGCAACTGGCTGACGATCACCCGCTCGGCGCCATTGACCACAAAGGTGCCCGGAGGCGTGATCAAGGGCACGTCGCCCATGTACACGTCTTCCTCACTCACCTCTTCCCGGTCCTTGAGCCGAAACGTGAGATACATGGGCGCCTGGTAGGAATTCCCCGAACGCAGGGCCTGCAACCAGGTCTCCTTGGGCTCGCGCACTTCGTACTTGACGAAATCAATCACGTATTGCCCATCGTAACTCTCGATGGGAAACACCTCCCGCAAGACCCCCTGCAATCCCACCCGCCGCCGTTTGCTCGGCGCCGTGTCCAATTGCAAAAAGTCCTTGTAGGACTCCGTCTGGATCTCGATCAGATCCGGCGGTTCTATAATTTCGCGCAGTTTGCCGAAGTTTGCTCTGTCGCCCATGCCGCACCCATTTGCTCTGCGCCGTCAGCCGGTTACCCACCAGCCGCCGCCGCGGTTTGACTCTCTCGGGTTTCGGGCCGTCTACTTGATCTCGACCGTCGCCCCGACCGCTTCGAGCTTGGCCTTGATCTGCTCGGCCTCGTCCTTGGTAATGCCTTCCTTGACCGGCTTCGGCGCATTGTCCACCAGGTCCTTGGCTTCCTTGAGCCCCAGCGAGGTCAAGCCCCGCAGCTCCTTGATCACCTGAATCTTCTGCGAGCCCGCGCCCGTCAGCATGACAGTGAACTCGGTCTGCTCTTCCTCGGCCGCCACCGCCGCGGCCGGGGCCGCCGCCACCGCCATCGGCGCCGCCGCGCTAACGCCCAACCGATCTTCCAGCACCTTCACGAGCTTCGACAGATCCAGCACCGTCAGGTTCTCGATCCAACTGACAAACTCGTCCATTTTGCCATCCGCTTGGACGGCGTTCTCGTTCGCTTCCATGATTGCCACTTTCTCCTGTGTTGCTTCTGCCGCCGGTGGATGCCACCCACGGCCAATCCATTACTTACGCTTGCTTCTTGTCCGCTACGGCCTTGAGTACATACACCACGCTGGCCACCTTCTGCTGCAGCACGCCCACCAGTTGCGTCATGGGCGCCGCAATCGTGCCGACCACCTGCGCCAGCAGAACCATCCGCCCCGGCAAATCCGCCAACGCCGTGGCATCCGCCCCCGTTAGCATCTGATCGCCCAGCACGGCGCCCTTCCAGGGTGTCTTCTTGAACTCAATCTGAAACTGCTTGACGACCTTGGCCACCTCGGCCACATCGCCAGCGCCGTAAATCATCGCGCTCGGCCCCTGCAGCAGCGCCTCCAGGCCGTTGATCCCCTTGTGCGCCGCCGCCAACCGCAGAATGCTGTTCTTGACCACCTTGCACCGGGCCTGGCGCTCCCATAACCGCCGCCGCAACTCCGTCGCCTGGCTGACCGTCAGCCCGGTGAAGTCCGTCAACAATAAATAGTCGGCCCCCGCCACGTCCGCCTGCAACTCGGCCAAATAGGATGCTTTTTCCGGTCTCATAATGTGCTCCTTACGCCGCTTGCTCGCGCAGATTCAATGTCAGCCCCGGCCCCATGGTCGAGGTCAGCGTGCAGCGCTTGATGTAAATTCCCTTGGCCGCGCTGGGCTTGGCCGCCCGCACCGCCTCGATCACCGCCTTGGCATTGTCCGCCAACTGGGACAGCTCGAACGAGAGCTTGCCGAAGGGCGCCATGATGTTGCCGTGCCGGTCCAGCTTGAACTCGACCCGGCCGGCCAGGCACTGCTTGACCGCCGCGGCCGTGTCGTCGGTTACCGTCCCCGTCTTGGGATTGGGCATCAGGCCCCGCGGCCCGAGCACCTTGCCCAGCTTGCGCACTTCCTTCATGGCCTCGGGCGTCGCCACGGCCACATCAAAGTCCGTCCACCCGCCCTTGACCTTCTCAATCAAATCATCCATGCCCACCGCGCTGGCCCCCGCCGCCTGCGCGGCCTCGGCCGCCTCGCCCGTCGCAAACACCGCCACGCGCACCGCCTTGCCCGTGCCGTGCGGCAACGCCACCGTGCCCCGCACCATCTGGTCCGACTTGCGCGGATCCACCCCCAGCCGGAACGCAATCTCCGCGGTCTCATCAAACCCGGCCGTGGCATGCTCCTTCAAAAAGGTCAACGCCTCGTCCAACTCAAAAACCCGCCCCGGCTCGAGTTTCCTGCTGACCGCCAAATACTTTTTACCATGTTTCGCCATGACGCTTTACTCCACAATCTCGAGGCCCATGTTCCGGGCCGTGCCGGCGATGATCCGCACCGCCTGGTCCAGCCCCGTGGCATTCAAATCCGCTTGCTTGGCCTTCACGATCTCCTCGAGCTGCGCCCGGGTGACCGTGCCCACCTTCTCGCGGTTGGGCTGCGCCGACCCCTTGGCGATCCCGGCCGCCTTTTTCAGCAGCACCGCCGCCGGCGGGCTCTTGAGCACAAAGGTAAACGACCGATCCTGGTAGACCGTGATCACCACCGGCACCACCAACCCCGCCTGGGCCTGCGTGGCCGCATTGAACTGCTTGCAGAACTCCATGATGTTGACGCCCTGCTGGCCCAACGCCGGCCCCACCGGGGGCGCCGGATTGGCCTGCCCCGCCGGAATCTGCAACTTGACGATACCTGTTACCTTCTTTGCCATGATGCCACCTGCCGGGCCGTTACGCCCGTTCCACTTGCCAATATTCCAATTCCACGGGCGCCGTCCGCCCGAAAATCGAGACCGAAATCTTCAGTTTGCCCCGGTCCGGGTCCACTTCTTCAATCACCCCGCCGAAACTCACAAACGGCCCGTCCGTGATCTTCACCATCTCCCCGGGCTCAAATTCAACCCGCGGCTTGACCTTCTCCTGCTTCTCGTCAATCTGGTTCAGGATCTGCTCAACCTCTTTGGGCCGCAGCGCCACCGGCCGCTCCCCGCCAATGAAACCAATGATCCCCGGCGTCTCCTGAATGAAATACCACGGCCGGTCCAACAGCTTGTTGTCCGGACCATACAAATGCATGTGCACTAGCACATACCCTGGATAAAACTTCCGCGTTGAGGTCGTCCGCTTGCCCTGCTTGACCTCCGCCACCCGCTCCGTCGGAATCAAAACCTCGTCAATAAATTCGCCCATTTCCTCGACCGGTAACCGCCGGTCAATGCTTTCCTTGACCTTGTACTCCTGGGACGAGAGCGTGTGCAGCACGTACCATTGCATTTCAGACTGATCCGCCATCCGCTTCGCCCCTTTCCTTTACCGGATCAAAATCCGTAAGAGGCCCATGATTAGGGTGTCGCTGACGCCGATATACGCGCCCAACGCCACCACCGCGATCGCCACCACTATCGTCGAATCCACCAACTCCGAACGCGTCGGCCAGACACACTTCACCAACTCGGTCCGCACCTCCCCCCAGAAGGTCCGCATCCCGGTCACTGCCGCTGCGATTTTGTTCATATCCTCATACTCCACCGCTCATTCCCTGGCAGGCCAGGAGGGCCTCGAACCCCCAACCCCCGGTTTTGGAGACCGGTGCTCTGCCAATTGAGCTACTGGCCTGTGGGTCTGCGTCCGATTGCCTACTTGATCTCGCGGTGCACCGTGTGCCGCCGGTCATGCGCGCAGAACTTCTTCTTCTCCACCCGCTCGGTGCTCAATTTCTTGTTCTTCGTGGTCGTGTAGTTCCGACGTTTACACTCCGTACAAGCCAATGTGATCATTTCTCTGGGCATGTTCGAACCCTCGCGCCGACGCGCCCGGCGCGCGGCGAACCGGGGGCCGACGCGGCAATCCGCCCCGCCGGCCCCCCTGATAATCCGTTACTTGATGATTTCCACCACGCGCCCGGCGCCGACCGTCCGGCCGCCCTCGCGAATGGCGAAACGCATGTGCTGCTCCATGGCGATCGGCGTGATCAACGTGACGTTCATGCTCACGTTGTCGCCCGGCATCACCATCTCGACGCCCTCGGGCAGCTCAATGTCCCCCGTCACGTCCGTCGTGCGGAAGTAGAACTGCGGCCGATAGCCCTTGAAGAACGGCGTGTGCCGCCCGCCCTCATCCTTGCTCAGGATGTACACTTCGCCCTTGAAGGTGGTGTGCGGGGTGATCGAACCGGGCTTGGCCAGCACCTGGCCGCGCTCGACCTGGTCCTTCTTCGTGCCGCGCAGCAACACGCCGACATTGTCGCCCGCCTGCCCCTCGTCGAGCAGCTTGCGAAACATCTCCACGCCCGTGGCCGTGGTCTTCTGCGTGTCCCGCAACCCCACGATCTCCACTTCCTCGCCCACCTTGACCTTGCCGCGCTCGACCCGGCCCGTGACCACCGTCCCGCGCCCTTCAATCGAAAACACGTCTTCGATCGGCATCAAAAACGGCTGGTCCACCGGCCGCGGCGGCTCTTCAATATAGCTGTCCAGCGCCTCCATCAGCTCCTGGATGCACTTGCCCCCCTCGCCCTGCGGCTCCTCGATGGCCTTGAGGGCCGAACCGCGGATGATCGGGGTCTCGTCGCCCGAAAATTCATACTTGTCCAGCAACTCGCGGACCTCGAGCTCAACCAGATCCAGCAGCTCGGGATCGTCCACCGTATCCACCTTGTTCAGGAACACGACGATCCGCGGCACGCCCACTTGGCGCGCCAGCAGAATGTGCTCCCGCGTCTGGGGCATGGGACCGTCCGACGCGCTGACCACCAGGATCGCGCCGTCCATCTGGGCCGCGCCCGTGATCATGTTCTTGACGTAGTCCGCGTGGCCGGGGCAGTCCACGTGCGCATAATGCCGCGCGTCCGACTGGTACTCGACGTGCGAGGTCGCAATCGTCAGAATCTTGCTCGGGTCGCGCCGACCCTGCGATTCCGAAGCCTTGGCCACCTGGTCGTACGAGATGTAGTTCGACAGCCCCTTGAGGGACTGTACCATCGTAATCGCCGCCGTCAGCGTCGTCTTGCCATGGTCCACGTGACCAATCGTGCCCACGTTGACGTGCGGTTTTGTCCGTTCGAATTTATCCTTTGCCATGACTGTCGTCTCCTTGACTCTTTACTCTTTCGCTTCTGACGGCGCTCAACCGCTCCGTCTGCCAGATCCATATTCGGGCCACTTCACTCAGTTGCGCCTGGAGCCCACGAGCGGGATCGAACCGCTGACCTCATCCTTACCAAGGATGTGCTCTACCAACTGAGCTACGTGGGCCAGTTTCGAGCCGCCGGCTACTCCCGACAACCCACCGACACAAAACCACCCCACACCGGATGCGCCACTTCGCAGCGACCGGACGGGTGCAGTCTTTCTCCAGCCTGTCGTGGGCGCGGCGTTACGCCGCCAAGATCCCACTATGCTCATTCATAGAGCCGCCATCTTATACCCAATTCCCCCCCTGTCAACCCCCTTTATCAAAATATTTTTTCCGCCCCCGAATCCGGTCGAATCCACCCAAATCCCTAGCAAAATAACCACCTGCCAGCGCCCAAAAAATATTTTTTGCCCCGCGCTTTGTCGGACGGGCAAGGTATTCTCGTCGTCGTCCTCGAACGGACACCACTTCTCTGTCCCCAACGCCCCCCCAACGTCCGCTGTCGCCCAGCGAACTACGGACGGACGAGGACGAAGGACGAGGACGAAGGACGAGGAGAGGAGAGACCCCGAGGGAAAATCATTGCCGGGCCGACAAAGCTCGACAAGCTCACAACAAAGATGAGGGAGCACCACTTCTCTGCCCCCAACGCCGGAAAAGAGGCCCGACGTGGCGCTGACGCACGGAATCCATGGCGCTCGCATGCCTCCCCCAAAACGCCCGCGGGCAGTTCACCAGCCAGCCGCTCCCGAATCCCCGTCCCATTGATGGATAATGCTGAGCGACGGGGCACACATGAAGAATCATTGTCGCCAACTTTTGCGAACCAATCGCTTCCTCTCGTCCTCGTTCTCGTCCTCGTCGTCGTCCTCGATCCCTGCGGCCTGTCATCGAGGACGAC
>JAIPIQ010000035.1 GCA_021734645.1 Fidelibacterota bacterium | reverse complement strand
ACGATTTTTTGCAATCGGCGATCTGCAATCCTCAATCGGCAATTAGTTACCACCCCGGCGCTTCCTCACACGCCCGTTCAGGCGGAATTCACCCTTGACTCTCGGGCCGGTTTGTGCAGAATTCGCGCCAACATGAATGCTTGCTTGTCCATAAGACCGAAGCAAAAGGAGCGAACCGCCGCTGCGCGCGCCGAATCTGACCGCAAGGCCAGTCTTTCAGCCGTGCAGCGCTAAGTGTTGGGCAAAATACCAAGATTGATTACGCTATAAAAAGGCATTACGGTATTAACGATGATAACAACACAACAAGTAGAGCATATGTCACGGACAGAGAAGCTTCGGGTAATGGAGGCTATTTGGACGGATCTGTCGGCATCTGATGCCGAGCTGGAATCGCCAGCGTGGCATGCAGACGTTCTCAGAGAAACAGAAGAACGGTTTTCTCGCGGTGAAGAACGTATTGTGGATTGGGAAAGTGCCAAGCGGGAACTGAGGAATCGTTTTGAATGAGGATCAAAGTATTATCCTCCGCTATCAATGACCTGCACGCCGGAAGGATATTCTACGAGAGTCAGGCAGAGGGAGTTGGCTCGTACTTTTTTGACTCTGTTTTCTCCGACATTGACTCTCTTGCTCTCTATGCCGGAATTCATCCGGTTATTCACGGCTACTACCGAATGCTGTCCAAACGGTTTCCCTATGCGGTATATTACAAGGTTGAGGACGATCTGGCCATCGTGTGGCGCGTGCTCGATCTGCGGAGTAATCCTGATAGAATTCGGTACGCGCTCAAAGAGGGGCGAACAAGATGAATGCAGACTATTGTCGCTAACGCGCCAAAGTCTGATTCACGACGTTGGCAAACGGAGACATCGCGACCGGTCCGGGCGGGTCAGCGCGCATTGTGTAGTCCGGCGGCTTGGAGCGCGGCGCGCATGCGGTCGAGCAAGTCGCCTTCGGGCATGCGGGCGGGTTTGCGGGCGACGCCGACGGGGCGGCCTTGCAGGTTGATCAGGGCCTTGACCTTCGGGGGGTACGGCGCGGTCAGGTTTCGGCGGCGTCAACGGCTTGGAGGACGGTTTCGATCAGGGCCAGGCAGGCGCTGAACAGGGCCGCGCCTTGGGCGGCGGGCAGGGACCGGCGCTGGGTTTTGAGTTCGGCAATGCGGAGCAGGGGGGCGGGATCAAATTCCAGGCGTTGGGCCAGGGTCAGGAGGGCGTCCATTTTGCGGGCGGGCACGGCGGTGTCGAAGAGGCGCAGGGCGCCGCGCAGGAGGACGAGCAGGCTGGAGGCGGACGCGCGCAGGAGCTGGCTTTGGGCGCGGGGCGCGGCCTGGTTGACGGCAAACCCCTGGCGCAGATGCAGCAGCAGGCCCCGCAGTTCGGCCTCGACCTGATGGCGGAGGTGCCGGGGGGAAATGCGTAGGTCGGCGAGGAGATCCTCGCCGGCGAGGATCTGGTGGCTGTCCTGCATATCGAGCAGCTCGAGGGGGAAGACATCGGCGGCCTGTTCCAATTCGCGGCGGGTGAACAACAGCGGGGCGGGGGAGCCGGTGCGCTGCCAGCGGCGCAAAAGCGGGCCGATGGCCGCCAGGCGCGCGCCGGGCCAGGCGGTCGCCACCAGGAGCAGATTATAGTCCGAGGCGCGCCCGGCATGATCGCCCGCCGCCGCCGAACCGTACAAGATGAGGGCCACGAGATCAGCGCCCAGCAGGGGCTGGACCGCCGCCGCAAAATCAGCCGGGGTCATGTGTTGGTTCCATTTCATTGTCGCGCTCCCTCTCTTCTACCATCCGCGGCCTGCGCCGCCTCCGCCGGACATCCCGCCGCCAAAGCCGCCGAAACCGCCGCCGCCGCCCCGAAAGCCGCCGCCGCTCCGTCCGCCGCCGGAGGAGGCCAGCAGGAGCAAGGCCAGCGAAGGATGCCGAATCAAAATATAGGCCAGAGCAATGAAGAAGAGCAGGGAAAGCAGGGGGGATGACCGCCCCGCTTCGGGTGGCGCCGTCGCGGGGGGGGCGCGCGCCGTCAACGGCGTGCCCCGGCGCTCGGCCAGGTAGTCGGCCAGGGCGCGCGTGCCGGCGGCGACGCCGCCCGCCAGATCACCCTGGCGAAAAGCGGGCAAAACATATTGGTCCAGCAAGCGGCCGGCCTGGGCGTCTGTCAGCTCGCCCTCGAGACCGTATCCCACCTCGATGCGGGTCACGCGCTCCTCGACGGCCACCAAAAACAGGACGCCGTCATCTTTTCCCTGGCGGCCGATGCCCCACCGGGCAAAGAGCCGGTTGGCAAAGTCGTCGCGCTCGCCACCCTCGAGGGACGGCAGGGTCACCACGGCCAGTTGAATGCCCGTGGTTCGTTCAAGTTCGGCGGCCAGGCTTTCCAGTTCGGCGCGCTCCGCGCCCGGCAGCAGGTTGGCGAAATCCGAGAGGTATCCCCGGGGTTCGAGCCGGGCCAGGAGGGCCTCGGTGCGTTCCTGGGGCGAGGGGCCGCAGGCGCAGAGCCCCAGCGCCAGCAGCACCGGCCAGATGAGCCGACCGGTTCGTTTGGGCCAGGCACCGGTCATGTTGTGCCGGGCGCGGGGCTTACGGCCGGCCAGCGGTCATAGTGGACCCGGTCGGCGTCATACCGCAGGGCGCGGTCGGGTGTTTCCGCCGGTTCGCCCAGGGCCAGCAGGGCAAAGGGCGTCAGGCGCTCCGGCAGACCGAAGCAGGCGCGGATGGCCGCTTCGCGGTCGGGAATGCCCACCAGGGCCAGCCAGACACAGCCCAAGTCGAGGGCATGGGCGGCCAATTGCACGTTCTGGGCGCAGGCCGCGCAATCCTGCGGCCAGTAGCCGGGATACTTCTCGAGGGCGGGGACGCCGCATAACAGCAGCCCGCCCGTGGCCGTCTTGAGCGCGTCGCACTTGGGCATCTGGGCATCCAGCGTCCGCAGGGTCGCCGTCTCGCGCACCACAATAAACTCCCATGGCCGCTCGTCAAAGGCCGAGGGCGCCTCGGCGGCCGCGGCCAGCAATTGCCCCCACTGGGCGTCGCTCAACGACCGCGCCGTGAAACGACGAATACTCCGCCGGGTCAAAATACACTCGATTGCGTCCATGTTGGTACCCTTCCTGTTCGTGGTTCCGGCCCGCCTGCCTCCGCCGACGAACCACCCTCTTGTAACCCACACCAAGGGGGATTGCCAACCCCCAAACGCAAGTGCGACAATCATTGTCGGGCCCAAGTAAGGGACAGAGAATTCGTGTCGCTGAACGGTTACCGAAAAGCTTTGTCGCAAGCCTTGTCGCGAGCTTTGTCGGGATTGGAATGATTTTCTCACTGAGCTTGCCGTTAACCGTCCCGCTGGACCGAAAAGGTTGACCGGAACGCCCGGAGTCCAAATCGGTGTAGTTCACGGCAAAGATTACGCTGGAGTTATTCCGCCGGCGTTCACGAGGCCGTTTTCGGTGAAGTTTTCAGGGGGCTTGGTCGGGCAGCAGGCAGGTGAATTCGGCCCAGCGGCCGGGTTCGGCGCGGGCGGTCAGGCGGCCGCCGTGGCGGTGGACGATGCGCCAGGCGGTGTACAGGCCCAGTCCGGTGCCTTCGATGCGGCTGCGGCGGGCATCGGGCAGGCGTGAAAAGCGCCGGAAGAGCAGTTTTTCTTCTTCGGGCTTGAAGCCGGGGCCTTCATTCCAGACGCTGATCTGCACGTTTTGGTCCTGGTGCAGGGCCCGGACAATCACGCGCCCGCCGACCCGCGCGTACTTGATGGCATTGCCCACGAGGTTGCGTAGAACCACCCGCAACAGTTCGGCATCGCCGGCCACGGTCAGCCCGGGTGCGAATTCGGTTTCGAGGGGGCATTCCCTTTGGGCGCGGCGCGGTTCCAGCAATTCGAGCACCGGTTCGAGCAGATCGGGGCCGAAGCGCAGGCCCGTTTCCCACTGCAGCTCGGGTTCGCCCTCGGCCACGCGCGCGAAATCCAGATACTCCTGATTGAGCGCCAGCACCTGGCGGGTGCGTTTGGCCAGGCGTTCGAGGGTTTCGCGTTGGCGGTCGTTGACCGGTCCGTGCAACCCGGCGGCCAGGGCGTCGAGCTGCATGGTCAGGGCGGCCAGGGGGCTTTTGAGCTCGTGGCTGACCACACCCAGCATTTCATGGGCGGCGTGGGTCGAGGCGGCCAGTTGTTCGAGCCGCCGGGCCAGTTCCACGGCCTGCCCCAGGCGTTCGGCCAGGGCCTGGTGCATCCGCACGCTATCGGCGTCATAGGCGTGGGGGCGCCGCGCGCTGCGAAAGAGCACGCCGACGCGCCGCTCGCCGACCCGCAGGGGCGCCACCAGGCTGGAACGCACGCCTTCGGCCAGCAGCAGGCGCGAGGCGCGGCTGCCGGGATGGCAATGGACATATTGCGCGAGGTCATGGATCAGGCGGATGCCGGGGGTTGTGAAGAGCGCGGGCAGGGATGTGGTCCGCAGGTCATCGGCATAGCCCGGGCCCAGGCGCAGGGGGGCATAATCGGCCCGCACCCACGCGGTCACCAGGCGCCGATCCTCGTTTTCGAGAAAGGCCAGGCCCAGGCGGTCGCAGGGAAAAACCGCGCGGGTGGTTTCGAACAGAAAAGTCATGACCGCCTCGAGGGAGTCGCCGGCGGCAATCTGGTCGTTGACATGGTCCAGCACGCGGCGGGCCGCGGCGGAGAGCGGCCGCTCGGTGTCGGGCACAATCCACTCGACGGAATCGGGATGCATCAGACGATGTATTTGCCGCGGGGGGTGTAGTGGGTATGGAGCAGCTCGTGGCAGAGGGGGCTGCCCGGTCCGTCCTTGAAGAATTCGCCGTAGAGCCGGGCGATGGCGGGGTTTTCGTGGGACTTGCGCACTTCGTAGGCGGTATCCTCGGCGTAGATGGCGCGGGCGCGGGCGGCGCGAATGGCGGGGCTGGTGGGGATGGGCTGGCCGCCGCCGCCCAGGCACCCGCCGGGGCAGGCCATGAACTCGATGAAATGACACTGGCTGAAGGGGCCGCCGGCCTTGATGTCCTCGAGCACCTTATGGGCGTTGGCAGTGCCATGACAAACGCCCACTTTCAGGCGGGCGCCCGCGAGCCAGGACCAGTCGGTGAACAGGCCCGCCAGCAGGGGGGGCACGGGGCCGATGGCCGGCAGGTCGAGTTCGGCGTACTTCACGCCCTCGAAGCCGCGCACGGGCAGCACGTCCGCATGTTCGAAGATGCTCTCGATGCGCACGCCGCAGACCAGCTCGATCACGCTGCGGATGGCGGCCTCCATCACGCCGCCCGTCGCGCCGAAAATCACGCCGGAACCGGTGGCGGTGCCGAAGGGGTCGTCAAAATCGCTGGGCGTCAGATCCGGGAGATGGATGCCGGCCTCCTGAATCATCTGGGCCAGTTCGCGGGTGGTCAGGCCGTAGTCAATATCCTTGTATCCGCTGGAACACATCTCGGGCCGGTTGCATTCGAACTTCTTCGCGCTGCAGGGCATGAGGGCCACGGTCACGATCTGGGCCGGGTCGAGATCATGCATTCGGGCGTAGTAGGTTTTGATCACCGCGCCGAACATTTGCTGGGGACTTTTGGCGCTCGAGAGATGGGGGATCATCTCCGGATAGAAGTGCTCGAGATACTTGACCCAGCCGGGGGAACAACTGGTGAAGAGCGGCAGGGCGACGGGTTGTTTGTCCTGCAGGGCCTGCCGCAGGCGCAGAAGCAGCTCCGTGCCTTCTTCGATGATGGTCAGATCCGCGGTGAAATTGGTGTCGAAGACCCGGTCAAACCCGCATTGGCGCAGGGCGGTATTGAGCTGGAAGGTCAGGGCGGTGCCGGGTTCGCAGCCGAAGCATTCGCCGATGGCGGCGCGGGGACTGGGCGCGGTCTGGATCACCACGTGGCGGGTGGGGTGGTCAATTGCGTTCCAGACTTCATCGGTGGGATCGTTGGCGCGCAGGGCGCCGGTGGGGCAGCGGTTGATGCACTGGCCGCAGTTGATACAGACCACTTCGCCCAGGGGCTTATCGAGAAACGTCGCGATCCGGGTGCGGTCGCCCCGGCCGACGGCTTCGAGGACGCCGACTTCCTGCAAGTCAATGCAGGTGCGCACGCAGCGGCGGCACAGGATGCACTTGTTCATATCGCGCACCACCGCGTAGCTCGAGCGGTCCACGGGATAGCGGGGCGCCGTCACGTGCCCGAACCGGAATTCGTCCACGCCGTATTCCTTGGCCAGGGATTGCAGCTCGCAATTGCCGTTCCGGAAACAGGCATAGCAGTCGCCGTAATGTTCCGCCAGCATCAGGTCGAGAATATGGCGGCGGGCGCGCCGGACCTTGCGGCTATGGGGTTGGATGACCAGGGGCGCGGTGATGGGGTAGGCGCAGGCGGCCTGGAGCGTGGCCTGGCCCTCGACCTCGACCACGCAAATCCGGCAGACGCCCGCCACGCACAAGTCCTCGTGATAGCACAGGGTCGGAATGCGGATGCCCAACTGCCGGGCGGCTTCGAGGATCGTCGTGCCCAGGGGCACGGGGAGGTTCTGGCCGTCCACGGTGACGGTCACCGTGGCGCCGAGCGTGCCGGGCACTTGCTGCGGGCGTACGGACTGGACGCGTTGGGACAGGGGGGCGCGCGGGGCGTCGTCAGCGGGGGCTACGCTCATGCCGGTTCTCCTTTGGTCAGCTTGTTGCCGGGGCGGGGCGCCCCAGCAGTTCGTCGCGAAAATGGCGAATGATGGATAGAAAGGCCTTGGGGCTCGATTGGCCGAGGCCGCACTTGGAGGCCAGGCTGATGCTCTCTCCCAGGCGGCAGAGCTCGCTCAGGTACTCGATCGAGCACCGTCCATTTTCGAGCAGCTCGAGGCCGCCCAGCAGTTTGCGGGTACCGGCCCGGCAGGGCGTGCATTGCCCGCAGGATTCCTCAACGAAAAACTCCATGAAATTTTTGGCCACCTGGAGCATATCCCGCTGGGGACCGAAGACGATGATCGAGCCGCCGGTGGGGATATCCTCGAAGGCGATGGTGCGGTCGAAGAGGGCGGCGGGCACGCAGCGTCCGGCCGCGCCGCCGATCTGCACGGCCTTGGCGCCCTCGCCGCCCACCCGCTGCATCAGCTCGCCCACGGTCAGGCCCATGGGATATTCATAGATCCCCGGGCGCTCGCAGTCGCCGGTCACGCTGAAGATTTTGAGGCCGCGGGACTTGGCGGTGCCCAGGGCGCGAAACCAGTCGGCGCCCTTGGCGAAGATGCAGGCCACCCAGGCCAGGGTCTCGACGTTATTGACGATCGTGGGCTGGTCCTGGAAGCCGGTATCCACGGGGAATGGGGGTCGGTTGCGCGGTTCTCCCCGCTGGCCTTCGAGGGATTCGATCAAGGCGGTTTCCTCGCCGCAGACATAGGCGCCCGCCCCCATGCGGATTTCGATGTCAAAGTCGAATCCTTTTTTGCCGAGGATGGCCCGTCCCAGCCGCCGCTCCTGGCGGCGCCGGGCCAGGATGCCCTCGAGGGGCGCGCGCAGGTAGGTGTATTCGCCGCGCAGATAGATCAGGCCCTTGCGCGCGCCGATGGCATAGCCGCCGATGAGCATGCCGTCCAGCACCAGGTCGGGAAAGTGATTGAGAATGACCCGGTCCTTGAAGGTGCCGGGCTCACCCTCGTCCGCATTGCAGACCACGTACTTGGTCTTGCTCTGGGCGGCCGCCGCCAGGTTCCACTTGGTGGCGGTGGGGAACCCGGCGCCGCCGCGGCCGCGCAGGTCGGCGGCCCGCAGGGTGGCGATCACCGCCGGGCGCTTCAGGGCCAGGGCGGCCTCGAGGCCGACCCCCGGGGGGACGTCGCGAAAGGTCAACGGGGTGCGAATGGATACGCTCATGAGGCGGCCTCCTGACTGAATTCCGGCGCATGGGCCGAAAGACTGCGACGGCAGGCGGAAACGATTTCATGGACTTTTTCGGGCGTGACTTCCCGGTAGACGGTCTCGTTGACCAGCAAGGCCGGGCCCTGGTCGCACAGGCCCAGGCAACTGGCCCATTCGAGAGTGAAGCGCCCGTCGGGCGTTGTCGCGCCGAAGGAAATGCCCAGCTCATTCTCGAGCTGGCGGGCGACCCGGTCTTTGCCGGCCATATCGCAGGACACCGTCCGGCAGAGCCGGATCACGAAGCGGCCATGGGTGCGCGTGTGCAGGAACTGGTAAAAGGAAACCACCCCGTCCACCTCGACCGGATGAATCTCGAGGGCATCGGCGATCTGCTGCATGGCGAACTCGGAGATATGCCCGTACTTGTGCTGGACTTCCTGCAGGATCGGCAGGAGCGCGCCGCGGTCCGCCCCGTAGCGGACGCACCACTCGCGGATTTCATCCTTCAACAATTCATGTTCAGTGATCAGCATGACCGGCCTCCTTTGCGTGTTGGGCCAACAGCCGCTGCACCGTTTCAACCAGGGCGGCCGGCGTGGTGGGTTTTTCGAGAAAGGCATCCACCGGCGCCCAGTCCGAATCCCGGTCATACTGAAAGCGGGTGACCCGCCCAATGGCCGTTAGCATCAGAATCGGAACGGCATTGCCCGCGGCCCGCAGTTCCTGGGCCATGACCAGTCCGTCATCCGCCGCCTGCATCATGACATCGAGGATCAGTAGGTCTGGTGGTGTGGCGGCCAGGGCGGCCAGCCCGTCGGGGCGATTGTGCGCGGTGTGGACCTCATGGCCCTCCGCCTCAAGGTACAAACGGATGACTTCCGTCAGCTCCGGGTCGTCGTCTACCACGAGAATTCTGGCCATGGTACGCTCCCTGTCGCGAGGTGAGCCGCCCGGCGCCAACTGGACCGTCGCGCCGGACGGTAGTTGTTTATGCGGAGATCAATAGCGAATCAGCCCCTGTCCGTCAAGCCGGATTTTCAGATATTCTTCGCCCAAGTGCCCAACACCATCACCATCGAAAACGAAAAATACTACCAGACGATCTTCTTCACGGTCTTCACCCTGCTCGGCGTCATGATCGAAGTGGAGGTCAGCACCAACATCGGGCGCATAGACGCGGTCGTGAAAACCGTCGCCGGGATATTCCTATTCGAGTTCAAGCTCAACGGCAGCGCCGAGGAGGCCCTCGAACAGATTCGCGCCAAGCGCTACTTCGAGCCGTATCTCGCCGATGGCCGCCCCGTGACCCTGATCGGCGTCGAGTTCTCGCGCCCGCTCCGCAACCTCGGCGAACACCGCATCGAGCCGCTGGCGGCTGACGCGGCCCAGGTCCGCGAATCGGCTGAAGCGCCCTATGCCGCCGCCCCTCTGCCCGACGCCCGCGAAATCGCCCGCCGCCTGCAGGCTCAAGGCGTCGCCCCCGAGCTCATCGCCCAGGTCACCGGACTCCCCTTGAAGGAACCCGACGTTCTGGCGCGCCCTTTGATGACCTAGCGTGAACGCGCAGTCCCCTCGTACCATCACCAATCCTAATCGCACTCGTCTCATCGCAAATCCCGGCGGAGCCGCCTCCCGTATTCGCTGCGGTATACCGGCTGGATCTGCGAGCCGGAGAGTGCGATCAAGAACGGCGACTGAGGAGGGTGGTGAATTGTTCGTGCCCTGCCAGGCCACGCGCCGCGGGACCAGATCGTTGCTCTGTCGAATTCAGAATGAACGGGTCACTGGCCACTGGAAACTGGCCACTCCCCCCTGCGTCTCAACGCAAGGATTCACCCCATCTGTGTGTATCTGCATCATCTGCGGACCCGTCTTTCCTTTCGTGGATTGTGTTGTTGATTGCTCGATGCCGACAAAGCTCACGACAAAGCTCACGACAAAGCTTGCGACAAAGTGTGACCGTGACGGACCACTGAGCGACCAGGAGCGTGGTTAAGAGTGTCCATTGCAGCCACAGATCACTGCCCCCCCCTTCGCGCCCCTGCGTCCTGTGGCCAACCGCCAGGGGGAAGGGGCTGGTCATCAGGGGGGTGGGGGTGTAAATTTGGGTGTCCAACAAGCCCCTGTTTGTGGAAGGGGTATTGCGTGTTGGGCGCAGGGAGAAAGAGCAGATGAAGAAGAATGGTATGGAATTGGGTGTTTGGCTGCGGGTGGTATTCTGTGTCTTGTTGGCGGGGATTGGCCGCGCGCAGGAAGAGGGGATTGAGGCCCCGGTGCGGTTGGGGGGGCAGATCGGATTGGATCCCTCGTTGCGACGCGAGGCCCAGGCGGCGCTGGACCGGGGGGTGACCTGGCTGTTGGCCCGTCAGGACGCGCGCGGGTTCTGGTCCAATCCCGAGTTTCCGGCCCTGACGGCATTGCCCCTGTGGGCGCTGGCCGCGGCGGAGGTTGACCGGCCAGCCGCGATCGAGGCGGCCATCGGGTATCTACTGGACTGCGTGCATCCGAATGGCGCCATATACCGCGAGCCCACGGAAGACCGGCGCGGCGGGGGGTTGCCGACCTACAACACGGCGCTGTCTATGACCGCCCTGGCGGCGGTGAACCGGCCGGAATTGACGCCGGTGATTCTGAAGGCGCGGGCGTACGTCGCGGACAGCCAGGCCCTCGAAGGGACTGATCTGTACGAGGGCGGGTTCGGCTACGACGCCCAGACCGGCCGCGCGTACGCGGATCTGTCCAATACGGTGATCGCCCTCGAGGCCCTGCGCTTGACCGAGCACCTGGAGGACCAGCGCACGGAAGGCGAGCGCGCGGATCCGGATTGGGAGGCCGCCCAGCGGTTTTTGGCGCGCGTGCAGCATCTGCCCGAGACCAATCCGGCCGGGTGGGTGGATGACAGTCCCGCCCAGCGGGGCGGCTTCATCTATCGGCCGGACCAGAGCCAGGCCGGGACCATCGAGCGGGAGGATGGCACCGTCACGTTCCGGGCCTATGGCAGCATGACCTATGCCGGGCTGCTCAGCCTGATCTTCGCGGGCGTGGACCGGGATGATCCGCGGGTGCGGTCCGCTTTTGACTGGTCAGTGCGCCATTGGTGCCTGGCCGAGAATCCCGGCATGGGCACCTCGGGCTTGTTCTATTTCTATAACGTCCTCAGCAAGGCCCTGGCGGCGTATGGCCGGACCCAGTTCACGACCGACGCGGGCGCGGAGGTCAACTGGCGCGCGGAACTGGCCCGGACGCTGATCGCCCAGCAGCAGATCGAACCGGACACGGGGGCGGGCTACTGGGTCAACGCGGACGGCCGCTGGTGGGAGGCCGATCCCGTGCTGGTGACGGCCTACAGCCTGCTGGCGCTCGATATGGCGCTCACGGCCCCCTGACGGGCTCAGTCTGCGTCCAGGAACTGGACGGGGGCGTAGTATTCGATCAGGTGGTAGCTGATCAGCGGCAGCAGCGGGTACGAGCTGTGCTGCTTGGTTCGCAGGGTGCGGCCGTAGTTATAGCGTGCGACGAGGATGCGCCAGGCCTCGCCCGGGGCGAAGGCCACGCCTGTGCTGTGCTTGAGCGCATCCAGGGGGATCGCCATTTCGGCCGTCCAGCCCCGGTCGGTATCGCGGTAATCATTGACGGTGCCATCCACGGCGGCCGCCACGTCAAACCCTTCCATCAGCGGTAGGGAGAAGCAGTCCGGCAGCCCCAAATATCCGGGGCTGGGAAAGAAGAAGCTGGTCTTGTTGCCGAGGGGGGAGACGTACAATTCCCAGTAACTGGGAGAACCAGCCGCCTTGATGAAGACCTCGGCCAGGTCGCCAGTCCGGTACAGGTGCGCCTGGTCCTCGGCGAGTTGCGCGACAACATCCGCGTCCTCGAACTCGATGCCGATGTAGAGAAACTCGGGGCCGAGGAGGAAACGGGCGCGGCCGGGCTCGAAGGGAACGGCCTTGACCGCCTGTTGGGTCAGGGGCGGCAGGTTTACGGTATCATCCAGCCATTCGAGGTCCTGTGCCGGGGCTTGCTGCCAGGCGGGTTCGTCCAACTTGCCATCGAGGGTGATGGCCTCCTGCGTCCGCCTGATCTGGACCGGTGGCTGCGGCCGCGGGTCGGGGGTGTCGGCAGTCGCCGCCAGGGAGGTCCCGGCCACGCCCAGGGCGGCGCAGCCGAACAGGGTCGGTAAAATGTTCAGGGGGGATTCTTTCTTCATGGTTTCATCTCCGGAGGGGGGACGATCTCTTCGACGCCGGTGGGTTGGGCCGCATCCACCGCGCCGTGTTCGGCTTGCGCCACCAGCGCGAGATCATCCAGGCTCACATGGCCCTCGACCCGGCCGTCATCAAGAATGCTGGCGCCGGTGGTTCGTTCCGCCAGGCGCCGGAACATGCGGCGCAGATCCCGGGTGCCGCAGTACCCAAACCAAAAAATAGTGACGGTGGCGTTGAGTCCCATGACGTAGATGTAGTCAATGTAGAACCAATGCGCCCACCATTCCTTGGGCCAGGGTGAAATCTTGTTCCAGATGATAATGCCGCAGAACACCAGGCCAAAGCGGAACACGAAACTCCAGAGAAAGACGCTGATGGCCAGGATGCGGTCGCCCCGGGTGTAGGTATTGTCAATGCCCAGCAGTTTGGTTCTCCAGTTCGCCCAGGTCCAGCGCGTGGGGACGAACCGGGCGCCCTCGCGGTGATAGATGCCGCGATGGAGCAGGCGGTCCATGTTGAAGGGCGCTTTGCAGGTCAGCAGCGAGACCGTGATGTACAGCGTTGCCGACAAGAGCATGCCGAGGAAGAGAATTTCCTGGGAATTGATGGGGAAGGCGGTGGGGGTCACCCGCCACATGACGTAGGGCTCGAAGGGGGCGGAGAGCCGACTGAAGAGGCGGTCGGCGGCCTCGACCCAGTTATGGCGTTCGAGCCAGGGGTAGATGCGGGAGGCCCAGAACGATTGGGCCAGCACGCCGGAGACGGCGATCGAAGAACCGCAGGTCAGGGAGGTCCAGGCGCCCGCCGTGGTGCCGCGTTTCCAGTACAGCCCGAACACGATGCAGGCGCCGGCGCCCCCGATCCAGATGGCGCCGGTAATGGCAAAGAACATGAGAATGAAGTCAAACTGCCCGAACAAACTGCTGAAAGCGAAGGCGAATAGGGCGACGCAGGCAATCACCGTGCGCAGGATGGCCAGATGTTGGCGCGGGGTAAAGGCCCGCCCGCGAATAGGCAGGATCACATCCTGGACAATTATACTGCCCCAACTATGGAGATAGGTTGTATCGGTTGAGATCATGAGAAAGATGGCGGTGGCGCAGAGGACGCCCATGATGCCCACCGGCAGCATATAGCGGAGCGTAATGGGCACCCGCATCTGGTTGTGGATCGTCATCATGCGCTTGTACAGGCCCGGATCTTCCGTCTCCAGCCGGCTCCGGCGTTCGGCGATGATCTCGGGCGTGGGCGTCACCCCCCGGTATTCGGCGTCCGGGGCCACATCCTCCATGGCGCGCCAGACCAGTTCCTGGCGTACGGGCGCGACCCGGGCCTCGAACTGCGGGCTGTTCCAGATGGTATACGCGCCGATGGCCAGCAGGGGGTAAAGCATGATGTTGAACGCCGTCCGCCACGTTCCCAGCACCTGGCCCATTTTCTGTTCGTGGGCATTGAGCGCGGCGGTGTTGTACCCCTGCGAACCGGACCAGGCCATCCGATTGAACACGCTGCTCAAGATGCCGACGAACACATAAAACAGGTTGAAGGTGCGCAGTTGCTGGACGTCGAACGGGTTGAGCATGCTCTTGCCGGGGGGGCGATCGAGCAGGGCCGGCGCCATGTCCCCATGCCAGGAGAACTTCAGCAGGATGGCGATGACCACGATGGCCATCAACGGGTAGTTCAGCAGGCCCTGGACGCAGTCGCACACCATGATGGTGATCTGGCCGCCCCGCAACACGATCAGCAGGGCGACGGAGAGAAATACCGCCATCAGGATCATAAAGGTCGGCCAGACCATCCCCAGGAAGGTTACGCTGACGGGCAGGCCGCAGAAGTACATGACGAAACGCGCCCCCACGGCGGGGAAAATGGCGTAATTGATCACGCCGGAGAAGCTTTGCAGGCACCCGGCGAAGATGCGGAACGGGCGGCTGTAGCGCATTTCCAGAAACTGGCCCATGGTCATGGCGCGGGATTCGCGGAAACGGTAGATGCAATAGCCGGACAATCCCAGAAACAGGCCAATGGGGGCGCTGATGCCATTCCAGAAGCTGAAGGCAAAGCCGCTGTTGTAGTACACTTCGAAGATCGCCACCAGGCTGATCAAGCCCATGCCGGCCTCGCCGCTGGCGACGGAGACCACATAGCGTCCCGCCACCCGGCCCGCGGTCAGGAAGTCCGCGACGCCGGTGACGTACCGCTGCGTGCGCCAGGCGACGGTCGCCACGATCAAGATCGGGACGAGCGTAATGAGCCAATCAATCCACGTGAAGGTCGCGGTCATGCGGTGATTCCTTTCAACTGTGTGACACGATGATCGGGGCATTTGATAGTCGCTTTGCATACGGTTGTCAACGCGCAGTTTCAACTTGCGGCGGTTGGGCGTTTGGGCCACGATGCCCGGCCATGGAAATCAAGCGTATAGAGCGGGAAAGCCGGGCCGCGCGCTGGGCCCGGCGGCATCCCGTGCGCAGCCGGCTCGAGGTCGGGCTGACGGGATTGGCCGCGGCCTGGGTGCCGTGCTGGCCGCGGGCGGGCGTGGTTGGGCTGGCCCGGCTGCTGGGCGCGATCGGGTATCGTATGAGTGGGCGGCTACGGGCGCTGGGGGACGCCAATCTCGAGTTGGCCTTGGGCGCCGAGCTGAGCGCGGCAGACCGCGCCCGGGTGCTGCGGCAGGCCTTCCGGACCATGGCGCTGACCGCGTTGGACACGTTTTGGTTTGCGCGGCGGACCTCGGCGCGCCTGGCCCGCTGGGTGGCCTTTGACGGCTGGTATGAGCGCGAGATATTTCAGCCCGGGGGAGCGATTTGCCTGACGGCGCACATGGGCAACTGGGAGCTGTTTGGCAAGGCGATCACGTACCGGGGGTTTCCGCTCATGAGTGTGGTCAATCCCCTGGCGAATCCGGCCGTGGATGTTGTCTTGAACGGCCTGCGGCAGCGGGGCGGGCAACTGATCATTGAGCGCCAGGGGGCCATGCGGCGCATGTTGACGCAGTTGCGCCAGGGCGGAAAGATCGCGGTGGTGTTGGATCAGAACACGCTGCCGGATGAGGGCGGGGTGCTTGTGGATTTCTTCGGGCGTACGGTCTGCATGTCGGCGGCGCCGGCGGCGCTGCATTATCATACGGGCGCCCCTGTGCGGTTCGGGGTCTTTCTGCCGGATGCCAGCGGTCAGTACCGGGCGCGGCCCGGCTGCCAGATCAGTCTGCCGCCCTGCCCGGCCGGCAAGGCCGACCCGGAGACACTCCAGCGCGCCACCCAGGCGATCGCCAGCGCCATCGAAGCCACGGTGCGGGCTGATCCCGGCCAGTGGCTCTGGATGTATAAACGCTGGAAGTACATTCCGCCCGCCGCGGATCCCGCCACCTACCCCGATTATGCCCAACCCCTGGAACCCGGGCCCGCCCAAGAACCCCCCCCCCTCCCATAGGAAACATGCGCCCATGAAAACGGAATTGATTGTGGCCCTGGATGTGCCCACCCCTGATGCCATCGCGCCGATTCTCGCCGGCCTGCCCGCGGAAATCCGCTGGTACAAAATCGGCCTCGAGTTGTTCTGCGCCGCCGGTCCGCGCGCGCTGGCCCCGCTCCAGGCCGCCGGGAAGAACATTTTCCTGGACCTGAAGTTGCATGACATTCCCCGTACCGTGGCCCGGGCGGTCACCGCCGCCGCCGGCCATGGCGTCCAACTCCTGACGCTCCACGCCGCCGGCGGGCAGGCCATGCTGGCCGCCGCCGCCACCGCCGCGCGGGCCAGCGCCCAACCGCCCCGTCTGATAGCCATCACTACCCTCACGAGCCTGGCTCAGAGCGACTTCGACGACCTGGGCATCGCGCGCTCCTTGCCTGAACAGGCCCAGGCCCTGGGGCGCATGGCCATGAATGCCGGGCTGGATGGCGTTGTGACCAGCGTCCACGAAGCGGCCGCCCTGCGCGCGGCACTCGGGCCGCGCGCTCTGCTGGTCACGCCGGGCATTCGTTTGGCGGGGGATGCGGTGGGCGACCAGAAGCGGGTCGCCACGCCCGCTGCCGCGCGGACGGCCGGCGCCAATTATATTGTGGTGGGGCGTCCGATTCTCGAGGCGGCGGATCCCGCGGCGGCGGCCCGGCAGATTCTCGAAGCCTGCCGGGCGTGACGACGAACGTCGAATTGAGAATGAAAGACAGGGCCGACCGCCCCTGGGCAAGGGTACGACTGAGCGTATGGGGCCAGTGTAGATGCACTGGAATGTTGTTGAATTCAGAATGAACTGATCACTGGCCACTGAACACTTTCCCGCCGTGCTCCTGCGTCTCTGTGAGAGGAAGCTGCATCCGGAAGCGTGGGCGACCGGGACAGATGGTCGCTTTCATGTCCGGCACCCGCGGGCGCGGCGAGCGTGGAAAGGGCATTGCGCCGCGGGGGGGCGCGGGATAAGATGCGGGGTATGCAAACGGATACGCTCAGACTGGCGCTGGTGCAGATGAATCCCACGGTGGGGGCCTTGACGGCCAATGCGGCGCGCATTGAAGCGGCAGCGCGGCAGGCGGCGGCGGCCGGGGCCCAGGTGATTCTTTTCCCGGAATTGGCGCTCTGTGGGTATCCGCCGGAAGACTTGGTCTTGAAACGGCATTTTCTGCGGGCTTGCGCGGGTGCCTGTGCGGAGTTGTTGCCCCGGTTGCCGCCCGAACCAGTGATTCTGTTGGGTTTGCCCGAGGTCGGGCCCGGCGGCAGGGCGGTCAATGCCCTGGCGGTGCTGCACGGTGGCCGCCAAGCGGGGAGCTACCATAAGA
>JAIPIQ010000034.1 GCA_021734645.1 Fidelibacterota bacterium | reverse complement strand
ATTGGCCAACGCCAGAAACCGGTCGGTCTCGTACTGCGCCACCCCGTCCGCCGCGGGCGGCGCGGCCAGCACCGCCTCCCCCGCAACCAGCAATTCGCGCAGGCCGACCAGATCGTACGAATCCTCCATCCGTTGGCGCGCGGCCGCCAGCAAAGCCTGGGCCAGCGCCCCCGGCGCCCCCGTCAGTTCGGCCGCCGCGGCCTGACCCGCCGCCAGGCGTTCGGCCAGGGCGGGCAGCATCACGCGCACCAGCGGCCCTTCCGCCCGCAACAGATTGTCCGCCGCGGTTTCAGCCGGGCCGAGGTACAGCGAGGCCGACAGGATCTGGCGTTCGCCGCTCCATTCGTGGACGAAATCCTCATTCAGGACCGGCTGGGCCCAGGCCAGCGCCCAGGCGGGGCCGTACCAGAGTGTACCGGCCCGCGGCCGATGGTCGCCGCCCAGTTTTTCCCGCTGGGGAATCAGGCCGCCATACGCGGGGCCACTGCTGGCGGTGATCAGCGGCACGCTCTCCGGCAGCGTTTCCTTGGTGGCGAACTCGAGGTCGAGCAGTCGCACCTGGGTATGGACCTGCCCGGGAGTTTGTTCCGGCAATTCGGCCTCGAGCCGGATCCAGGGGGAATCGGCCGTGTACAGATACCGATAGCGGACCGTCAAGGCCTCGTGCTGCGCGCCGCGGTCCAGGAACCGTGCTTCGATTTCAACGGATGCGCCGAGACCGCCCGGCCGACCCAGGACCGTGACCGTAGGCGCCTTGTCCTGCGCCAGGGAATATCCCCGCACCCCGTCGCGCTGCTTGACGTCCACACGGGTCCCGTCCGGATAGGTCACCGCCACAATGGCGCCGCCCTTTTGCAGATCGTGGGTCACCTCGAAATGGCCGTTGCCCACGCGCAGCAGGCCGTCGGCCTGCTCGAAGCGCAGATCGGTCGGCGCGCGCACCGCGTCCGGCGCCGCGCTCAGCGTCAACCGCCGGATCGCGCCCGCCGCTTGCGCGCCGGGCCATGCCAACAACAATGTCGCGCGCCCGTCAGTCCGCTCCTCCGGGAAAAGCAACTCCGCGGGCCAGGCCGCCGCCTCCGCCGACGCCCCCGCTTCCCGCGCCTCGAGCAGCGTCACCGGCGCCCCGCCGAGGCGGTCGGCCAGCTCCCGGGCCAGCTCGTGCCGAATGACCGCGCGCCCCCCGGCCGCATGCCGGCTCTCCACTTCGAGCTGTATCCCCGCTGCGCCCTGCGCCGCGCTAACCCCCAATAGCATCGCGACCGCCCAAACCATCCGGTCCAATTTGAAGATCCGGTTCATGTTCTACGCCCTCGCTGGTTGCGCCGTGGCCGACACGGCTTGTCTTATATTCTTGGCAATTAATCGGAGATTGTAAACGATCCCGGCGCGGATTCAATGCCTTTCAGTCCTGCAAACGCGCATTTTTAGTTTGCTTTTGCGCATCACATTTTTCACATTCCCGTGCGCATTTCAATGGCGTCACTCGCGACCGTGCCGATTGGTTCGCGCAGGGATCTCTGTTCGGCGGTTGATCAACGCCCTTGCGTGAAATCAAACTATAAATGCGCAATCTCGTGCTTGCGGCGGCGAGGCGCCCTGACTATGATTGCGGGCGTGGCAAGCGATCGCGGGGCACGCGGCTCCACCCAAGTAAAGGATAATTCATGCAAGTTCAGCCAAGGGTATGGGCGCAAGGATTTTGTCTCGGGCAGAGACGGCGGGCGCTGGGACAGCTCGTGGCGCTGAGTCTGTTGCTTGCCGGTATGGCGCGCGCGGGCGGCATTGTGTATCCGGCGCTGGGGCACTTCCATCCCGATGAGGGCACGCTGGAAATCTGGTTCACCCCCATGCAGACGGAACTCTATCCCGAATTGCCCCCGGGCCAGTACCGCGGCGGATTTCAACTCTTCGGCATGCAAGTGCCCGATCATTTCAATATGCGGGCCGGATGGCAGGGCAAGGGCGCCACCCACGGGATCGGCAATTCAATCAGCCACGCCGGCGGCGACCGCAAAGCCCTGCTCCCCTTGCAGGTCGGCCTCCCCGACTGGCAGCCGGGCGAGCCCCAGCATCTGGCCTTCACCTGGAAAGGTAATACGATGCGCCTGATTTCCGGAACGCACAGCGGCGGCCGCGAACAGGCCAAAACGTTCACCGGGCAGATGGGCGGGCAGAGCCTGACGATCGGCGCGCCGGACGCCCGCGACACGCTGATCATCATTCAGGCCGTACGCTTCTCCCGCATCGCCCGTTCGGCGGAGGCGCTGCGCGCCGCGCAGCCGGAGACCGATCTGTACACGCTTATGCTGGACCGCTTTGATGCGCCCGAGTGCGTAACGGCCGAGGGCTGGACCCGGCCGGTTGCGTTCAGCCGCTTGAGCGGCGCGCCCGGCGGACAGATTAAGGGCGTCGGCCGGTGGGTGGCGGAGCCGGTGCCCGGACTGGCGCTGTACCGCTGAAGCGCAGGCGGACGGCCGGATATTGGTTACATCCTGTTTGTGAACCCAAACCCATGGTTAGGAGATTAGATGAAGACGAGACAATGGTATCGGTTGGCGGCGGTGGCAGGTATGTTGGCGGCGGGCCTTACGGCTGAGGCGGGTGAGGTGCAGGACTGGCAGCGCCTGCCCGTGGTGACCGCGCCGCGGCTGACCGTGGCGCCCGTGCTGGATGGCGTGGTGGACCGGGCAGAATGGACGACCGCCGCGGCCCTGGCGCCGCTGGTGGACAACGTGACCGGCGTGGCGGACGAGCTGAGTCGGCGGGTGTTCGTCGGCTACGACGACGAAAACCTCTATCTTGGTTTCATATTGGAGCGCCCGCAGGGCGCGGAAGTCCCGACGATTCCCCAGGAAACCGGCCATATTGACAGTTGGCGCAGCGGCGACCGCGTCGAAATCGCCATTGATCTGTCCCATGGCCATAAGACATATTACGGCTTTGTGCTCTACGCCAATGGCGCCCATGGCGAAGGCATCGGCAATCCCGGCATGGACCGGAGCTGGGATGGCGCCTGGCGCCAGGCGGGCAGCCTGACGGACAAGGGCTGGCAGGGCGAGCTGGCCATCCCGTTTGCCAGCCTCGGGCTGCAAGGCCCCCCGGCCGTGGGCGAAGTCTGGGGCTTTGATTTTGCCGATATCCAGATCAAGCCATTCCGCGCCATCAATCAATGGGCCTGCCGCGGCGCCGGCTGGCACGACTTCCGCAAGTTCGGCCACCTGCGTTTCGGCGCCGCCGATGATCCCGCCGCCCGCTTTCTCACGGCCGGCGAAACCGGCGATAACCGCCTGGCCGTGGCCTTCGAGGTGGTCAACCCCGCCGATCCGGCCGCCGAAATTACCGGCGAGGTCCAGACCCTGCGCCGCAAGGACGGGGTCGCCGGCGGCGTCTACAGCTACTACGCCAGCATTGAAAGCGGCGGCGACCAAGCCTACGAAGCCGGCGCCGTGGATTTTGAGAAAACCACGCAGCTTTCCGACCTGATCCGCGAGGCACTCGGCCAGTATCTGCCCGTCGAGACCGCCGCCCTGACGACCACCACCGCGATCCCCGGCGGGCAACGGGCCGCTCTCGAATTTGCCGCGCCCTCCACCCCCGGCGAATACCTGGTGGTCTATGACCTCCGCACCCGCGCGGGCGACCCGCTCCTGCAAGGCGTGTTCCCCTTCCGCATCGAACTGCCGCTGGCCTTGACCGTCCGCCCATACTGGCTCCACGCCCAGGTCGTTGATGTGAACGCCGACCTCAAGAAGGTGCCGCTGACCGGCCCCGCCACCCTGGTATTCCAATTGATGGACAACCAGGATGCGGCCCTGGCCGAAACAACGAAAGCCGTTACGGGCGATGAGCGCATGGTCGCCGCCGCCCTGCCGACCACCGGCCTCACCCCCGGTTTCTACAAGATCTTAGTCATCGTCCAGGATGCGACCGGCCAGGAGGTCGCCCGCAATACCGTCGCCCTCGAGCGGCCCGCCGACCCGCCGTGGCACAACAACCAACTGGGGAAAATCGAACTGCCCGCGCCCTGGACCCCGCTGACGGCCCAGCCGGATGGCACCGTGAATATCTGGGGCCGCACCTATGACTTGAGCGCCGGCTTCCCCTCCCAAATCGTCAGTCAAGGCCAAAGCCTGCTGGCCGGCCCCGCCGGACTCGAACTGGTCAGCGGCGGGCAACCCGTCGCCTGGTCGGTCCAGGACTTGACCCTGAAACACGCCGACCGCGGCGCGGCACTGTTTGAGGTCGCCCTCGAAAGCGCGGTCGCCACCCTGACGGGCACGGCCCAGATCGAGTTTGACGGCTTCCTTTGGTATGACCTGACGCTGACCGCAAAGGGCGCTGCGCCCATTGATTCGGCCACGTTCGGTTTTGATCTCGTGGCCGAGCGCGCCCAGCTCTTCAGCCGCCATACGCTGCTGGATGACCGCGTGCTGATGCCCAAAGGGCCGACGGTCACCAAGGGCGGCTCGCCGCGCCTCGAAGATACCGAAATCCCCTTCACGCCCTACCTGTGGGTCGGCGATGAGCACGGGGGCCTGGCCTTCATCGCCGAGGGGCCCATCGGCTGGCGCCTCACCCAACCGGAACGTGCCATGCGCGTCACCGCCCCGGCCGGCGGTCCCGCCGCCGTGCGGATCCATTTCATTGATGCGCCGGTCCAGCTCGATAAGCCCATGCGGCTCCAGTTCGGCCTGCAGGCGTCGCCCATCCGGCCCATGCCGGACGAACGCAAGACCCAGCTCATGCAGATCTCCGGCCCCACAACCAACGTCGCCTGGTATGCCGGCGGCCAGGCCGCCGGCGTTCCCGGCGTGGTGTTTCATAGCGGCTGGAAGCGCAGCACGCGGAACTCGGAATGGGGCGGCTGGCCCTCCCGGCCCAGCGATCCCCAGCGCCGCGAGGACTTGAAAACGGCCATCGCCCTGGCGCACCAGCACGGCCAGAAGGTGGCCCTCTACACCGGGTGGGGCGTGGCCACCGATTCGGACGCCTACAAGCAATTCGGCTGGGAGATGATCCGGGTGCCGGAGGAGAATGCCGGCTTCGGCACCATGCGCCAGGTGGCCGGACTGAACGGCGCCTACATAGACTACATGGCCTGGGCCATCGCCGATCTGATTCGGGAGTACGATGCCGACGGGGTATTCTGGGATTCGGCCTCGAACATTGGCGCGGATCAAAGCCTGCGACTCGGGAATGGCTGGGTGGACGATCAGGGCCGGATCCGCCCCACCTATCCGGTGCGGGCCACCCGCGAATTGTTCCGCCGGATTTACAGTCTCGTGCATGGCGACCTCAAGCCCGACGGCCTGGTGGTGAATTTCGGCGGCAGTGTATGGTGCATCAATGTCTACGCCGATTTCTTCCACCGGGGCGAGGGCGTGCCGATGCACGTCGAAGCCCTGCGTGAGGCCTGGGATCCGCTGGAAGACTATCGCGCCAATTACAGCGCCCGCCCCTTCGGCCTGGGCTACCTGGCCATGAACAAGAACTTCAAGCGCCTGGCCATGACCGTGAACAAGCACCACGCGGTGACCCTGCTTCACGGGCACCATACCAAGAGCAATGGCCACTTTGATCCCAGGCAGCAGAGCTACGAGGCCACGGCCATGCCGCACAAATCCATCTGGCTGGCGCGCGATTGGCTGCCCATGGATCAAGACCGGCGGAACTTCTTCTACTACGAGCAGACCGCCGTGCAGGCCGAACCCGCCTCCCTCCTGGCCAGCGCCTTCGTGAGCGCCGATGGCCGCCGCGCCCTGGTGGTGGTGTCCAACCTCGATCCGGAACCCGTCCCGGCCGCCCGGCTGCATGTGGATACGGCCGCCTTGGGCCTGCGCGCCGACGGCACGCTCAAGGCCGAAGACGCCATCCTCGGAACCCCCGTCGAATTCCAGGACGGCCGGACAACCGTCGAAATCGCCCCCGAAAGCTACCGCCTGCTCAAGCTCTGGATCGAGTAGAACGCCGGAGCGCCTTGCAAAACCCCGGGCTCACCGAAGTGGCCCGGGCGTCCACCGGACGACACGGAGGTCGTCCCTCCATTTTATCCGTCCTCGCACACGTGTCCCCAATGCTCGCTCTTTCCTGCTTTCCCGAGTCCCTGATTCAATCCGCCTCGGCCTCGGCGTCCTGTTCCGGGTAATGGAAACCGGGCGCCTGCTGCTGACGTTCGAGCTCGGCGTACAGCCGGGCGCGCACGTCGGCCAGGGCCGGATCGGCGGCCAGGTTATGCAGTTCATGCGGATCGGCCACCAAGTCATATAGTTCCTCGGCGGCGAGATGCGGATAGACGATCAGTTTGTGGGTCTCGGTCCGCACCCCGATGGTATAGGGCCGTTTGCCCTCGGGCCCACTGAAAAAGGCGTACAGAAACGACGTGCGCCAGTCGCCGTCCCGACCGGCCAGCAGGGGCGCCAGGGAACGTCCCTGCATGGTGGCGGGCGCGGCGGCGCCCGCCAACTCGATGAAGGTCTGGGCGAAGTCGAGATTCAGCGCCATGCCTTCGATTGCCGTCCCGGGTTTGACCAGCGGGGGATACCGCACCAGGAGCGGCACGCGGACCGGCTCGCGCCACATGAGCATCTTCGAGTAGAAGCTGGGGTGATGCTCGTACATGGACAGGCCATTATCGCTGGTGTAGAGAATCAATGTGTTATCCAGTTGCCCGGATTCCTCGAGCGCCTCGAGCATCACGCCCAGCCCCTCGTCCACGGCCAACAGCATGCGCAACCGGCTCTTGAGCCTTTGCGCGGACCGTCCCGTGGGATCCCAGGGCGTGGGCGGGATGCGTTCGGGGGCCTCAGCCAGGCGCGCGCGCCAGTGGCGGTCGCCAAAGGCCGCGCGGGCGCGAACCCAGGCTGGCTTGCTGGCCAGGTCGTCGTTCCAGGCGTGGGGTTCGGGCACTTGCGCATCAGCAAATGCGTTGGCATGCCGTTCCGGCGGGTCATAGGGACTGTGGGGCGATTTGTGCCAGACGGCCAGACAGAACGGCTTGTCGCGGGGACGGGTCATCCACTCGGCCGCCTTGCGGGAGACATGATCGGTGTAGTATTCCTCGACCCGGATGTTCTCGCCATTGAAGTTGAACGTGTTGCCCCGGTAGGTTCCCTGTCCCCGGTGGCCGTACCAGTAATCGAAGCCGGGCAGGGGATCCATGGTCTCGGGAAAATGCAGCTTGCCGATGAGTCCGGTTTCATACCCGGCCGCCTGCAAAACCGTCGCGAAGGTCGGCAGGGAATGATCGAAGTGCGTGCCCCGATTGACAATCACTCCGTGCCGGTGCGCATGCGTGCCGGTCAGAATCGTCGCCCGGCTGGGACCGCACAGCGAAGTCGTGACGAACGCGTTCCGGAAGACAGCCCCCTCGCGCGCCAACCGGTCCATATTCGGGGTCTCGAGAAACGGGTAGCGCCCCATGAACCCGACCGCCTCGAAGGCCTGGTCATCGGTCATGATCATGAGAATGTTGGGCCGCCGGTCCTCCGCCGCGTCCACCCAGCCCGGCCAAGCGCCCGCCAATGCCGCGCCCGCCGCACCCAACATGGTGCGCTTCAAAAACACCCGGCAATCACAAACTCGTTCCCAAGGTTTCATTTTCGTTTCCTTATCACGGCCTAGACAACGCCGATGTAAACCAGGAGGGCGGCGTAAATCAGGCCGGCGAGGGCGAACAGAAAGAGGTTCTTGAAGAGCGTCGCTTTGTCGATTTCGGCGCCGGCGGAGGCGACGGCGAGGGCGCCCAGGGTGGAGATGGGGCTGTTGGTCACCACGTGCGCGCCAATGATAATGGCGGAGATCATCCGGGTGGCATCGCCGCCGATTTCAGCCACCAGGCCAGGCACGGTGGGAATCAGTGTGGGCATGACGACCCCCGACGCGCTCGAGACGATCGAGAGCACCCCGCCGATCACCGCCAGAATCGGCGCGGCAGTTTGGGCGTTCATCAGTTTGGTCAACCAATGGGCCAGCAGGTCAATGCCGCCCACGCCTTCGCAGACCCGGACCAGCATGCCGACGCCGCTGACCAGGATCAGGGTGGACCAGGGGACGGATTGGATGGCCTGTTGTTCGTCGGCGACGCGGAGGAAGAGCAGGATGACCGCGCCGGTGAAAGCCGTCAACCCGATGTTCCAGCCGCCGAAGACGATGCCGGCGACCACGATCAGGAACACGGCGATGGTGGCCCAATGGGCGGGGGTGAACGGTTCGGCGGGCCCGGGCGCGGCGGGGGGCTGGTTGCGCAGGCGATGACCCCGGAACAGGAAGTATACGGTGGTGGCCAGAAGGCATTGGCCGATGATCTGGCGGTAGAATACCCGCAGCCCGATATCCACGTGGCTTTCCCGGGCCAGGGTCAAGGCGATGATCCCCGTGGGGGCAACCGGTGACAGGCCGCCGGCATTGGCCCCGGCAATGGTGAGCGTGGCCATCAACAGCGGGGAGATGCGATAGTCAACGGCTACGGTCATGGCAATCGGCAACACCAGGGCGCAGACGGCGATGTTGCCGGCCCCCAAAGCCGCCAGCACCCCGGACATGACAAAAAACACGGGCGGGATGAGCCGGGTCCGGCCGCGCGTGGCGCCCACGATCCGGCGCGCAATCAGCCCCAGCGACCCGTTGGCACGCGCAATGCCGAACAGCAGGGTGATGCCCAACAGCATGAAGAACAGGCTCATGGGCCAGCCGTTGATGATTTGTCCCGGCGGCACGTCAGCCAGGAAATGACCAATCGCAAACGCGAAGGCAATGCTCACCAGGCCAATGTTGACCCGCCGGAAATAGCCGATGGCGATCGCCAGGCCGATGCTCAGAATGGAAAATGGCGCCAGCATCCCTTTTCGTTCCATCGTCTTCCGCGCGACCCCATGCCGCGCCCAAAACGAACATGCGGATTTATCTCACGCTTCCGGGAGCTTGTCTACCCTTCCCGTTTGTAGGGGTCAGGTGTCGGTTGCGCGGGGGGCCAGGAGGTAGTGGGCCACGAACCATTCGGTTCCGTGGTGATAGCCGAAGAGTTCGGCGCAGGCCAGGAAGAACAGGCGCCAGCGTTGGAACCAGCGCGGCGCGTCGGCGGCGCCATAGGTGTCTTCGAAGAGGGGCATGAGTTCGGACCGGGCGGCATCCTGGCGGTGCAGCCAGGCGCGCAGGGTCTTTTCATAATGGCGGCCATCCACGTGCCATTCGTCGAGCAGGACGAGGTCGGCTTGGTGCCGCGGCAGCAGGTCGGCGGACGGCATCAGGCCGCCGGTGAAGAAATAGCGGCCCATCCAGTTGGCGGCGCCTTCGGTTTCGAAAAGATAGGCGTAGGCGCGATGGACGAAGATGTGAATGAAGAGGCGGCCTTCCGGGGTCAGCCAGCTTCGGATGCGCCGCAGCAGCTCGGCCCAGTTGCGCATGTGCTCGAACATTTCGACGGAGACCACGCGGTCATACCGGGCCGGGGCCTGGAAGTCATTCATGTCGGCGGTGATGACCGTGACATTATCCAGGCCGTAACCGGCGGCCCGGGCGCGGATGAACTCGCCCTGGGACTTGGAGTTCGAGACCGCGGTAATGACGGATTGGGGATAGCGCTGGGCCATCCAGAGGGTCAGGCTGCCCCAGCCGCAGCCCAGTTCGAGCACCCGCTGGCCATCGGTCAGGCCGGCGCGCGCGCAGGTCATTTCGAGCATGGCCTCTTCGGCCTGTTCGAGAGTCGCGACGCCCTCAGGCCAATGGCAGGCGCTGTACTTCAGGCGGGCGCCGAGCACGCGCTCGAAGAAGGCGGCCGGCAGTTCGTAATGCTGCTCGTTGGCGGCGGCGGTTTCGAGGGCGACGGGCGCGGCCGCCATGGCGTTCATCAGCGCCTGCTGTTGGCGGCGGCGGGCCACGAAGTCGGCGGCGCCTTCCTGTTTCAGGCGGGCGGCGAGCAGTTGGCGGATGCCGGTGCGGACAAGGGGATCCGGGGCGTTGCCGCGTTCGATCAGGTCGATGATTTTTTGCATGCGGGGGACTCCTCTTTGCGCGGGAACCAGGGGAAGAAGGCGCTGGTGGTTTGCTGGTAGCGGCGATAGTCGGCGCCGCGGCTGGCGAGGGCTTGTTTTTCGGTGTAGGGGATGCCGCTGAGGCGATACAGGAAGACCAGCATCAGCACGGGACCGAGCCAGGCCAGCCATTGGTGGGGGGCGCCCCAGCCGAGGGCGACATAGGCCCACCAATGGAGCCACTCGCAGAAATAATTGGGGTGGCGGGAATAGCGCCAGAGGCCCTGGCGGCAGGTGAGGCCCCGGTGGGCGGGATCCCGGCGCCACCGCGCCAACTGGCGGTCGGCCAGGGCCTCGCCGCCCACGGCCAGCAGCCAGATCAGCAGCGCCAGGGCCTCGCGCGCTCCCCAGCCCGCTGCCAGGCGGGCCGCGCCGGGCAGCACCGGCAGGGCAAACAGCACGATCAACACCATTTGCGCCGTGAAGAAAAAATAAAAATTGCGATTGGCGCTGGCGCCCCAATGGGCGCGCAGGGTCTGGTACCGCCCGTCTTCTTCGGTATGGCCCCAAATGCGGTCCTTGACGATATACGCGGCCAGCCGCAGGGCCCAGGCGCCGATCAACGCCGCGGCCAGATACCGCCGGGGCGCCCAGCCGCCGGCCTGGAGCGCGTAAACCATCCCCAGCAGGCCCACCCCCGCCGTCCACCCCACATCCACGGTCCCCGCATCCCGCCGCCGCCATTGAATCAACCACATGGCGGACTGCAACAGCCAACCAAAAACCAGCCCGCCCAAGATCAGTTCCAACCAGCCCCATTGCATTGCCATCGCGCCCACCGCCTTTCCCGGTTACGAGTCAGTCTCAGGGAAACTATAAACCCCGGCGAGCGAAGCGGCAAGCGGACAGTCAGGGGGGGGGCAAAGATATCCCTCCTGAAACCTGACACCGGTTCTCTCAAACAAGTGGTCTGTGATCAAGGGGTTGGGCGCGGGGAAATCCGACAAAGCTTGCGGCAGGGATTGACGGATGCGCACGCCACGGCTCGCCACGAGCGTGGGCGTCATTCGTTTTTTTCCGGCGGGGGGCTGAACCGGGGGCAGGTATCGGTGGCTTCGGTATCGCGTTGATGCCGGGCGCACCATTGGCGAAACGGGTTGACGACGTAGTGCCGGCAATAGCGACAGAGGCGCAGTTCGGTTTGGGTGTCGAACAGCGCGGGGGGCGGTTCGGGCGGCGGCCCCAGGGACGGTTGGGGGGCGCTGACGCGGTTCGGGGCGGCGGCATCGGTGTAGGTGGCGCCGCATCGGGTACAGCGCCATTGTTCACCGACCTTGGTAAAGCCCTCGTAGAGCGGCTCGCAGAGCAACAGGCTCTCCGGTCCGCACCGCGCGCATTGTTTTCGTTCGGCGCCGGGCATGTCATGCCCTCCCGGCGGCGGGGCCCGTAACGGGATTGGCCTGTTCGCCGAGGCCGGTAATAGTGGCGCGCAAGGTATCGCCCGGTTCGAGCAAGACCGGCGGTTGCCGGGCCGAGCCGATGCCGCTGGGCGTGCCCGTGGCCAGGATCGTGCCGGCGGGCAGGGTCAACCGCGCGCTGAGGGCCGCCAGCAGCTCGGGCAACGCAAACACCATGTCGGCGGCCGGCGCATCCTGCAACAGTTGGTCCTTGCTCCACAGGCGCAACCGCAAGGCGCGCCAGTCCGGGATTTCGTCCGGCGTCACCAGCCAGGGACCCAACGGGCAAAACGTATCCGCGCTCTTGGCCCGGAACCATTGGCCGTCGGCCTGCTGGGCCAAACGGTCGGTGACATCGTTCAGGATCAAGAACCCGGCGAGGGCCTCGAGCGCCTCGGCGGGCCGTAGCCCGCGCACGGTGCGGCCGAGGACCACGGCCAGCTCGACTTCGCCGTCCACGCGCGCCGGGCCCGGCGGCAACCGGACCGGATCGGTCGGGCCCACGACGGCGGTGGCGGCCTTGGCGAAGAAAATCGGTTGTTCCGGCAGGCCGCCGCCGAACTCGGCGGCATGGGCGGCATAGTTCTTGCCGACGCAGTAGATGGCCGGGGGCGGGGCCACCGGCGGCCCGAGGCGCACGCCGGCGGCAGGGATGGTCCTGGGGTGATCCTCCGCCAGCAGGCCGGGCAGCCGGGCCAGGCCGCCCTGGGCAAAAAATGCCGCGTCATAATCCTGGATGTCGGACGCCATGCCGCGTACATCGAGAATCCGCGGCGCGGCGCCGGGTGTTTCGAGCCAGGCGCCGGGACGTTCGCGCCCCGGCGCGCCATAGCGCACCAATTTCATCGGTTATCCTCCTGCTTTCTCTTAAAATCAGGCCGCTGGGCCTGGGAGCGGGCCGCCCCGAGCGGCCCCAGCTCGGCGCGCGTCGCGCCCGCCCCGGCCAAGACCTCATCCGTCGTGCGGAAATGACACTTGGCCACCTCGAGCAGCACGGCGGGGCCATGCTGGCGGACCAGGGCGACGGCCGCGGCCCGCACCTGAGCCGAAGCCCCCTTGGGAAAGGGAACCTGGTAGCGGGCCTCGAACTGGGCCAGGGCCTGCACAAAACCCGCCCGGGCCATGATCGAAGCGGCCGCCACGGCCGGATCACTCTCCGCCCGCGGGCGTTGTTCGAGTATGATTTTGCGCCCCCGCTGAAACAAGGCGCGCTCGATCTGCTGCTTGGGCCCGAACTGGTCGGCCACCGCCCGGGGACAATCCGGCGCGGCTTCGAGCACGCTTTCGATGGCCCGCGCGTGGCCCCAGGCCAGCATCCGGTTCACATTCCCCATTTTGGCGTACAGCTCATTGTACTTGCGCGGTCCAATCTTGATCTCGGCCATGCGCCGCCCGACCAACCCGCGGATTTCCGCCGCCAGCGCCAGGATCTTGCGGTCGCTGCCGATAGACTTGCTGTCGCGCACCCCCAGCTTGTCGAATGCGGCCGCGAGGGCCGCGTCGCAATACACCGCCGCGATAACCAAGGGCCCGAAGAAATCCCCCTTGCCGCTTTCGTCCACCCCGGCATGCGGCTGCACCCGGTCGGGATTGAGCGCGCTTTCGTAGCCCGTGGCGGCCCGTTGCAGCACCTCCGGCTCGAGATGGAACAGCACCCAGTCCTCGGCGCCCTGGCCCTGCACCAGGCACTTGCCGCTGGTATACAGGTTCACCCGGCAATCGGTGGTCTCGACCGCCGCCTGGGTATGGGGCGCCGCCACCGGGCGATAGTTGCCCTGCCGCAGCAGCGTCAGCAGGCGCTGCTGCTCGGGCGGCGTCAACACGAACGTGTAAGAAGTCTTGCGCGGGGCATTCATATCCGCCGACCATAGCCCAAGCGCCCCCGCTGTCCAATCTTGAAAGCGCGCCCGGCCCTCTTTTAACATTGCCTTGCGGGGGCAAACCGGCAAGATGCGGTCCCATGCAACCAGACGTGATCCAGAAAGAAATCGCGCGCCGCCGGACGTTTGCCATCATTTCGCATCCCGACGCGGGCAAGACCACCTTGACCGAGAAGCTGCTGCTCTATGGCGGCGCGCTGCAGTTGGCGGGTTCCGTGCGCGCCCGCCGCAACCAGCCCAGCACCACGTCCGACTGGATGGAACTCGAACGCCAACGCGGCATCTCCGTGTCCTCGACCCTGCTGCAATTCGAGTATCAGGACCACATTGTCAACCTGCTGGATACCCCGGGCCACAAGGATTTCAGTGAAGATACCTACCGGGTCCTGACCGCCGTGGACAGCGTGGTGATGGTCATGGATGCCGCCCGGGGCGTCGAGGAACGCACCCGCAAGCTGTTCGAAATCTGCCGCCTGCGCCACATTCCGATTTTCACGTTCTACAACAAGATGGACCGTCCGGCCCTCGAGCCACTGGCGCTGCTGGATGAACTCGAACGGGTGTTAGGCATCGGCGCCTTCCCGGTGACCTGGCCCCTGGGCAGCGGCGCGGAATTCCGCGGGGTCTACGACCGCCTGCGCCACGAGCTGTTTCTCTATGAACATACCGCCCACGGCCGCCACCGGGCCCCGTGCCGGGTCGGCAGCCTCGATGACCCGGCCCTGCGCGCCCAGATCCAGGATCCATCGGAATACGCCCGGTGGCGCGAGGAGCTGGAAATGCTCGCGGCCGCGGGCGAGGCGTTTGACGACCAACGGGTGCTGCGCGGAGAAATCACCCCCGTGTTTTTCGGCAGCGCCATGACCAATTTCGGCGTTCAGCACGTGCTGGACTATTTCATTCTCCATGGCGCGCCGCCCCAGGCCCGCGCGGCCGGCCGGGGACCCATCGAGCCCGCCGATCCGACTTTCTCCGGCTTCGTGTTCAAGGTGCAGGCCAATATGAACCCGCGCCATCGCGACTGCCTGACCTTCGTGCGGGTCTGCTCGGGTCTCTTCGAAAAGGACATGCAGGTGGGCGACCCCCGTACGGGCAAGCCCCTGCGGCTGTCCTATGCCCAGAAACTATTCGGCCAGGATCGCGAATCCCTCGAGCTGGCCTTCCCCGGCGATATCGTCGGGCTGGTGACCCATAAACCCCTGCCCATCGGCGCCACCCTGACCACCGATCCCACCATCTCCTACGATGAAATCCCGCGCTTTCCGCCCGAAGCCTTTGCCATCATCCGCTCGACCGGCTCGGCCAAAGCCAAACAGTTCCGCGCCGGCCTGGCCCAGTTGCTCGATGAGGGCGTCATCCAGGCGTTTCATCTGCTCGATGATGTCCTCGGCGCCCCGCTGCTCGGCGCCGTGGGCCAGTTGCAATTCGACGTGGTCATGTACCGCCTGCAAACTGAATATGGCGCCGAGCCCCGCCTCGAACCCGCCCCCTATACCACCATCCGCTGGTTCGATCCCGGCGTGACCCCCGCCGACCTCGAGACCGATTACCTGGGCAACAACGTGCGCCTCGCCCGCGATATCCGCGATCAACTGGTCGTCCTCTTCCCCAATGATTGGTCCGTCGCCTACTTCCAGGAAAAACGACCGCAGCTGACGCTCCATACCGTTTCGCCCCACCTCGACGCCCGCTCGACTCACCACGCCGCCCCCATTGCCTGATTCGAGAGAACAGGTGTCAGGTTTCAGGAGGGATCAGGGCGCACGGGGGGGCAGTGGTCTGTCACGGTCATACTTCGTCGCAAGCCTTGTCGTGAGCTTTGTCGGCATCGGGGAATCAACAACACAATCCACCGTGAGAAAAGCATTACCGAACCGACAAAGCTCACGACAAGGCTCGCGACAAAGATTGACGGACACCACTTCTGGGTCCGCAGTGCCTCGACCTCTCTCACTCCCCGAAAAATCAGATCGTGCGGCGGACGCCGCACGGTCTGAGGCCCCACTGATTCGAGAGAACAGGTGTCGGGGTTCCGTCGCGCCTGAATAGAATTGACAAAATGACACATATATGCAGCGCGTCCACCGGGCGCAAGTGCGACGTATTGACGCACGCTTCCTTGGGGTAGTTGTCGTATCCAATTGCAGATAAATATGTTGTAAATTATTCCTGACCATTGGCATACCTGATGCTTTAGGTAGAGGCAGATGAATCGGCGCTTCATGAGGAAGTGCCGGGAGAAGCAAGAGTAACCCTAAAGCAGGAGGAAGGAAAGATGATGTGGCCAATCAGCAGTGGGAGTGGCTCGGATGCCTTCCGTGATTTGGAGCGCTTGCAGCGCGAGATGAATCGGCTGTTCAGCGACTTCACGGTGGCGGACGAGCAGTTCCCGGCCATCAACGTATGGAGCAATCAGCATGAAACGTTGGTGACCGCGGAAGTGCCGGGCATTGATCCGGCACAGTTGAGCATCAATGTGCAGGGCGAAGTCCTGACGATCGAGGGAGAGCGGGCTGAGGCGGACGTCTCGGACCAGGCGACGTTCCACCGGGTCGAGCGCGGGTATGGCCGGTTTATCCGGACCGTGCGCCTGCCCTATGAGATCGAGAGCGACAAGGTGCAGGCCCAGTACAAGCTGGGCGTGTTGTTGGTTTCCTTGCCGCGGGCCGAGGCCAGCAAACCCAAACGCATTCAAATTGCCGGCGCCTGAGAATCAGGCCCAGGAGGTGAAATCATGAGCGACAAGAAAGCCATAACGAAGAAAGCGGAGGCGGCGCCCGCGGAAGCCGTGGAGCTGCTGCAGAACCGGGCGGTGTTTGTGCCGGCGACGGACATCTACGAGGATGAAAAGGCCATCGTGGTGGTTTGCGATGTGCCGGGCGTCGAGGAATCGCAGGTGAACGTGGCGCTCGAGAACCACGTATTGACGCTGATCGCGCCGCAGGCCGTCGAGGCCACCGAGGGCTTCGAATGCCTGCACCGCGGTTACCGGACGGGTGTGTACCGCCGGACGTTCAACATCCCCGAGGATATTGACAGCAACCGCATCAGCGCCCAGCTCAAACAGGGCGTGTTGCGCGTCACCCTGCCCAAGGCCGAGGCCGCCAAGCCGCGCGCCATCAAGGTCGAAAGCGTAGCGTAAGACAGGCGGCATAGGCCGTAGTCGTACCGGGGCGGGGTCCTCAGCGGCCCCGCCCCTTATTTTGCCGCGCGGCGCCGCTATGGTGTGTGAACGCCGCAATGAAAAAGGTCTTCTTGAGTGGGTTGAAATGGGTTCCCCTTATCATGTAACCTCGGCGCTGTGGAAGCAACTCGGGGATCAGGCGGGCCTCAGACCGTGCGGCGTCCGCCGCACGATCTGATTTTTCGGGGGGTGAGAGAACGCGAGGCATTGGGAGCCCAGAAGTGGAGTCCCCCAATCTTTGTCGTGAGCCTTGTCGTGAGCTTTGTCGGTTCGGCGGACCGGTTAAGGGTAGCTTGTTAAGCGTTGCGCGGTTGATTGGCCTCCGCTCCGCGGGGGATCGGAGAGGGAGAG
>JAIPIQ010000033.1 GCA_021734645.1 Fidelibacterota bacterium | reverse complement strand
GTTCCGCCGAGGCCACCCCCGCCGACCGCCGGCGGATTACAGACGCCCTGCGGACCGCCTGCGCCGCCGCCGCCGACCACCATCTGCTCGTCGCCACCGAATTTCACGGCCACACCCTGACCGATACCGCCGCCAGCACGCTCCAACTGCTGACGGAAACCGCCCATCCCGCCCTGCGCACGTTCTGGCAACCCCCCGTCGGCGCCACCCCGGACGCCGCCCGCACCGGCCTTCAGGCCGTCCTGCCCTTCGTCCACAACTGCCACGTGTTCCACTGGTCCGGCCCGGACCGTGAACGACGCCCCCTGGCTGAAGGCGCCGCCGCCTGGACCACCTACTGCAACCTGATCGCCCAGACCCCGGGCCCGCACCACGCCTGCCTCGAGTTTCTGCGGGACAACGACCCCGCGCACCTCCCCGCCGAGGCCGCCACCTTACGCCAACTCATTCAACAGGCGACCCTTTAGAGCAACGCGCCATGACACCACCCGACGCCAGCACCATGACGGCCTTCAAGGAGCTGCTCGTGCGGCACCCTCTGTTTCTGATCGGGTTCCTGCTGATTGTCGGCTATCATTTGGGCAAGCTGGTGGCGCGCGCCGGCCTGCCGGAAATCACCGGGCTGTTGCTGGCCGGGCTGCTGGCAGGCGCATTTGCCACCGAGGCCCTGCATGCCCGGATCAATGAATCCGTGCATATCATCACGGAAATCGCCATCGGCTTTCTGGCATTGAGCGTAGGGAGCGAGTTTTCGGCCCGCAAGCTCAAACGCATTGGCCGCGACGTCTTCGTCATAACCGGGGTCCAATTGGCGCTGAACGGTCTCCTGGTCTACGGCGCCTTCGTACTCATCAGCCGTGTCTGGCCCGTGTTGGAAGTGGGCTTCCCCTATGCCATTCTGCTGGCGGTCATGTCCTGCGCCACCGCCCCGGCGATCATCCTCGCGGAGGTGCATCACCTGCGCGCCCGCGGCCGCTTCATTGATTACCTGTTCGGCCTGGTGGCGCTGGGCGACGCCGTCACCGTGGTGGTCTACGGCCTGGCCTTCACCGTGGTGACCAATGTGCTCGGGTTGGCGGCCGAACCGTATGCCGTCCTGATGCAATCCCTGCGCGAGGTCTTCCTCTCGTTGCTCTGCGGCGGGCTGGGCGGGGGGCTGCTCCATCTCCTGACCCGCCGGGTCAAGGGGCACAACGAGTTGCTGATCGTTACGGTCGGCCTGGTGTTCGTGATGACGGGCCTCTCGATCGTGCTGCACCTTTCCCCGCTGTTGGCCAACATGACCATGGGGGCGGTCCTGGTTAACATCAGCCATCAAAACCAGCGATTGTTTCGGCCGCTCGAACCGCTGATGCCGCCGATCTACGCCCTGTTCTTCGTGATCGCGGGCATCGAATTGCGCCCGGAGGTTTTCTTGCAGCGCAATGTGCTTTTGCTGGGCCTGTTTTACGTGCTGGTCCGCGGGCTCGGCAAGATTGCCGGCGTGCGCCTGGGCTGCGCCTGGCGCGGCCTGCCGCCGCCCCTCAGCCGGAATCTCGGCTGGTGCATGCTGTCCCAAGGCGGCATCGCGCTGGGGTTTGTGCTGCTGATCCAGACCTCGCCGGCCCTGGCGGGCGCCAATCTGCAGGAGGGGGTCGGGCGGGTCTTCCACATGATCGTGAACATCATTCTGCTGTCGGTCTTCCTCAATGAATTGCTCTCGCCCTTCTTCATCCGCCGGGCCATTCTCAAAGGCAACGATATGGAGCTGTGATTGCATATGGACATTACCCCCTGGATCGCCCAACCCCTGATTCGCGCCGGCTTCAAGGCCCGCAACAAGGCCGAGGCGCTGGCGGCCATCAGCGACCTCGCCGCCCGCTCTCCCCTGCTGCAAGGCCGCGCGACCCCCGCGGCCCTGCGCCAGCGCTTCGCCGAACGCGAGGCGATCGTTTCCACCGGCGTCGGCAATGGGGTGGCCATTCCCCACATCCGCCTCCCCGAACTCGACCAATTCCTCGTCTTCTTCCTCGTCGCCCCCGCCGGCATTGACTTCGAAGCGCTCGACGGCAAAAAGGTGCACATCTTCTTCGTGGTGCTGGCCCCGGAAGGCCAGGTCAATGAACACCTCAAGGTCCTGGCGGCCATCTCTTTCGCCTTGAGCCGGACCCAGCTCAAACGCGAGATGCTGCGCGCCACGACCCCGGAGATCCTGTATGAAATCGTCGCGCGCAACCTGCGCGGCGAGGAATATGCCGCCACCCCCGCCCAGCGCCGCAAACTGTTGATCGTGGTCCTCTATCTCGAAGAACGTCTGAATGAGATTCTCGAATTCCTGATTGACCATAACATTGAAGGCGCCACGATCCTGCGCTCCGAAGGCATGGGCAGTTATATCTCCAGCCTGCCGCTCTTCGCCAGCTTTCTGGACTTCATGCGCACCAACAAACACATGAGCCACACGATCCTGACCTTGATACCCGCCGACGAGGAAGCGGTCCTGATTCAGGGCATTGAAGCCCTGACCGGCGACCTCGACCGGCAGCAGGGCGCCATGCTGATCACCCTCGACATTGCGTATGCCAAGGGCAGCATGACCATGTTCTGAATCAGGCCAGGCGCTCGGGGGTGGACCACAGGCCGGCCGAGGGCGTGGCGATGAAGAAGATTTCCTCGCCGTCGGGCAGGGTATTGGGTCCGTAGCTCAGTTTGGCCGGGTCGTAGCGTTCGAGGGTGGCCGCGAGGTCGGCGTACTGGTAGCCCACGCCGCGGATCTCGCTTGCCGACAGGTGGCCCGGCGCATAGGTGATGGTGAACCGGCCTTCGGACGAGCCATGAATCAGGTGGGCGGTGCCGTGGGTCAGGTCGCGCAATTCCCCTTCCGGCGCGGAGGCGCGCCAGGCGGCCATGATCTGCTCCGTGCCGTTGTAGCCGTACTTGCGGATGAGCGCATCCACCTCGGGCTGCTCGCCGAAACGCCGCAACCCCGGCGCGATGATCAGCAGCTCGCCGCCGTCGGCCATGGCCATGCGCGTCCGGTACACGGCCTTGTTCGAAACCCAGGTGCTGTGGAATTCATCCCCCTGCATCACCGCGACCACCTTCTTGAGCGGCGCCGTGCGGGTGATGTTCTGCGCCTGGGACGCCTGCGCCGCCGCCAGATACGTGTCCAGTTCGTCACCCACATACACGCCCGTATGACCCAATTGACCGTGCTCGTTGTAGGCCATCGTCACCATGAAATAGAAATCCGGCAAATGCGTCAGATACTGGTCCTCCGCGTAGTTGTAGCAGGCGCGCAGGGGCGTGATCAGCCGCCCCAGATTGTTCTCGATCCCGCAGCAGGCCGCCATCATGTGCGAGGCGCAGATCATGTCCTTGCCTCCCAGGCCAATGAAATAATTCTTGTTGTGGTTGGCGAAGCCCAACACCTCGTGGGGCACCACATGGCCGATATTGATGATCAGATCCCAGGGCTCATCGAGCAACATCCGGTTCAGGGAAACCGGAATCGGCCAGTCCGCCCGGCCAGCCGATTGCTCGACGACCATCGCCGCCGGCACTTCCCCGATCACCCGCGAACCCGCGCGCCAATCGTGGGCATGAATCCGCTCGAGGGGGATCGCGCCGAACATCCACCTATTTTCCTCGGGCGTATGGGGCACATGCTGACCCAAGGTCGGAATGACATGCACCTCCGCCTCCGACGCCAACGCCTGATAGAAGGCCTCCGTTATCCAGCCGGCGCCGCTGTGCGCGCGGGTGATATCCGGCGGCAGCAACAACACCCGGCGGGGCTGGGCGCAAATCCGCGCCTTGGCCTCCGCAATGGCCTGCGCCACCAGGGCCAATACCTGCTCACGATCTATGGACGTACCTTCTTCTGTAAACCAGGGCATTTTCCCGCTACTCCTCGCCGGGTTCTTTCCGGCCGCATGCCGGATGACCAGACGCCCGCCAGCTTATAAGCCCACCCCCCGCAAGTCAAGAACCCCAAAAATAATCCCATGGATTGGTTGACTTTTCCGCGGGGCGGTCTATAAATGCGTGCAATCATATCCTTCGGGGTACCTTTTCGGAGTTGCACATGAGCGAACAGCAGAGCCGACCGGTAGAAGAGAATGCGGATGCCTGGTTGCGGGGCACCCGGCTTTTTCGTGAGCGTGAGCGCACGCGGCGCCACATCATGAACCACAAGTGGTATGAAAGTGAAAAGGCCGGTCACGACATCGGCTGGGAACGTGCCTCGGTGGATTGGATGATCCGCTATGGACGGTGCCGGGACTGAAGCCCCCAGGGCGCCACGAAGCGAATGGAGACATGGCAAACGTATTGATAGCGGAAGATGATGAGTTGGTGCGCAATACCATCCGGCGCTTCTTGCGCCTGAATCAACATGACATCATCGCCTGCCAGGATGGGCAGGAAGCCCGGGACTGGCTGGACCAGAATCACCCGCTTGATTTGCTGATCACCGATTTGCGCATGCCCCGCATGGACGGACTGAGCCTGATCCGGCACCTGCGCGCGCAGCGCCCGAGCGTACCCATCATCGTGCTGTCCGGGTATGTCACCGACGGCATGGCCTCGGAACTGGCCGATTTACCCGCCTGCCATTTACTGGCCAAGCCGTTTCAATTGGCGGCCCTGACCGCGGCGCTGGACCAGGCGCTGGCCCCCGCGCCCTGAGCGCGCCCGGACGGGAGCGGGGTCAGCCGGCGGGCGGTTGCGACCACGTGCCGGCCAGGCGCACCAGTCCGGGTTCCTGGGTGGGATTGCGCACGGCGAAAGGATACCAATCTTCCCGGCGGTGATACTGGATGGCGTGGTCCCAGGAATGGACGGAGAGCGAGAGAAAGAAGTTGCCCGCGAGCAGGGGGAGCGGGTCCAGGGTGAGCCGAATGACGCCGGCGCCTTCGATGGCGGGCAGCTCATAGCCGGCCAGTTGGGTATTGCTGCCGTAGAGGTAGAGCCCGTTGCCAGTTTTGAGTGAATAGCCGAAAACCGGGCGTTCGATGCGTTGGGCGCAGCGGTAGGCGATATCCACATGCAGGGCCTGGCCGGCCGTGAAAACCCCGGTCTCGACACCAGCCCCGTCCCGCAAGGTCACCTGCTCGAATTCCACGGCGCGCGTGCCGAACTCCTGGGTGTACAGATACCCGCCCTCCCCCATGTAGTGGCGGATATACTCAAGAATCACATCCGGCGGCGGCCCCGACGCCACCACCCGGCCGTGATGGATCAACAAGGCCTCGTGACAGAATTCCTCGACCGTCTGCAACGCATGGGACACCAGCAGAATGGTCTTGCCCCGGCGCTGAAAATCCCGGATGCGGTCCAGGCAACGCAACTGAAACGCCAGATCGCCCACGGCCAGCACTTCGTCTATCAGCAGAATATCCGGATCCACCTCGACCGCCACCGCGAAGCCCAGGCGCACGTACATGCCGCTGGAATAATGTTTGACCGGCATCTCGAGGAATTCGCCCAGACCGGCGAATTCAGCGATGGCGTCCATCCGCCGCCGGATGTCCTCGCGGGCTATCCCGAGGATGGCCGCGTTCAGAAACACATTCTCGCGCCCGGTCAAATCCGGATGAAACCCCGCGCCGAGCTCGAGGAGCGAGGAAATCCGGCCGTGGGTGCGCACGGCGCCGCGGGTGGGCTGGATGGTGCCGGTCACCAGCCCGAGGAGCGAGCTCTTGCCGCTGCCGTTGGGTCCGATCACGCCCACGGTGCGGCCGGCGGGGATATCGAAGGACACGTCGCGCAGGGCCCAGAACAGGTTGGGCGGCCGGCGGCGCAGGGTTTCCTTGAGGGCGCCGAACAGGGTCGGGGGGCCGAGTCCGCGCATGCGGTAGCATTTGCCGAGTTGACGGGCGCTGATGACGGGTTCCATTAGAGATAATCCGCGAAGTTGCGCTGGGCGCGTTGAAAGAGCAGCCCGCCGCCGAGCAGGAGCAACAGGGGCAGGAGCGCGGCGGGCAGGAGATTCCAGCCCCAGGGGAAAACGGCGTCCGGCAGGAAGAGCGCGCGGTAGGCGGTGATAATCAGGGCCATGGGATTGCACAGGTACAGATCGTAGAGCCCGGGGCGGCCGGCCGTCACCTGGGCCACCATGCTGAGATCATACATGGCCGGACTGGCGAAGAACCAGGCCGTGAGCAGCACCCCGACCAAGTGCTGGACATCGCGGAAATAGACGTTGGCGGCGGCCAGCCACAGGCTCAGGCCGTAATTGAAGAGCCCGTGGTAAACCAGGACAACCAGCGCCAGGGCCGCTCGCGGCGGGATGGCCTCGCCCCGGGCGCCCAGCAGGAAAGCCAGCAGAACGGTCTGCACCCCGAGGGACAGGAGGAAATTGACGGTATTGGCCAAGGTGCCCGCCAGGGGCAGCACCTGGCGGGGGAAGAACACTTTCTTGACCAGGTTGGCATTACCGGTGACCGCGGTCAGGCCGCTCTGCACGCAGTTGGCCGTGAATTGCCAGGCGAACACGCCAATCAGCACGGTCTCGAGGGGAATGCCGCGGGCCAGCAGGCGCAGAAAGAATACGTACACCAGGGCCATGAAGAGCGGCGTAAGGATGGCCCAGCACAGTCCCAGCAAAGAGCCCTTGTAGCGGGCCTTGAGTTCGCGGCTGACCAGATTGGCGAGCATCTCCCGCCGGGCCCAGAGCGCGCGCGGATGCCCGAGCAGGCGGCCGATCATGGCGCCTCCCCACGGGTCAGGGCCTGGCAGGTCAGGGTGACTTGTCCCCGTCCGGCGACCGGACCGGTCGCGCGCAGGCTCAAGGCCGTGACTTTCCAGGGCGGCGCCTGGCGTTCGAGGGCCACCAGCAGGGCGCCCAACCGCTCGAGTGGGAAATCACCCACGCGGATTTCGACTTCGTGCCGCACCCAACCGGGCCGGACCAATTGAACGGGATGGCGGCTCACGTCCGCCACATGCGGGGCGAGGACTTCCCGCACCAGGGCCGCCGGATCAGTGGGCGGCGCGGCGGGCAATTCCTCGAAGAGCGCGGGCACGCGCAAATCATCGGCGGTGGCCGCGGCGCGCAGCGCGCTCAAATCCCGGGCTTTGCGGGCCAAGGCGGCGCGGCGGCGCTGCATGGGCTGCCAGGCGGTCACGAGCAAAAGCCCGGCCAGCAGCCAGGCGCCCCAGCCCGCCCAAACCAGAAGGGGTCGCGCGCGGCGCGGGGTCATGGCCGCACCCCCCGCAGCAGATGCTCGGCCGCGGTGGAACCGTCCGGCGCGGCCAGCAGGTCATACCCGGCCTGGCGCAACGCCTCGGCCAGGCGCCCCGGCGCCTCACCGGCGCCGCCCGCGGCCCGCAACTCAATCCGCCGGTCATCCAGCGTCAAGCTCTGCAACTGCGCGCCGGCGGCGGGCACCCCGCCCAGTATCGTCGTCAACGTTTGCGCCAGGGAAGGCGCCAGCGCCTGCTGGAATGGAATCAGGGTCGTTTGCTCCTCGGCCAGCAAGCGGCGGCCGATTTCCCATTCCTGGCCGGGGGGAATGCGCGCGGCGGGAAACAGGGCCGCGACCGTGGTTTGCAGGGCACCGGCATAGGCGCGATCACGGGCGCGCAGCAAGATCCGCAGGCTCAAGAGTGTGGCGCAGGCCAGCAGCCCGGCGGCCAGAACGATCCCCGCGCGCCGCCGCTCGCGCCGCGCGGCCCGAGTCCGGGTGGCGGCCGGCACGAAACGGGGTTCCGCGCGCAGGTTTTCGGCCGCGGCGGTCGGCCCCAGCGCCTGGCGGGCCAGCGCGCAGGCCAGAAACTGCCGTGGTTCGGCGGCCGTCCGGGCTTGACCGGCCCCCACGGACAGGGCGACGGTCAGCTCCGCGACGAAATCCGCCTCGGCGGCCCGCGCTCCCGTCCACAGCCAGGACGCATGGGCGGGATCCAGCCCCCGGGCGCGAATCAAACCGGGAACCCGCGCGGCCAGTCCGGCGGGCGTTAAAGCCGTCGGCCCGGATCCCTGCAACACAAACGCGCCCTGAAAATCACCGTCGGCGCCCAGCACGGCCAGCCCGCCTTCCGATTCGAGATGCAGGACGACCCCCACTCCGCGGGCGGGCAGGCCCTTCGTCTGGCAGGCCGCGTCCCAAAGCGCCAGCCCCTCGGGCAACAACAGATCCGGCTCGATCCCCAGCCGCGTCCAGGCCGCGCAGTTCTGTTCGAGATCATTTCGGCGTACCGCCAGGGCCAGGGTCTCCGTCTGGCCTGCCGCCCGGCGCGTCCGGCTATAGCGGGTAATGCATTCCTCGAGCGGAAAAGGCAACTGCACATCCAGCAACGCCGGCCAAACCCCACGGGCCTTGCGCGCCGCTATCAAGGGCGCGGATAACCGGCGCACCAGCACGCTGCGGGTCGGTAACGCCGCCGCCACGGGAATGCCACGCGCCAGCGCGGCCCGCAAACGGTCCACCGGCGCCTCCGCGGCACGCCCCTCCCACAACACCGCGCACTCGACGCCGCCGCACCGGCGCCGCCCCCGCGCCACGCAGAGGCGATCCCCGGCCCGGCTGATTCCATAACTCTCGCGTGTCCACATAGAACCCGAATCATGACATCTTCCCGCCCAACGTTCAACGCCAAAGCTTGGCGGGCACAACTTCTGGGTCCCCAATACATCGGGAGATTGACCCGGCCGGACTGCTCTGACATGCTGGCAGCATGAAAAACGGCACGCAAGATTCAACCGACCGGGCGGTGCCCCTGCCCTTCCGGCGGATATTGGTTACCGGCGGTCACGGCTTTCTTGGCCATCATATCGTGCCCCGGTTGCGGGCGGCCTGTTCCGGTGAGATACTGACACCCGGCCGGGCCGACTACGACCTGCTGGAACCCGGCGCGGCGGACCGCCTCCTGCGCGACACCACGCCCGACTGCGTGGTCCACCTGGCGGCCAAGTCCGGCGGCATCCTGGATAATCGGTTGCGGCCCGCCGACTATTTTTACGAGAACCTGACCATAAATACGGCCGTGCTGCATGCCGCCTGGCGCGCGGGCGTCAAGAAGCTGCTGACGCTCATGGGCGGTTGCTCGTATCCGGCCGCCGCCGTCTCGCCCATTGGCGAAGACCAGATGTGGCAGGGCTATCCCCAGGCCGAAAGCGCCGGGTATTCCGTCGCCAAGAAAATGCTCCTGGTGCAGTCGGCCGCGTACCGCGCGCAGCACGGCTTCAATTCCCTGGTGCTGATCCCCGGCAATGTGTATGGCGAATGGGACAACTTCAATCTCACCCAGGCCCATGTGATTCCCGCGCTGATCCGGCGGTTCAGCGAGGCCCGCGAGGCCGCCGCGCCGGAAGTCGTCTGCTTCGGCTCGGGACAGCCCACCCGCGATTTTGTCTATGCCGGCGACATCGCCCGCCTGATCCCCTGGTTTCTCGCCCGTTACGATTCGAGCGCGCCCGTGAATCTTTCGACCGGCACGCGCATCCGGATCCGCGAACTCGCAGAAACCATCCGCGGGCTGACCGGATATGCCGGCCGCATCGAATGGGATGCCGCCCAGCCCGACGGCCAAATGGACAAAATCTTCGATGTCACGCGCCTGCGCGGGCTCGGGTTGGCTTGTCCCACGTCGTTGGCGGACGGTTTGCGGCGCACCATCGCGTGGTTTGACGACGTGCGCGTCACGGGGGACGTGCGGCTGTGAAAACCTGCCTCATTCTGGGCTCGCGGGGATTCATCGGTTCGGCGCTGGCCGCCGAGGCCGCCGCGCAGGGGTGGAACGTCACGGCTGTGGACCGCGCCAACTATGCCGCATGCCGCGGCGCGCGCGCGGACATCCTGATCCACGCCGCCGGCAATGCGCGCAAGTATGTTGACGAACAGGATCCGGTCAGCGGCTACGCGCTCTCGGTGACCTCGGTCATGCAGGCGCTCCACGATTTCACCTACGAAACCTATGTCCAGTTATCGAGCGGCGCCGTATACCCGGACGAGGGCTGCCCCGCGCGCAACGCGGAAGACACGGCGCTCGATCCCGCCCGCATGACCCGTTACGGCTGCCACAAATGGCTCGCCGAGCAACTTGTGCGGCAGTATGCCCCGCGGCGGGTCATCCTGCGCCTGGGCGGGTTCGTCGGCCCCGGCCTCAAGAAGAATGCCGTCTATGACCTGCTGAGCGGCGGGCCGCTCCACGTGCATCCGGACTCGGCGTTCCAGTACCTGGACACCCGCGACCTCGCCCGGCTGCTCCTGCCCCTCGCGGCCGCGGCGCCGGACGGCGAAACGCTGTTGAATTGCTCGGCCCGCGGCGTGGTTTCCGTGCGCCGGATGGCGGCCTGGGCCGGGCGCGCCCTGACGGACGCGGACCACCGCCAGCCGCTGGTCCGCGCCGAGCTGAACGTCGCCCGCGCCGCCCGCCTGCTGGCCTTGCCCGCCACGGATGAAACCGTCGCGCGCTTCATCGAGGCCGTGCGGCGCGGCACGCTGGCCCTCGGAAAGGCGCCCCGCCCATGATCATCGCCCGCACCCCCTTCCGCATCAGTCTCTTCGGCGGCGGCACCGACTTCCCCGATTTCTTCCGCACCCACGGCGGCGCGGTGCTGGCCGGCGCTATCAACAAGTACTGCTATCTCTCCGTGCACCGCCTGACGCCTTTCTTCAAGCATCGCTTCCGCGCCAGCTACTCGATCACCGAATCCGTCCTCGAGCCCGAAGCCTTTCAGCACCCGCTGATCCGGGAAACCCTGCTCGAGATCGGCCAGCGCGAGGGTATCGAGATTGCCCACGTCGCGGATCTCCCCGGCCAGACCGGGCTCGGCTCGTCGTCGGCCTTCACGGTGGGGTTGCTCCACGCCCTGCAGGCCTTCCGCAGGCAGTCGCCCACGCCCCGGGAGCTGGCCCGGCAGGCCATTCGCATCGAACGCGAGCGGGTCGGGGATGCCGGCGGGTGGCAGGATCAGTACGTCGCCGCCTGGGGCGGCTTCCGCCAGATCACCTTCAACCCGGATGACACCGTGCAGGTCCGCGACCTCGGCCTCGATCCCGGCCGTCTGGACGCCCTGGCCGACCGGCTGCTGCTCTTCTACATGGGCGTTGAACGCTCCGCCGCGGCCATCCTGCGCGCCCAACAGGACCGCGCCTGCGCCAATGAGGCGGCCCTGCTGGCCCTGCGGGATCTGGTCCCGCGGGCGGAAAAACTGCTGACCGGCGGCGGGCCCTTGCGGGAACTCGGCGACCTGCTGCACGCCGCCTGGCAACTCAAGCGTACTCTGGCGCCCGAGATCAGCAACCCGGACATTGACCAAACCTATGCCGCCGCCCGGGCGGCCGGCGCCCGCGGCGGCAAACTGCTCGGCGCCGGCGGCCGCGGCTTCCTGTGCCTGTACGTCGAACCCGCCGCGCAGCCGGCCGTCCGCGCAGCCTTGCGCCCCCTCAACGAGGTGGACTTCCGCTTCAGTCCGGAAGGCAGCCGGATCATCTTCCAGAGCGATGAATAGCCGCCCCCGCATTGCGTTCTGGTTCCGCTACGGCCCCGGCGATCACAGCGAGCTGTTCCATGCCCTGCCCCCCATCATCACCGCCCTGGCCGCCCACTGCGAAGTCCACTACTTCGGACTCAAAACCGCCACCCCCATCCCCGAAAGCATCCGGCGCCACGCCGTGATCCATACGCTGCCCTGGACGGTGGACCGCACCCGCCAGCGCGATAAATTCATCAAAACCGCGCTCTGGATCCTCGCCCTGCCCCTTGTCGGCCTGCGCTGCCGCCGCCTGGGCGTGCGCGCCGTCTATCTCGACGAAACCATCCCCCTCTCCGCCCCGCTCGCCCGCCTTTTTTTCGGCCCGCAGGTGGCCCTCACCGTGGCCGACTTCTTCACCGATATCTATTGCACCGGCGCCCTGGCGCCCCTGGGCCGCGCCCTGCGCGCCCTCGATCTCCGCGCCTGGCGGCGGCTGCCCCTGATCTTCACCCGCGCCCAAACCACCCGCGCCTGGCTCGCGGCCCGCGGCCTCGATCCCGCCCGCATCCACCCGGTCTATGATCCCTGCAACCTGGCCCTCTACCACCCCCTGCCACCCGCCGAACGCGCCGCCGCCCGCGCCGCCTTCGGCTATGCGCCCGAACAGGTCGTCCTGGTGCATCACGGGATCCTGCACCCCAACAAAGGCAACGACTTCATCCTGCGCGCCCTCGCCGACCTGCACCCCCGCTATCCCCAGTTGCGCTTCCTGCTCGTCGGCGATGGACCCGAAATGCCCCGCCTGCGCCGACTGGTCGCCTCCCTGCGCCTCGACGCCGTCTGCACCCTCACCGGCTGGCTGCCCTCCCTGCCGGAAGTCAATCGCGCCCTCAATGCCGGCGATATTGGCCTGGTCATGCGCACCGGCGGCGAAGCCGACCACTTCCACATGACCGGCGCGCTGGTCCACAATATGGCCTGCGGCCTGCCCCTGCTCGCCGCCCGCCTCGGCGGCGTCGCCGAAGTCGTCCGCGAAAACCACAATGGACTGCTCTTCAATCCCGCCGATCCCAACGCTTTCAAAGCCGGCCTCGAACAACTCGCCGGCAACCCCGCCCTGCGCGCCCGCCTCGGCGCCGCCGCCCACGAAGACGCCCACCGCCACTTCGATATGCAAACCGTCACCCGCCAAACCGTCGCCCCCCTGCTCCGCCTCGCGGGGATCGAGGAGGCCACCCCATGAGCCGCGACCAAGCCGCCTATTTCGACCAGGCCCAGCCCTATCTCGAAGAAACCGCCGATCGGCGCGTGCGCCGCATTCAAGCGTTTCTGGCCACGGGGCTGCGCGACCGCGCGCGCGCCGGCCAGGCGCCTCCCGCCGTCGCGCTCGATGTGGGCTGCGGCCCGGGCGCCATGCTCGCCACACTGCCCGCCGAAACCCGCAAGGTGGGCGTGGACATCGCCCCGGCGCTCCTCGAACGCGCCGCCGCCAAGGGCATCGAAACCCACAACCTGGATCTGGACAGCCAACCCCTGCCCGCCGCTGACGATTCCTGCGACCTGGTCATCGCCACCGATGTCATCGAACACGTGCTGCACACCGATCATCTACTCAATGAAATCAACCGCGTGCTCAAAATCGGCGGTCTGTTCGTGGCCGGCATTCCGAATGTCAACCAACCGGCCTCCTTCATCATGCAGTTCATTCTCGACCTGACCCCCATGTACGCCGCGCGCTATCGCTGCCCCCACTACCGCGACTTTTCCGCCCGGCTCTTCAAGGCCATTCTCCGGCGGCACGGATTCCATGTCCGCCGCTGCGAAGGCAGCTACCTGTTTCCCTTCGACGGATTCCTGCCCGGCATCTGGCTGGTGCGCCAAATCCCCCGCTGGGGCGCACAAGTCCTCGTCGCCGCCGAAAAACAACGCAATGAACCCATCCCCGAAGGCTATCAAACCAACATGCCCGATTTGCTGGCCTGGCTAACAGGAACTCATTGAATTTATATATTGACAGTGAATTTACCGAGGCATAATATGGAACCGTACCGTGTGGTGCGCGAAGCGAGTATCTGCGCATGCAAAAAAAGGAGCAGGGTTATGAAGATATGCGGCAGTTGGAAATGTAACGTCGGTGTGCTGGCAGGTTTGCTCTTTGCCGGGGCGGTTTTGGCGGGCAGTCTGGACCCAACCGATCCGCCAGGCTCGACGATGAGAACGCTACAGGACATTTATGACAAACTGGAGGAAATCGACGGCAAAGTACAGAATTCCGTGGCGCAAACCGGTCAGACGACGTCATACCAGGCTGGTGATGATGGAGATCATGAACAGGGCGTGGCCTGGCCCAACCCACGTTATACGGATCATGGTGACACAGTGACAGACAATCTGACCGGTCTGATGTGGACAAAAAACAGCAATTTGCCCGGCGGCACCCGAAACTGGAGTGGCGCACTCGAATACTGCAACAACATGAATTCGGGAGCGGGTACTTACGGCTACACGGACTGGCGCCTGCCAAACGTATGCGAGTTGCAGAGTTTAATCGACTACGGGCGTTTCAATCCTGCACTGCCCTCGGGGCATCCATTCACAAACGTCGGGACGGATTTATCACACTGGTCTTCAACCACGGACGCGGACAATACAAGCCATGCATGGTACGTGCGAATGTACGACGGGAGCGTGCGTGACGCTGGATCAAAGACGAGCGCGTACTACTATGTCTGGCCCGTCCGCGGCGGGAAGTAGATGGAGATTGAGACATCGAGGATTAGAATGCGTTGCTCTTGGCGTGTACGGGTGAAGGGGCGGATATTTCCCTTGGATGGCGCGCTTATTATAAAGCGCCAGCGGTGCTGGGACATTTCGGGTGTGTTGCGGCGAAAGGCTGGCATTTTGGCCGGTACCCACTGAAAAGGAGATCAACGTTGAAAAGAACTTGCATTTACATGAAGCTCGCGCACTGGTCGGCGAAGTGCGTGGCACTACCTGTTCTGACGCTGACCGTCGCGTTTGCAGACAACACAGGGACTGATCCAGCGCACAAGTATGCATGGGGTGAGAACGTTGGCTGGGCGAATGCCGCACCTACGAATGCGGGACAGACTGTGGTTGTCCACTACTACGAGGGGACCGGCGGTTGGATCTCCGGCTACGTATGGGGCGAAAACTTCGGCTGGATCAAAATGGGTTCCAATTCCGGCGGCCCATACGACAACACTTCAGCCGAGAACTGGGGTGTTAATCTGGCCGCCGACGGCAGCCTCTCTGGCTATGCGTGGGGTGAAAACATCGGCTGGATCAACTTTGGCCATGCCCACTGCGACGCCATAATCGATCCAGTCAATGGTGCGTTTTCCGGGCACGCCTGGGGCGAGAACATCGGTTGGCTGAAATTTAGCGGCGGGCCATCGCCTGACTACGGAGTGCGCTCAATGGCGTTCTACACACAGCCACAGGGTACGCCAAACTGGTGGTTGGAACATCACGACGTGACTGAGAATTTTGACGCCGGGGACGGGGTTCCCGCCTCAGATAAATTCGTTATGAATGTTGACCCCAACGTGGTGAATAATGCTTTGCGGATCACGTCAATCGAGAGCAGCGCCGGCGTCACGCACGTCGCCTTCAGCCCCTCTTCAGCGAGTCGCTACTATACCTTGAAGCACCGTGCTCATCTAACCGAAGGAAATTGGAGCAACGTGGTTGGACAGGTCATTGTGCCCGGCGAGGATCATGAACAAGTTTTGCGTGACGATAGTCCACAATCGCGGACTTTCTATACAATTCAAGTACAAGTGACACCGTAGTCAAGGCGTCCGAATACATTACGCGGCCACTGACAGGTTTGGGCTCAAATATGATTTCAAAAGCTGAAATCGTTCGACTGTATCTTAAAGGCGAAACAGTGTTTGATATTGGCGGAACTGGATATGGTGAACCGAATGCTTACGAGAGCGAGCTGGCAGAAGCGTGGAGTCTCTGTAAGCGCCGGGTCTGTGTCGATTTCTCGGATAGGGCAGATATTTCTGTTGATCTGAATGTAATACCATTGCCTAAGATCGACGGTCATTATGATATTGCGACCGCCTTCGACGTATTGGAGCACCTTGAGCATCCAATTGACGTTCTCAGATGGATTCCCAGTGATCGGCTGATTGTGACGCTGCCAAACGCCTTGTCGTGTATCGCCAGGCGCATGGAGGAGAAGAACAAATCTAAGCACTTGTATTCATTTACACCTTATACAGCCTCTGTCTTGCTCGGTGAAGCAGGGTGGGGCATCAATGACGTTCAGTTTCAATTTGGAAAGTGGTCGCTGCTTGCGAAGGCCATCAATGCAATCGGGTCTATGTGTCCCTCTCTAGTCGGAACAGGTATAGTCCTCTTTTGTGATAGAACAACGCCGACAATCAAATGGAGACTTCGTTGAGTCCACAACGCGCTTCAATTCGCTGACGAAGACGTACCGGGGTATGGTGGTTCCGAATCTTTTGGGATCACAGTAATTGTGTCCGTCAATCCTTGTCGCGCACCTCATCGCGCACTTTGTCGGTGCGGCATTGTTTTTCTCACGGAGGCACGAAGGCACAGAGGAGAACGTCGAGTTCCGAATGAACCGATCACTGTTTACTGGCCTCTGATTGTTTCCCTTGCGCCTTGGCGTGAGGATTCTCCCCATCCGTGGGCATCTGCGTCATCTGCGGATCCGTCTTTCCTTGCGTGGATTGTGCTGTTGATTCCCCGATGCAGACCAATGCCCCTTTTCCCGCTTGACCTGCCTGCGGCGCTCGGGCACCTTCCCCGCCATGAAAACACACCTTCAGAACGGTTCCGGCAGCGGTGGCTCTGAGCGCCTGAAAGGCGCGATCTCTTCACCGAACGTCACCTTCGCGCTCTATTTCGGGAACCGCGGGTTCTTTCCTGAGAAACTCATCTCCGGGGCCCGCCAGGAGCTGTCGGAGCGCCTGGCCCAACTGGGCTACGGCACGTTGCTGATGGATCCGGGGCTCACGCGGTACGGTGCGGTGGAGGGCGCCGACGACGGGATGAAGTACGCTCAGTTTCTCAAGGAGCACCGGGGCCGCTACGATGGCGTTTTGCTCTGCCTGCCGAACTTCGGCGACGAGACCGGCGCCATCGCGGCGCTGCAGGACTGCGGGGTTCCGATCTTCATTCAGGCCTACCCGGACGAGCTGGACCGCATGGGGTTTTCCGACCGCCGGGATGCGTTCTGCGGGAAGTTCTCCGTGATGGATGTATTCTGCCAGTACGGGTTGCCCTTCACCACGTTCCCGCCGCATACAGTGGCCCCCGCCTCGGAAACCTTCGAAACGCAGATCCGCCAGTTTGCCGCGGTGTGCCGGGTGGTCAATGGCATGCGGCGCATGACCGTCGGCGCCATCGGCGCGCGCACCACGGCGTTCAAGACCGTCCGCTTCGATGAATTGACGCTCCAGCGGTACGGGATC
>JAIPIQ010000032.1 GCA_021734645.1 Fidelibacterota bacterium | reverse complement strand
CGCTTAACCGTTGACACTTAATCGCCACCCTTGCTCGGATACGCTTACGCGATAGCCTTCCATCGAAACCCATCCGAGGAATCGCTCAAGAGCAGAACCAACATCCCGCCCCCCCCAAGAGATTCGAGTGTAGGAGTACGTGTACGAGTACGGACTTCTTCCCTCATCCTGCGCGCCCTCGCGCCAATCCCCGCGAAGCACCGTGGGGTGGATCAGCGGTTCAGGGCGGGCAATGAGGAACGGCGAGAGCGTTCATCCCCACGAACTCCTACACCTACTCCTACACACCGATCTCTTCATCTATTCGGCAGAATACAGTAAAGAATCCCCCCAGAAACCCGGAAGGACCGTGTAGAAGAGCACAATGCGGGCACTACCCCGGCCAGTAGCCGGTACGCCCCATGGAAACTGCTTTGGGTCGGCGGATTTCTGGATAAATATGTCGCGCTGGAGTTTGAGGCATACTTGAAGTCTGGTTCAGGTCGAGCATTTACAGCGAAGCACCTGATTCCCAACCGTAAATCATAGGTGGGCTGTGTCCGCCGTAGCCTTGGCGAAGGCGGATTCAAATCCAACCCCCGCTACCAGCCTACGCGTCAGGCCGACCGGTAAAAACCGGTCGGCCTGCTTCTTTTTCAACTCACCCAGCAGAATCGGGGCTCGGGAAGTTGTTCATATTTTCGCAGTTGTCCTGTAACCGGGTAATTATTTTATTCAAATGGCTTGACATGAAGTGGTTTGCATAGTAGCCGTCATAACAGTTGTAGGCATACTGTAAGATTATTTGCCAAAATTTTGGTGTTGGGTGAAGAGGTGAAGCGAGAATTGAAGGACAGAACCGCGAGGTGAAATTTGCCGGACAGTAGAGCACACTCAGTCGTGACCAACAGGCTGGCGAGGCACTATTCGTGTCATGGATCCGCAGGGCCGGAGACCAGCCCCTTCCGCCTCGCCCAGCAGTTATGACAAGACATGGGAGACTAGGCCGGTTCATTGATATTCGCACGGGTTATCTCTCTCGCACCAAGGTGGAGGAGACGCCCGACGGACGGTACTGTCTCCTTCAACTGAGCGATTTCGATGACACCCGCACCAGCATGGACCCTCGCAACCTCACGCGCTTTGATCCCGGCGAGCTGCGTAAGGACCAAACCATCCAACCAGGCGAGCTCATCTTCCTGGCCAAGGGGGTCAACAACTTCGCTTACCATCCGGGCCCCCTCCCGGTTCCGACCCTTGCCGCGAGCTATTTTTTCGTACTAACGCCATCCTCGGAGATCATCCCCGAGTACCTGAATTGGTTCCTGAACCACCGGCGCACGACCCGCGCCTTCGACCGAATCGCTGGCGTGGGCGCCCGGATGCCCGTGATCAAGAAATCGGATCTCGCTGACATTGATATTCTGCTGCCCCCGCTTTCCGACCAGCAGAAGATTGTCGAGCTGCACACGCTTATGACCCGCGAAGCCCGGCTGCTCGACCAACTCCGGGATCACCGGAAGACCTTCATTGACACAGTTACAATGGCCATCGCCCAAGGCGAAAAAGGAAAGGATACCAATCATGTCTAACGGACAGATCCGCAGCGAGATTTTCAACGTCGTCTGGAGTGCCTGTGACACCTTCCGGGGCGTTATTGACCCCACCCAGTACAAGGATTACATCCTCACCATGCTGTTCGTGAAGTACCTGAGCGACATCCGCAAATCCAAGTTCGCGGAGTTCAAGAGGAAGTACGCTGGCGACCAGATCCGCATCGCGCGCGCCATGGCCCGCGAGCGTTTTGCGCTCGACGAAGACTGCACTTTCGATGCGCTCTATGCCCAACGCGACGCCAGCGATATCGGCCAGCTCATCAACACGGTCCTGGAGAAGATTGAGGACGCCAACAAGTCGAAGCTCCACAACGTCTTCCGCAACATTGACTTCAACAGCGAGGCCAACCTCGGCAAGACCCGCCAGCGTAACCAGCGCTTGAAGACGCTGCTCGAGGATCTCGGTACCGAAAAGCTCGACCTCCGGCCCGAGCGCGTTGGCCACATGGATATCGTCGGTGACGTGTACGAGTACCTCATCGCCCGCTTCGCCGCCCAGGCCGGCAAAAAGGCGGGCGAGTTCTATACCCCTTCCGAGGTTTCCGAGACGCTGGCGCGCCTCGTCGCCCCGCGGGATGGCGACCGCATCTGCGATCCCACCTGCGGCTCCGGCTCGCTTCTCATCAAGGCGGCCCGGCAGGTCGGCTCCAGCAACTTCTCCCTCTACGGGCAGGAGATGAACGGCAGCACCTGGGCGCTCTGCAAGATGAACATGTTCCTTCACGCCTTCGATGCCGCCCGCATCGAGTGGGAGGACACCATCCGGGAACCCCAGCTTGTCGAGAACGATGCCCTCATGAAGTTCGACATCGTCATTGCCAATCCACCCTTCAGTCTGGACAAATGGGGCCAGGAAATGGCCGCCGATGACAAGTACAGCCGCTTCACCCGCGGTATCCCGCCCAAGAGTAAGGGCGACTGGGCTTTCATCAGCCATATGCTCGCCACCGCCGTCGAAGGCAAGGGCCGCATCGGTGTTGTCGTGCCCCACGGGGTTTTGTTCCGTGGCGGGCAGGAAGGCAAGATCCGCGAGACCGTCATCCGCGAGAATCTACTCGCCGGCGTCGTCGGTCTCCCCAGCAACCTGTTCTACGGCGCCGGTATTCCCGCCGCCCTCATGATCTTCGACAAATCCCGCCCGCGCGACGGCCAGGATCCCGTCTTCTTCATCGACGCCTCACGCGAATTCGAGCAGGGCACCAATCAGAACAAACTCCGACAGAAAGACATGGACAAGATCGTCCAAACCTTCCACGACCGCGCCGTCATCGACAAATACTCCTACGCGGCCACCTTTGCCGAGATCGAGGAGAACGACTTCAACCTCAACATCCCCCGCTACGTCGACACCTTCGAGCCCGAGCCCGAGGTCGATATGGCTGCCGTTCAGGCCGACATCACCCGGATCGAGGGAAAACTGGCCGAAACCCAGGCGAAGATGCGGACCCATTTAATGGAACTGGGGTTCAGTTCATGAACGCATGTGTTCAGAAAGAGCTATTATCTATACATGTCCGTGGCGACAGGTATTGTTCTATGCCGGAAGTTATAACATGAACCGGTCTTATTATAGTTTAGAGCCGCTTGCTATGATACGGGGGCCTGTTTCGAGAGGGTTGCTCTTGTGAATCGAGATGTTCAAGAAAATCAAACCCTGATGCATGTTCGCCACGTTATGTATACATTGATGCCGTTTTTGGACATGTCCAGCCGCGTGTGTATACTTTACTCCCCGTTTCAAGCAGAAGGGAAGCACTCATGACACCATTCAAGCTCCAACCGTTGCCACCTCCCATCGACCTCGATACGAAGGCGATCCTCAAAAAGCTTCCCGATGCCCATCGGCATCTGGCCGAGCTCAAGGGCATTGCGGCGACCATCCCGAACGAAAGCATCTTGATCCAGACCCTCGGACTTCAGGAGGCTAAGGACAGCTCAGAAATCGAGAACATCGTGACCACGCATGACGATCTTTTCAAGGCCCAGCTTGCCGACGAGAGTGTCAATGCGTCTGCCAAGGAAGTCGCCCAGTATGCCGAGGCGCTTCGCGTCGGGTTTGAGTCCGTCCGTACCTCACGGCTGATCACCCTGAACCAGATCCTCGAGATCCAAGCCACCCTGGAGAGAAACGACGCCGGCTTCCGGAAGCTCCCCGGCACCGCCCTGCGCAACCGGGCCACCGGAGAGGTCGTCTATACGCCACCGCAGGACCATGCCCGTATCCTCGAGCTGATGAGCGACTTGGAATCGTTCATCAACGATCCCGCTCGTCTGGACGTCGACCCCCTGGTCAAGATGGCGCTGATTCACTATCAGTTCGAGAGCATACATCCCTTCTACGATGGCAACGGCCGCACAGGTCGGATCATCAATATCCTCTATCTGGTCGCTAATGACCTGCTCAACCTGCCGGTTCTGTACCTCAGCCGCTTCATCATCCAGAACAAGCCTGACTATTACCGCTTGCTCCAGGAGGTCCGCACCCGCAACGCCTGGGAAGAGTGGGTGCTTTTCATGCTGGAGGGAATCGCCACTACCGCCCGCCAGACCATCGACCTCATCGGCAGCATCCGCACCATGATGATGGACTACAAACACCGCATCCGCGCCCAGTTCCCACGGATATACAGCCAGGATCTGCTCAATAACTTGTTCCGGCATCCGTACACCAAAATCGCCATCTTGCAGAAAGAGCTTTCGGTCTCCCGCCTCACCGCGACGCGCTACCTCGACAAACTCGTTGCAGCCGGATTTCTCGAAAAGCATCGCCACGGCCGCAGCAACTACTATCTTAACGTGCCTCTGGTGAACCTTTTCCTGAATCTGCCCCGCGCCCCGGAGCTGGACCCGGAAAGTCAGATTGAATCCGCCACGGAGGCCAAGTGACATGACGGACCCGAACGAGAACAGGCCCGGATACAAGAAGACCAAGGTGGGGTGGATTCCGGAGGGGTGGAAACCCTCTCCGCTGGCCTCGATGCGCAGTTACCTCGGCTCTGGAATATCCAGGCCATTCTTTGATGACCCATCGCAAGGCATTCCGGTACTTCGCTCCAACAATGTCCAGGACGGCCATGTGGTCACGACCGATCTCAAGTACTGGCATGACCCTGATCCGCGTGGTGCGGACCTCGAAACTGCAAAGCCACACCCCGGCGACATCCTCATAAACTTCGTGAATGGTAGCCGTAAGGAACTCGGTAAAGCAGGCGTATATGAGGGAGACCCAACCGGCTGCATTGTCTCAACGAATTTCTTTATCTTTCGCCCAGACCGAACAATCGCCCGTTCCGACTACCTTGCGTACCACTTTTGCGGTGATTGCTACCATCGCTGGCTTCACCGGACCGTCGGCTTCAGTGGCCCCGGCAGCTTCAACCAACAGCAAATCGCATCCCATACCATCCCCCTCCCACCACTCCCCGAGCAGCAGAAGATCGCCGATATCCTGTCCACCTGGGACGACGCCATCGAGCAAACTCGCGACCTGATCCAAGCCAAGAAGAAGCAGAAGAAAGCCATCATGCAGCAACTCCTGACCGGTAAACGCCGCCTGCCAGGGTTTGCTGGGGAGTGGGAGGCAAACCAACTGTCGTCGCTCGTTACACGAATCAAGGAGACAGCAGACGATCCCAGTCAGTACTTCGTCCTCAGCATCACCGCCGGAACGGGCTTCGTATCACAGGCCGACAAGTTCAGTCGCGTCATTGCAGGCAAGCATATCGAGAACTACATCCTCCTTCGCCGTGGTGAGTTTTCGTACAACAAGGGGAACTCCTATCGCTATCCGCAGGGCTGCGTGTATCAACTCCACGAGTATGACGAAGGTCTAGTCCCCAGTGTCTTCTACTCCTTCCGCGTCAAGCCCAAGAAGATCCACGACGCATTTCTCAAGCACTGCTTCATTGCTGGCCTCCATAACCCACAGCTCTACCGCTGGATCAACACCGGGGTTCGCAACAATGGATTACTCAACCTCAATGCTTCCGACTTCTTCAACATCGCCCTTCCGCTTCCCAAGCTACCGGAGCAACGCGCCATCGCCGCGGTTCTCGACACCGCAGACTCTGAAATCCAATCGCTGACAGATCAGCTCACAGCCCTCCAGCAGCAGAAGAAGGGCCTCATGCAACGCTTACTGACCGGCCAGGTGAGGGTGAAGGTGTAACCATGGAACATACAATCAACATCTACTGCGACGAGAGTTGTCACCTGTTGAACGATCACCAGAAATCAATGGTGCTGGGTGCGCTCTGGTCTTTCGCCCTCAAGACATCCGAGCATAACGCGGCTATCGCCGAAATGAAGGCGAAGCACGGGCTATCACGTTTTTTCGAGATCAAGTGGTCAAAGGTCTCTGCGAGCAAGCTCGCCTTCTACCGGGATCTGGTCGACTACTTTTTCGATGCGCCGACCATCGGGGTTCGCGTGTGGGTGATTCCCGACAAGTCCATTCTCAAACACGAAGAGTTCCAGCAAAGCCACGATGATTGGTACTACAAGATGTACTTCTACTTGATCCGGAACCTGATCAATCCGGAGAAGAAGTATCGCATCTATCTGGACATCAAGGATACACGCAGTCGCCAGAAGTTGAGAGAGTTGGAAAAGGTCGTCGCCAATGCCAACTACGACTTCTCGCGTGAGATTATCCAGCGTGTTCAGCATGTACATTCGCACGACATCGGTCTCATGCAACTGGCGGATCTGCTTATCGGCGCCGTCAGCTATAGCGCACGTGGTCTGACAACAAGCCCGGGCAAGCAAGAGCTGATTGCGCACATCCGACAGAGATCTGGCCTGAGTTTGACCCGCAACACGCTCCCCAGCGTGCGCAAGTTCAATATCTGCTTCTGGCAACCGAACAACGGGGGAATCGAGAATGCCTGAATGGTTGCCTGATCTCATACCCGTGGATCCTTGGCCTCACTACATGTATGAGGTCCTGTACAAGGTGTTCTGTAAAGACATCCGTGACGTCGCCTTCCGCTATCTCGGTCACGAGGTGTGGTTCTACCGAAACAAGGTGGACGGCAAAGAGGATATCTTCTGGCACCTGACCAGCAGAAAGCCGCAGAAGATCCAGCGTCGTAAGAGGAAATTCTACCCGCCCGGACAGGAGTACGATCCCGAGGACCGATTCCCAGACCCGCCCCGCTGCGCGCGCCTCCGTTGGGTTCGGCCCATCACCGAGAATGCTCACGAACAAGAAGTGCTGACTTGGGACTATCTGGAAAGCGACGGGGAAGTCCACACCTACGCGTGGCTCAAGGATGATGACTTCGTCGTCATCTTCGAAAAAAGGGAGAACGGAACGCGGCGAATTATCACGTCGTTCTACATTGATTACGACAACAAGAGAACGGATCTGGAGGAAAAGTATGCGAAACGGATCCAGTAGAAAAAAGAAGGGACGCTCAGACGGCGCCCCCATCTCCTTCGGCTCTTACACCCGTGAGGGATGGCCGATGAGCGTCAATATACTCTCAAACCACGATCCTGACGTCAATACCCAATCCGGGCCGAATTTGCACGTCTTCAGGCTGAGCGTATCTTGCTGTCAGGAATGGAGTTAGCCATGGAAGTCGGTGCCACATACGGGACGCCGAACTACCTCGAGAAGGTCCAGAGCCAGCTTCCGGCGCTCCAACTCCTCGCGGAGCTGGGATGGGACTACCTTACGCCCGAGGAATGCGTGAAACTGCGCGGCGGTCGTCTGGGAAGCGCCATCCTCGAACCCGTGCTTCTGAACCATATTCGAGAGCATTGCCGCTTCGAGTTCAAGGGCCGGGATCATCCGTTCACCGAGAACGCCATCGCCAACGCCGTTCAGGCCCTCAAAGCGTTTCGCGCGACGGGCGCGACCTATCAGAACGAGCAGGCGTATGACCTTCTGTGCCTCGGGACCAGTGTGCCGCAGACGGTGGACGGTGACACGAAGAGTTTTACAATCAACTACATCGACTGGAAGGAGCCCGACAACAACACGTACCACTGTACGGCGGAGTACACGGTTGAGCGCATCGGCCACCAGAAGCACTACGTGCCGGACATTGTTTTGTTCATCAACGGCATTCCGGTCGTGGTGATTGAGTGCAAGCGTAGCGCTTACACAGACGAGAAGAACAAGCCGATCGACGCCGCCATCGGCCAGCTCCACGACTACCAAGCCAGGGACGGCATTCCCCAGCTCTTCCTTTACGCCCAGTTGCTCATCGCCCTGGCGCGGGACAAGGCCGAGTACGGCACCACCGGTACCCCGCGCAGCTTCTGGACGGTCTGGAAGGAAGACGGCCTCGACGAGGATATCCGCCCGCTGATTTCGACGCCCCTGCCCGAGACGACGAAGCTTTTCCGCCCCCCGTTTGCCGCTGGCGAACGCGACTTCCGGCGTGTACACGGCGAGGGACGCGCCGTCTATCAGCAGGACCGGGCCCTCTACGCGCTGTGCCGACGGGAGCGGCTCCTGGACCTGATGTACAAGTTCATCGTATTCGACAATGGCGAGAAGAAGATCGCGCGCTATCAGCAGTACTTTTCCGTTCAGAGCATCTTGGAGCGTATCCGTTCGGGTGAGGCCGACAGCGCCCGTCCCGGCGGGGTGGTGTGGCACACGCAAGGCAGCGGCAAATCCCTGACGATGGTCATGCTGGCCAAGAGTCTTGTCCTGGCGCCCGACATCCCTGCGCCGAAGGTCATCCTTGTAACCGACCGCATTGATCTCGACAACCAGCTTTGCGGCACGTTCCGCGCCTGCGGGATGGAGCCGGAACAAGCCAACACCGGGGAACACCTGGTCGAACTGATCATGGACAACAAACGCCATGTCATCACGACGCTCATCCACAAGTTCGCCGCCGCCGCGCGCAATCGCAAGCTGGGCAGCGTCAACCGGAACACCTTCGTGCTTGTGGACGAGGGCCACCGCAGCAACTACGCCGAGCATCACGCCCGCATGAGGCTCGCGCTCAAGCACGCCTGCTTCGTGGCGTTCACCGGCACGCCGCTGGCGAAAGACGCCAAGCGCAATACCTTCCTCCAGTTCGGCGCGCTCCTAAAACCGGCCTATACTATCGTCCGGGCCGTGGAAGACCATTCCGTGACCCCGCTTCTCTACGAGGCGCGCCATGTGCCGCAGCCGGTGGATGAAGACGCACTCGATAGCTGGTTCGAAAAACTGACCCTCGGGATGACCCCGGCCCAGCGCGCGGATCTCAAACGGAAGTTCTCATCCGAACGCCAGCTCAACAAGGCAGCCCAGAAGGTCCGCATGATCGCATGGGACGTTTCCCTGCATTACGCCATGACCTACCAGGGCACGGGGATGAAGGGCCAGCTTGTGGCGCCCGACAAGGCCACGGCGCTACGCTACAAGAAGTTCTTCGACGAGTTCGCCCAGGTCCGCACCGAAGTGCTGATCTCGTCGCCCCAGGTCCGGAACGAAGGGGAAGGCACCGGCGAGGCGACCGAGGAGGAAAAGACGTTCTGGAAGGGCATGATGGACCGCTACGGGTCCGAGGGAAAATACAACAAGCAGCTCGTCAATGCCTTCAAGCACGGCGACGAACCGGAAATCATCATCGTGGTTGACAAGCTGTTGACGGGGTTCGATGCGCCGTGCAACACGGTGCTCTACCTGTGCCGCCGCCTGACGGATCACACGCTTCTCCAAGCTATTGCCCGTGTCAATCGGCTCTTCCCCGGCAAGCAATATGGCCTCATTCTCGACTACTCCGGGGTCATCAAGGAGCTGGACGAGGCGATTGATTTCTACGCCAACCTGGCCGCCTTCGATCAGGATGACCTCGACCACGCCATCACCTACCTCGAGGACGAATCGAGCAAACTGCCCCAGATCCACTCGGATCTGTGGGAGCTGTTTGCCGAGGTACGGAGTTCGACCGACCCGGAAGTGTACGAGCAGCACCTTCGCGACGAGGAACGGCGCAACCGGTTCTACGACCGGTTCGGCGCGTACGCGCGCACGCTATCCCTGGCCTTGGCGTCGACGACGTTCCTGGCGCACACACCCGAAAGCACGATCTCACGCTACAAGCGCGATCTAAAGTTCTTTCAGAACCTGCGCGCCGCCGTCTCACTCCGCTTCCAGGAGCGCGTCGATTTCTCCGAATACGAGCCCAGGATCAAGAAGCTCCTGGATACGCACATCGGGGCCGCCGAGGTCCAGCAGCTTTGCGACCCCACAGCGCTCTTCGATGACACGGCCCGCCAGAAACTGCTCGAGGACACCCAGGCCAGCGCCGACGCCAGGGCGGATCGCATTGCCTCAGCGGCACAGCGCATCATCGAGAAGGAGATGGATAAGGACCCTGCCTTCTACCGCAAGTTCTCCCTGATGATCGAGGACATCCTCCGGCAGGTCTACGAAGGCCGGATGCTGGCTATCGACGCTCTGCCCAAGCTGGCAGACGCTCACAAGAAGGTGTCAACCCACACCGACGATTCGGTTCCGGCTGAACTCGCCGCCAAGGACATGGCCCGGCGCTATTATGGCTGCGTCCGCGAGGATGTCACCCAGTACACAGCCGGAGACCCGAAGCCGGCCACCCGTATCGCACTGGCCATCGTTGACCGGATTCAGCAGCACAAGATCCGTGACTGGATCCACAATGATGACGCCATCAACCGCATGCGCGGCGAGATCGACGACATCATCTTCGAAGTCATGCAGGAGACCGGGATCGAGTTTCCTCTGGAGCTTCAGGACAAGCTGATTGACCAATGCATAGAAGTAGCCCGGGCCAATGAACCCAGCGACAACAGATAGAGTCCTCAAGTACGGCCACCGGAGTATCCCGTACCGCTTGCAGCTATCCCAGAGCAAGCGCCTGCGGATCGTCGTCATGCCCACGATGGAGGTCCGGGCCTATGCCCCGGCACGCTGCTCGGAGGCCGATATTCTGAAAGCTATACAATCCAAGGCCCCGTGGATTGCCCGGCAGCTCGACACCGTCGAGCAGTTCCACCCGCTGCCTTCTCCTCACCAATACATCAGCGGTGAAACCTTTGTCTACCTCGGCCGGCAATATCGCCTCCGCGTAGAAGCCGGTGAAGCTGCCCCGGCCAAGCTTCGTGGTCGCTTTCTTCACGTACATGTACCGGACAAGACCGATGCTTGTGCCGTTCGCCGTCGAGTTGACACATGGTACCGTGAGCGCGCTGCTGAAACCTTTGCGCGTTACCTGGACAAATGGCTGGTAGTCGGCGCCCGTCACGGCATCCCCGAGCCTCAGCTCGTGATCCGCCGCATGCGGACGCGATGGGGGAGTTGCACAACCGCCGGCCGCATCACGCTCAACGTCGCCCTGGTTCAAACCCCGGCCCACTGTATTGAATACGTCATTATGCACGAGCTCGGTCACCTCAAGCATCATAACCATTCCAAGGCGTTCTACGGGCTCCTCGCTCGTTGCATGCCTGACTGGAAACGGCGCAAACGGGTCCTCGACGCCATTATCCTGGCAGATTTGACCGAGCCCAGGCAAGGGCGGGCCGCGCAGTCGCGTAGCGCTCAGGATATTGGACCGCGTTGGCCAAGATTGACGGCCGGGGCTGCTCCGTCCATTATGTAGTCATTATGAACAATCGACGGAACCCTTGAATCGAACCGGGAAGATGTTTCCGGCCGGGTGGGTGTAGATGCGGCAAGCGGTCACGAAATCTTCCTTGCCGGAAGCCAAGATTGCGTTGTTCCGGGCGCTGTTCCGGGGGCGGGAGGATGTGTACGCGCGGCGGTTCGAGAGTCGGCGGACGGGCCGCGCGGGATACAGTCCTGTTTGCGCCAACGAGTGGGTGCGGGGCGTCTGCGGCCTCTCGGCTCAGCCCGGGAGCGGGCGGGCGGGGAAATGCGCGGATTGTCCGCACCGGCGGCTGATGCCGGTGACGGACGAGGTGCTTCGACAGCATCTGTCCGGCCGCGATGTCCAGGGCCGGGCATTCGTCATGGGCTTGTATCCCATGCTGCTGGATGAAACCTGCTGGCTGCTGGCGGCTGATTTCGACGAAGCGAGCTGGCGTGAGGACGTGGCGGCGGTATGGGAAACTTGCCGAGAATTGGGGCTGTGCGCCGCGGTCGAGCGCTCGCGTTCCGGCAATGGCGCGCACCTGTGGCTGTTCTTTGAGGCGCCGATCCCGGCCGTACTGGCCCGTAAGCTGGGCGCGCATCTATTGACGGTGACCATGGAACGCCGTCCCGAGATCGGGCTGAAATCCTACGACCGGTTCTTTCCCAATCAGGATACTCTGCCCAGAGGACAGTTCGGAAACCTGGTTGCGCTGCCCCTGCAGAAGCAGGCGCGGGCACAGGGCAACAGCGTGTTCCTCGATGACACGCTGGCGCCTTGGCCGGACCAGTGGGCGTTTCTGGCCTCGATGCCCTCGATTCCGCCGCGTGAAGTCGAGCGGATCGTGCGCGGGGCGGAAGCGCGCGGCCAGGTGGTCGGCGTGCGGCGGGTGCCGGACGAGGAGGCCAGTGACGAGCCGTGGACCCTGGAGCCCTCGCGGAAGACGCCGGAGCGTCCGATCGTGGGCGACCTGCCGCGGCAGATTGAACTGGTCCTCGGCAACGAAATCTACTTGGCGCAGGAGGGGTTGCCGCCCGCGCTGCGCAATCGGCTGATTCGGCTGGCCGCTTTTCAGAATCCGGACTTTTACCGGGCGCAGGCCATGCGCTTGCCGACGTATGACAAGCCGCGGATTATTGCCTGCGCCGAAGTCCATCCCCGGCATATCAGTTTGCCGCGCGGATGTCTCGAAGAAGTGCGCCAACTGCTCAAGCGTTTGGGTATCGCGACAGTGGTGCGCGACGAACGCTTTGCCGGCACGCCATTGGACTTGGCTTTTCACGGCCGATTGCGTCTGCGGCAGCAGGAGGCCTTCGAGGCATTGGCGGCGCATGATTGCGGTGTTTTGGCGGCCACCACGGCGTTCGGCAAGACGGTGGTGGCCGCGGCGCTGATCGCGCAACGGGGCGTGAATACGCTGGTATTGGTGCATCGCGGGCAATTGATGTCGCAATGGGTCGAGCGCCTGGCGATGTTTCTCGATGTACCCGAAAGAAGCATTGGCCGCATCGGTGGCGGGCAGCGACGGCCAACCGGCGTACTGGACATCGCGCTGGTACAAAGCCTGGTCCGCAAGGGCGTGGTGGCGGATTGCGTCGCGAACTATGGTCATCTGATTGTGGACGAATGTCACCGACTGCCGGCGGTCAGTTTCGAGCAGGTGGCCCGCCGGACCAAGGCCCGCTATGTCCTGGGGCTTTCGGCGACGGTTACCCGCAAGGATGGGCACCATCCGATCATCTTCATGCAGTGCGGGCCGATTCGCTATCGCGCCAGCGCCCGCCAGCAGGCGGCCGAACAGCCCTTCCTGCACCGGGTTTGGGTCCGGCCGACCGCGTTCCAGCCAACCGGCGAGCCGAGTTCGGATCCGCGCATCGAGTTTCAAGGCCTCTGCCAGTCACTGATCACCGACGAAAACCGCAATCAATTGATCGTCGCCGATGTGCTCGAAGCCGTGGGCGCGGGGCGGTCGCCCGTGGTCTTGACGGAACGCACGGAACACCTGGAAACACTGGGCGAGCGATTGGCGCCGTCTGTACCGCAACTCATTGTGTTGCGCGGCGGCATGGGCAAGCGCCAGCTCGAAGTCGTGCGGGCGCGTTTGGCGGCGATTCCCGCGGATGAGCCGCGGGTGTTACTGGCGACGGGCCGCTACCTGGGGGAGGGGTTCGATGACGCGCGCCTGGATACCTTGTTCCTCGTATTGCCGGTTTCCTGGCGGGGAACCATCGCTCAATATGCCGGGCGGCTGCACCGGCTTTACGACGGCAAGCGCGAGGTTCGCATCTATGACTATGCGGACTTGAATGTGCCCATGCTGGCGCGGATGTTCGACCGGCGTTGCCAGGGGTATGAGGCCCTCGGGTATGACATCCTGCTGCCGGCCAGCGCGGTGCCCGGCTGGCCGCCGGAGGTGCCGCTGCCGGTCGAACCCGAGTGGAAACGAGAATATGCCGCCAGTGTCCAGCGCCTGATTCGCGACGGCGTGGACGCCCATCTCGGCAACCTGTTCGTCTACGCCGCCCGCAGCTTTCCGCCGGATGCCCAGGGCGCCGCCCGCGCGCGCAGCGCGACCGAGGCGTTCCTGTACCAGCGGCTGGAAACGCTGCCGGCGACCCGCGGCCAGTTCGTGCTCAATGCGCGACTGCCCATCTCATTCGATGACCGCGGCGGCATGGAGGTGGACCTGCTCTGCGCGGCGACCCGGGTGGCGATCGAACTCGACGGCGCGCAGCATCTCCACGATCCGGCGGCGTACCGGCGTGACCGCCGCAAGGATGTCCTGCTCCAGGAACAGGGCTATTTCGTGGTGCGCTTTCTGGCCGAGGACGTCGGCCGACAGCTCGACGCGGTACTCGACGCCATCCTGCGCGCGCAGGCCCATTGCCGTACCGTCAAGCGGCCTGCTGCGCGATAGGGTGGGGACGGGAGGCGTGCCAACGCGCGGCCAAACCCCAAACCCCCAGGCGGCCTGAGCGGCCTGAGGCGGCCTGAGGGACCCAGAAGTTGTGCCCGTCACTCTTTGTCGAGCCTTGTCGCCAGCTTTGTCGGTCCGATAATGATTTTCTCACGAAGTCACGAAGACACGAAGGTACCCGTTCCGGCCGCCCAACACCTGGCGCCTGCCCCCTGATGGAATATGTTTTCACCACGGAGACACGGAGAACACAGAGATTCAGGAAGAATCGGGTCTGATTGAATCTGGAACGCAGGAAAACAGGAAAAAGTCTCATTGCAGCCCGGCGCTCACACAGTTAAAGCCCCTGGAACGCACAAGGGGCCTCCATTACAGCCTGGAACGGGCTCAGTTTCGTCGCCTCTTTTCCTGATTTCCAGATTCAAGCCGTCCCCTTCTTTGTATCTCCGTGTCCCCAGTGCTGCCGCGGTAATAATCTTTCCGCGCGCAGTGCCAAAATTATGTAGCCGGTTGTTCGCCGATCTCAGACCTTGTACGGGTTGTCGTCTGAGATGAAAGCGAGGAGCGCCCCCTTCTGTGGGTGCTAATGATCCACAAAGAAGTCAAGACCGTGGCCAACCTTGTATTTGAGGAGTATTCTTTTGCAGTCAGGACAAAGCTTGGCCTCCCGCACGTCGCCTACATCAAACTCGACTTCGGGAAACGGCTTCTCCGGAAGCGTTTCTCCATGTTGCTTGAGCCACACGGAGTAATTCCGGTGGGAAATCCAGTGCCCGCCGCATGTCTCGCATGAGGCCGCCTTGAGATGCTCTTCAAGTTCAACGGGAGCACAACGTTTCGTCTTGCACACAGGGCACTGCATAGTCATTTCCTTTCACTCGCCTCGCGAACACTCAGCGTTTTACGCGAAGTGCCGCCGCAAGCAAGCGTTTATTTTGCGCTGTGGCGGTGTGAGCGGCGGTATTCCGGAGAGGGTAGGCAGGGGCCCAAACGGCGGGTCGGGGAGTGCCGAAAATGTGCTGACAAGGTTGTTTGATGGCGTCTCAGGCTTCAACCCGCCGAGGCTGTTTTCCTGTTTCGCCAGGCCGGGGTTTTACAGGCGCCTCTCCTGGCCTGCGGTGGGCGGGCAGGGTGCGAGACACGAAAGTTACCATCGCGAATCCTAATCGCACTTTTCTCATCGCATGTCCCGGCGGGACAAGGCTCAGTTTCTCTGTCCCTTGGGCGCGCTTAGACTTCTTAGATGTAGTAAGGCGCGGTTGAGGTCGGCTGGCCAGGTGGCGGAGAAGGCCTCATGTGTTCCGTCGGCGGCGCTGCGGCGCATCCAGACGGGCTGAGGCGTATCAGCGTCCGCCAGGGCGGCGTAATACAGGTCGCCATTGGCGCGCCAGGCGGGGAGGGTGCGCGACCGGGCGCCACGGGCCGGGGCGATGAGTTCGACTGTGCCGGACGCCAGGTCCACCACGGCGAGGGCATCGGAACCCGCTTCGGCGACGGCCAGCCGTCGGCCATCCGGCGCGAGGGTGAAGCTGCTCAGGTCGGTGGGCAGTGCGCCCGGCGGGGTGGGGACGGGCGCGATGCCATCGGGGCCGACCAGGTAGAAGCGCGCTTCCCGCGCGTCTGCCGGGGTAGCGGGCAGGTTGCCCTGGTGGCCCGCGAAGAGGATGCGGCCGTCAGGCAGGCACCGTACCCGCGGCAGAAAGGCGAAAAGTGAGACGGCGAGCAGCTCGCGGTCCTTGAGTTGGACCGCGCCATTTTCGTCGAGCACAGTCCGGCGCTCGATACTGGCGACATTCAGTCCGGAGGATTCCCATTTTTCGCTGTGGCGCCGGGCGAACGCCAGTGAGCGGCCGTCGGCACTCCAAGCGAAACTGCCGCTTACGCGCTCGGCCACAGGGGTGTAGGTCGTGGCCGTTCCGTGTAAGGGCGCCAGGATCAGCTCGTCATTCCGCAGGTAGGCCACGACCGGTGCAACCGGCGATGGTTTCGGCTGGGCCAGGCGCTGGAGGGTGCGCTCGATCACGGTAGGTTCACCGGCAGCGCCCTTGGCGGTGATGGGCAGGATGGCGATTTCGTGAACGACAACCCGGGGCTGATCATCGCGCTCGGCGGGTGCGTCCGCGGCGTCGTCGGGCGCATGGGCCCATTCGAGGAGGCGCTGCCAGTCCTCGGGCTGGTTGTCGTGGAGATACAGCAGGCTCTCGGCCAGGGGCAGTTCCAGTAAGCCCATGGGCTTTAAATATTGTGTGGTCAAGGCCTCGAGGTCGCCGCCGGTCAGCTCCAGGCCGGCCTCGATCAACTCCGGCAGCCCGCGCGCCAAAATTTCAATCAGCCGCGTTTCACTCCGCGGCACCAGGGAAACAACGTCGGACCAGCTCAGGACGGTTACGGTCCGATGCAGCGCGAGGCCCGACCCGTCCGGCAGCCAGGCCATGGCCGCGACATCGGTGGCGATTGGCTCGGAGAGCACGCCGTCCGGCGTGGCCAGCCGCAGGTCGGCGCCGGTGCGCACCGCCGCGACGGATCCATCGGGCGACCAGGCCAGGCGTTCCTCGAGTTGACAGCCCCCGCTCAGGGCCAACGCGAGGCCCAGGGCGTTCAGGCCCAGGTATTGACGGTTGCGTTTTGTATTCATGATCTGCATTCCTTTCGATGTGGCGGTTACTGATATTGCGCGAGCACGTGCCCGCCGGTGCGTTCGTCGTAAGCGACCTGATACCGGGCCCAGGGGCTCTCGACGGCCGCGGATTGGATTGTTGAGACCGCGTCGGTCCGGCGCGGCGAGGCGGTTGGAACGGGCGCGGCGCGGCGGCCGATCCAGATTCCGCCGCCGAGGACCAGGCCCACCGCGGCAGGCCGGGCCAACCCGGGCCCGGGGCGCCCTGGGGGGCATCCGGCCGGGGGGGGGCGGGGGGGCGGGGCGGGGGCGG
>JAIPIQ010000031.1 GCA_021734645.1 Fidelibacterota bacterium | reverse complement strand
GTGGGAATCGTCGCGGCCGCCATGACGATGGCCAGGGCCAACAAACGTCTCTTGATCGCAGTCATTATCTTTTTGCCTCCAACAGTTGGTCGAGATGCGCCGCGCTCTCGGCAGTCAGGCGCTCGAGGAAGAAGCGGCAGTGCGGCACGCCGCCGGCCGGGGGCGCCGGATCCGGCGCCTCGACCCGCCATTCGCCCCGAATGATGCCGAAGGGCGACAGCAGCAGGAAGGGGCCGGTGGCGCCCGGGTGGCAGGCGGCCTGGGTGGCCACAACCAATTCGCGGCCGGCGAGGGATTCGATCCAACCGTGGCGCCATTCGCCGGGGGCGTCGAGATTGACCGACACCGGCAACCCGCTCCACACGGGCCGCCGCGTGGCGCGATAAGGCAGAAAGCCGCGCAACAAGTCACGCCAGTTGCCGCCGCCCGGATAGATGCGACGGATGAGCTGAGGCACCGTGCGTTGCAAGGCCTGGGTGTTCAAGCGGCCCATCGCCTCCGCCTCCAGGTTGATGAAGCGTCCGCCGTAGGCATACACATCCAGGCGCTCGGATTTCGGCCGGCGGTACAGGATGCGAACCACGGTCTCGACCGGTCCGAGCTCGGTCATGAGCCGCGCGGTGATATCCCGGTCCATGGGCAAGGGTTCGTAGGTCAGCAGGCTCAGCCCCTGGGTATTGAAATCCGCCGTGCAAGCCGCCTTCCAGGGACCGTCCACTTCATCGCGATACCACACCGGCAGACTCTCCGCGAAGCGGTAATCGGACCGCACATCGTACTTGCGCAGGGCGCGGGCTATGGCCAGCCAGGCCAGAATCAGCACGTATACCGTCCAGAACGCGGCAATCGAAGAACTGAAGACGTCCAGATTGATGCCGCCGACCAGCTTGAAGCCCCACCAACTGAGGGCCACGACGCACAGGAGCATGATCGCCAACTGTGGCGCCACCACCCGCAGGGGGATGCGCTCCGCGCTGCCGCTCTTGCTGGTGACCACGAACTTCTGCCCCAAGCCGAACATGGCCCGGAAAAACGAACGGATCAGGAACCAGAAGTTGAGCATGTTGAATAACTCGTCGGCAAAAATGCGCCCTCGCCCGCCCGTGAGGACCTTGTACGTGAAGAGCTGCAGGAAGAGGTTGGCGAAATAGAGTCCGACCAGCTTGGTGAAGAAACGATCAATGGGCATCAAGGGGGTCAGGAGCATCAGGGGCGGAGTCAGGAAATAGATGATTTTCTGGAAGCCGATGGTCCAGGAGAACATCGAGCTGAAGTAGGACAGGCGCTGGGTGAATTTCAAGCCGCGCAAGGTCAGGGGGTTGCAGATGAACATGACCCGCAGATTGCCCAGGGCCCAGCGCAGGCGCTGTTTGAAATAGCTGACCACATCGCTGGGCGCCAACCCCGTGGCCAGGTGCTCGTCCAGATAAATTGATTTCCAGCCCCGGGCATGAAGCAGCAGGGAGGTATGAATGTCCTCGGTAATGGTCTCCGTGGCAATGCCCCCGACCTCTTCGAGCGCCTGACGGCGAATCACGGCGCAGGTGCCGCAGAAGAAAGCCGAATTCCAACGCTGCTTGCCCGGCTGCAGATAGTGGAAGAACATGGATTGCTGTTCCCAATGCTCATCGGTGGTCGCATTGGAAAACTCCTCGAAAGCATTGAGGTTGTAGAAGAACTGCGGCGTCTGCACGAAGGCCATCTTCGAGTCCTCGAAGAAACCCAGCGTCCGGTCCAGAAAATCCGGCTGCGGCGCGTGATCCGCATCAAAAATGGCCACAAAATCCCCGTGGGTCTGCCGCAAGGCGTGATTGATGTTGCCCGCCTTGGCGTGATGATGCTCCGGCCGGGCAATCACCTCCACCCCCAACTCCTCCGCCATGGCCTTGATATCCGCCCGGTCCCCGTCGTCCAACACGTACGTCCGGTGCGGATACCGAATGTTCTTGGCGCCCAGCACCGTCCGACGCAATAACCCCACATCCTCATTGTACGTGGGAATGAAAACATCCACCGACAACCCCTCCGCCACCCGCGGAGGCGCCGGCCGCACCGGCGCCCACATGTCCAGCAGGAAAAGCAGCAAGGCCAAATAACCATGCACCTCCGCCGCCAGAAACAAGATCGAAAACCACATCTGATCCGGATTTAGCGTGAATAAGACCCGGTATACCAAGTAAAACAGAGAAAATGCCGCCGTACCCAAAATTAAAAACCGCCGCATCATAACCCACCTTCTTCCGCCAATGTGCCTTCCCAACCGCCGCGGATGGCACCCTGTTGTCTGTCTTTCATCATCCCGTTCCCGTTTATTATCTTAATCTTCGATCAATCTGATGGTCATTATACAACGCCACCGCCCTTTTTGCAAAAAACTATCCGAAAATACTTCGGTCCTTCTGGGTTTCCGGGGGGATTCTTTACTGTACATTCTGCCGAATGAATGAAGAGATCGGCGTGTAGGAGTAGGTGTAAGAGTAAGTGAGAGGCACTCTCTGGCCGCTCATCACCGCCCGCCCTGAATCGCAGATCCCGCCTAGCGTTGTATTTCAAGATATACAGCCAAGGAGGCCGAGAACCCCTGCGCTCACGGCATGATCTCAGGCCGGTAACTTTCCTGTCCTGCACCTTCCCGCGGTTTTCGCTGCGGTTTTTGCTTGCATTCGAGAATCGAGGCGGTAAGGTGCGCGCGCCGCGGCGCGAAGGCCCGATGCCCTGGGACGGGGAACGGGTGCCGACGGCGCGAAAGGAATTTCAGTTTGAAGAAAAATTATCGAAATGTAGCCATCATTGCTCATGTGGACCATGGCAAGACGACTTTGGTGGACCAGTTGTTGCAGGCGGGGGGCGTGTACCGGGCCAACGAGGAGGTCACGGAGCGGGCCATGGACAGCATGGACCTGGAGCGCGAGAAGGGCATCACGATTCGGGCCAAGAACGCTTCGATTCACTGGCACGGCATCACGATCAACATCGTGGACACACCGGGGCACGCGGATTTCGGGGGTGAGGTCGAGCGGATCATGGGTATGGTGGATGGGGTGCTGCTGTTGGTGGACGCGGCGGACGGCCCCCAGGCCCAGACCCGGTTCGTGCTCAAGAAGGCGCTCCAGCACAACCTCAAGCTGGTGGTGGTGATCAACAAGATTGACCGCGACCACGCCCGGCCGGCGCACGTCCACGACCAGGTGCTGGAATTGCTTCTCGAATTGCACGCCGACGAGGAACAATTCAACGCGCCCTTCATCTATGCCAGCGCCCGGGATGGCTATGCCATGCGCGCGCCCAGCGACCCGCGCGAGAACATGACCCCGTTGCTCGAAGCGATCGTGACCCATATTCCCCCGCCCGCCGTCCGCGCGCGCGAGCCCTTCCGGATGCTCGTCAGCAATCTCGACTGGAGCGATTACGTCGGCCGGATCGCCATTGGCAAGGTACTCAGCGGGCACCTGGACGAGGGCGACCCCGCCTGGTGCATCCTGCCCGACGGCCGCCGTAAACGCGGGGTCATCACCAAGATATTCGAATTCAGCGGCCTGGGCACCTCCCAGTCCATCGTGGCCGCGGCAGGCAATATCGTCGGCCTCTCGGGCTTCGAGGATGCCTGCATCGGCGCGACCCTCGCGGCCAACGAAGACCAGGACGCCATTCCCTTCACCGCCATTGATCCGCCCACGATCCAGATGCTGTTCCGCGTCAATGATGGCCCCCTGGCCGGCCGGGACGGCAAATACCTGACCGCCCGCCACCTGCGGGAGCGCCTGGTACGCGAAACCCGCGGCAATGTCTCCCTGGGCATGGCCGACACGGAATGGCCCAATGTCTTCCGGGTCAGCGCCCGCGGGGAACTGCAAATCGCCATTCTGGTCGAGCAGATGCGCCGCGAAGGCTTCGAGGTGCTCGTTTCGCGGCCGGAAATTATCCCCCATGAAGAAAACGGCCGGCGCCTCGAGCCCTTCGAGTCCCTCTGGCTGGATGTGCCCAACAACCGCCTGGGCGATGTCCTGCAACAGTTGGCGGGGCGACGCGCCCAGGTGCTCGATATGGTCCATCATGGCGCGCGGGTGCATCTCGAGGCGGTGATCCCCACCCGCGGCCTGATCGGTCTCGAAGGCGACCTGACCAACCTGACCGGCGGCGAAGCGGTCTTGACCCACCTTTTCAAGGAGTATGGCCCCCTGGCGGGGCCGATGGCCGGCCGCAACTCGGGCACCCTGGTCGCCACGCACAACGGGGTGGCGACGGCCTATGCCCTCGATCAGTTGCAGCAGCGCGGGCGCCTGTTCATCGGTCCCGGCGATCAGGTCTACGAGGGGATGATCGTCGGCGAGAATCCCCGCGCCGAAGACATGCCGGTGAACCCCACCCGCACCAAGCACCTGACCAACGTGCGCAGCCACGGCGAAGGCAAGGGCATCATGCTCGAACCCCCGGTGGTCATGAGCCTGGAACAAGCCCTGGAATACATTGCCGACGATGAATATGTCGAGGCCACGCCCCATTTCCTGCGCCTGCGCAAACAGGTCCTGAATGCGACCCTGCGCAAGCGCGCGGCCCAGGCCGGCGCCGCCAGTGTAACCTGAAAACAATTGACGCAGGACCGGTCCCCCCGTAGTTTCTGGCGCCATGGCTCAGACAACATCCCAATCCGTCCCGGCCCGCGCCAGCGGCATTCTGCTGCATCCCACTTCGCTGCCGGGTCCCCATGGCCTAGGCGAACTCGGACCCGCCGCGCGCCGTTTCGCCGATTTCCTGCGGGCCGCCGGGCAATCCTGGTGGCAGGTGCTGCCCCTGGGCCCCACCAGCTACGGCGACTCGCCCTACCAGTCCCTTTCAACCTTCGCCGGCAATCCCCTGCTGATCGGTTTCGAACAATTGGTCCGCGACGGCCTGCTGCGCCCCGGGGAACTGGCGGATTTCCCGGATTTCGATCCCCAACGGATTGACTACGGGACGGTCATTCCCGCCCGCCAGGCGCTGCTCGCCAAGATCTGCCGCGCCTTCCCGCGCCGGGCCGCCCCCGATCTCCGGGCCCGGCACGCGGCCTTCTGCGAAAAGCACCGCCACTGGCTGGATGATTACGCCCTGTTTCAAGCCCTCAAAACCGCCCATGGCGGCCGCGCCTGGCTCGAGTGGGACGAACCCCTGCGGCGGCGCGAGCCCAACGCCCTGCGCGCCGCCCGCCGCACCCTGGCCCCCGCCCTGCGCCACATCCGCCTGCAACAGTTTCTCTTTGACGACCAATGGCAACGCCTACGCGCGGCCTGTCGCCGCCGCGGCATCCAATTGATCGGCGACATCCCCATTTTCGTGGCCCACGACAGCGCCGACGTCTGGGCGCACCCGCACCTGTTCCACCTTGAACCCGATGGCCGCCTGCGCGTGCAAGCTGGCGTGCCGCCCGACTACTTCTCCGCCACCGGCCAGCTCTGGGGCAACCCCCTGTACAATTGGGACGTCATGCGCGCCGACGACTTCGCCTGGTGGACCGCCCGGCTGCAACGCGTCTACGACTGGGTGGACCTCGTGCGGATTGACCACTTCCGCGGCTTCGCCGCCTATTGGGAAGTGCCCGGCGACGCCGCAACCGCTCGCCACGGCCACTGGGTTCCCGGTCCCGGCGCGGAATTATTTGACACCCTGCGCGCCAAACTGGGACCGACCCCGATTATTGCCGAAGATCTGGGGGTCATTACCCCCGATGTGGAAGCCCTGCGCGACCAGTTCCATTTTCCCGGCCTGGTCGTGCTGCAATTCTGCCTCGCGGAATGTACACTCGATCCCGGTGCGCCCTTTGTCTGCCCGGAGAACCGCGTCATCTATCCCGGGACCCATGACAACGATACCGCCCAAGGCTGGTTCAATGAACCGCCCGACTCCGCCGATACCCGCCCCCCCGAACAGCGCGAAGCCGAACAGCGGCACATCCGCAACTATCTCCAAACCGACGGCCAACACATTCACTGGGATCTCATCTCCCTGGCGGCGCACTCCCCCGCCCGCCTGGCCATCTTCCCCATGCAGGATGTGCTCGGCCTCGGCCGCGCCGCCCGCATGAACCGCCCCGGCCAACCCCAGGGCAACTGGCAATGGCGCCTCTCCCCCGCCCAACTCCGCGACGCCCCCGCCGAACGCCTGCACAACATCACCACCGCCGCCAAGCGCTGCACGCCCCCCACCGCCTGACGCGACGCAGGGCAAACGGCATGGGCCCGGCATGGGGACAAAGCAGTTGTGTCCGCCAATCTTTGTCGTGAACCTTGTCGTGAGCTTTGTCGGCATCGAGGAATCAACAACACAAACCAAGAAGGGAAAGACCGATCCGCAGATGACGCAGATACACACAGATGGGGAGCATCCTCACGCAGAGGAGCAGGATCGCAGGCGGCGTGTTCATTGGCCAGTGACCCCCTCATTCTGAATTCGACGTTCGATGTTCCGATGTTCGACGTTCTCCTCTGTGCCTCCGTGCCTTTGTGAGAAAGAAATTGCCGCACCGACGAAGCTCGCGACAAAGCTCACGACAAAGCTTGGCGGGCACCACTTCTGCGTCCCCAATGCATCGAGTTCTCTCACCCCCGGAACGGCATGGGGACAGAGAAGTTGTGTCTCCGTAACCGTCTACCCCCAATTAATCACCATCCTTGCTCGGATACTCTTGCGCGATTTCCTTCATCCGAAATCCGAACTCCGGATACAACTTCTGTGTCCCCAATGCAGTGTGATGCCCTCTTACCCGCCACCCTTGCCGGATACACTCGATTTCCTTCCCTCGTTCCCTCGAGTCCCGAACTCTGCAACCCGCCGACACCCTCGCGACAAAGCTCAAAGCTCGACAAAGATTAATGAATGCAACTTCTGTGTCCCCAATGCGCCCAATGCACGCCTGACGCGCAGGCTGGATTTGCGCTTGTGGCACCCGCTGAATCCGGCGTATGATCGGGTGCATTGCAATCCACAAGGAGCCTACACATGCATACTTGGCGGTTTTTCACGACGGGCGGCGTCAGTCAACCGGAGCTGCGCACGGCGGATGATTTGCGGCATTTACCCGAGCTGGACCAGAAGCTGTGGATGGCCCTGGCCCTGCCTACCCAGGGTACGGCCATTGACCCGCGCACCGCCGTCCTGCTCGATACCGACGGCGACGGACGCATCCGCCCGCCCGAGATTCTGGCCGCCACCCGCTGGCTGACGGATGTGCTCGATAATCCGGCCCTGATATTCGACGGGGGCGACCGCCTGCCCCTGGCCGCCATCAAGGATGAGGCCCTGCGCGCCGGGGCGCAGCGCATTCTGGCAAACCTGGGAAAACCGGCCGCCACGGAGATCAGCCTGGCGGACGTGGCCGACCAGGAGCGCATCTTCAGCGCGACCCTGTTCAATGGCGACGGCATCGCGCCGCCGGAGGCCGCCGACGACCCGGGCTTGCGCGCCGCCATGATCGAGATCATGGGCTGCGTGGGATCTGCTCCGGACCGCAGCGGCCGCCCGGGACTCAACCGGGATCTGACGGACCAATTCTTCACGGAGTCCACGGCGTGGGCCGCCTGGGCCGCACGGGCCGAGCAGGAGCCGGAACTGCTGCCTCTACCCGCGGATGCCATGGCCGCCGCCCAGGCCGCCTGCACTGCCGTACAGGCCAAACTGGACGATTACTTCATGCGCTGCCGGCTCGCCCGCTTTGACGACCTGGCCACCGGCGCCCTGAATGCGGCAACAGCCGACTATGACCAGCTCGCCGACGATTTGCTGAGCGCCGAAAGCGCCGCCATTGCCGCCCTGCCCCTGGCCGGAATCAGCGCCGACCACCCCCTGCCCCTCGAGCGCGGGCTGAATCCCGCCTGGGCGGACCGGATGGCGGCGTTTGCCGCCCAGGCCGTGCAGCCCCTGCTGGGCCCGCGCGCGGAACTGACCGAAACCGAGTGGCTGGCGTTGCGCCAACGGCTGGCGCCCTATGCCGCCTGGCAGGCCGCCCGACCGGAATCACCAGTCGCCCGGCTCGGGCTGGACCGGCTTCGCGCCCTCCTGGCCGGCAACACCCGCCAAGCCATTGACGACTTGATTGCCCGGGATCTGGCCCTGGCCGCGGAAAACGACCAACTGACCCGGCTCGAAAAGCTCCTGCGCTACCAGCGCGACTTCGCCGAGGTCCTGACCAACTCGGTCAATTTTGCGGATTTCTACAGCCACACCTGGGCCGTCTTTCAGGCCGGCACACTTTATCTCGACGCCCGCGCCTGTCACCTCTGCCTCTACGTGACCGATCCCGCCAAACACGCCACGCTGGCCACCCGCTCCGGGGCCTTTCTGGCCTATTGCGCCATCACCCGGCCCGGCCAGCCGCCGCAACACATTGTGGCCGTCTTCACCAACGGCGACTCGGACCATCTGATCGTCGGCCGCAACGGCGTGTTTTACGACCGGGACGGACGCGATTGGGACGCCACGCTCACCCAGGTTGTGTCCCATCCCATCAGCGTGCGCCAGGCTTTCTGGTCGCCCTACAAAAAGCTGGCCCGCTTCGTGGAAGATCAGATCGCCAAACGCGCGCAGGCGGCGGAGGCCGATTCAACGGCCAAGCTCGAGGGGCTCGCCAGCGAGGCCGCGGCCGCGCCCACCGGGACGCCACCGGCGCCCAAAAAGATTGATCTGGGCACCATCGCCTTGATCGGCACCGCCATTGGCGGCATCAGCGCCCTGATCGGCGGCTTGCTCTCCGCCCTGTTCGGCCTGGGCTTCTGGTTGCCCCTGGGGTTGCTGGGATTGATCCTGCTGGTCTCCGGCCCCTCGATGATCCTCGCGGCGCTCAAACTGCGCCAGCGCAATCTGGGACCCATTCTGGACGCCAATGGCTGGGCGATCAACGCCCGCGCCCGCATCAACCCCCGCTTCGGCGCCGCCCTGACTGAAATGGCGCGCCTGCCGGCCGACGCCCGGCGGCTGCTCGGCGACCCCTTCGCGGCCCGCCGAAGCCGCTGGTTCCTGTACGCCCTCCTGGCCGCGGTCCTCCTCCTGGCCGCCTTGCGATGGACCGGCCGCCTGGACCGTTGCCTCCCCCCCAACTGGCAGTTCTACCCGCCCGCGATCGAGGCCGCACCGGCCAACAATCCGTGACCTTCGCTTTCGGGAGTTGACATTCTTATCGCCAGGCGTTAAATAGCGCGCCCATGGGACAACAACTTAGAAAACGTGTGAAACGCAAAGCGCGTGACCGGCGGAACAAACGGGCCAAGGCCCGGGTGCGCACCGCCGCCGCCGCCAAGGCGTAGTACGTCCACCGTACATTCCGTCAGCTCGGGCCGACTGCGCTTTCCTGCAATCGTCGTCATAGTTGGAGTGTGCCCATGAAGTGAGTTTTGCGGTCCGCAATGGCCGTGCGGGAGTGAAAGAACTCGATGCATTGGGGACGAGGCATTGGGGACGCAGAAGTGGTGCCCGCCAAGCTTTGTCGTGAGCTTTGTCGCGAGCTTTGTCGGTGCGGCAATTTCTTTCTCACAAAGGCACGGAGGCACAGAGGAGAACGTCAAACATCGGAACATCGAACGTCGAATTCAGAATCAGAATGAACGGATCACTGGTCACTAAAAACTGATCACTACTCCCCCCCTTGCGTCTTCGCGTCTTTGCGTGAGACATTATCCCCTTTCCCCATCCGTGTTTATCCGTGGTTACCTCCCCCTTTTCGTGTCTTTCGTGTGTTTCGTTGTTGTTTCCTGCCTTTCGACAAAGCTCACGACAAGGCTTGCGACGAAATAAGACCGTGACAGACCACTGCCCCCCCTTGCGCGAGGACGCCTTACACCTAACACCTAGCGCCTAATCCCTAGTCCCTCCCGAAACCCGACACCTGTTCTCTCAAACAAGTGAACTGTTCCTATACCCCGGATGACACCGCGGCCACCGCCTCGGCGTACACCTCGGCCAAAGTGGTTTCCAGGGGAATCTCCGGCGCCCAGCCGGTGGCACGGCGCGCGCGTTCCGCGGAAATGGCGGGGCTGCGGGTCCGGGACCGCCAGCGATCGGGATCCACCTCGATGCGCGGGGTGACGCCGGCCAAGCGACAGAATTGGTCCAGCAGTGTGCGGATGGCGATCCGGCGGCCGGAGGACAGGTTATACGGCTGGCCGGGCGGCGCCTGCTCCAGGAGCAGCCGATAGGCGCGGGCCACATCGCGCACATCCAGAAAATCACGTTCGTCGTCAAGATTCCCCACCCGCAGGATGGGCGCCTGGTGACCGGCGGCGATGGCGGCCAATTGCCGGGCAAAGGCCGGGGCGACAAAGGCGGGGGCCTGTCCGGGACCGAAATGGTTGTCGGGGCGAACGGTCAGGAAGGGTTGATCATAGCGGCGGGCATACACGAGGGTGGTGAGCTCGGCGGCCAGCTTGGAAATGGCATAGGGATTCTCCGGCGCGGGCGCGGTCTCTTCATCGAGGGGCGCCGGGCGGTCCACCCGACCGTAGATTTCCGCGCTGCTGACCATCAGCAAGCGGGCGCCGGGCGCGGCGCGGCGCACGGCTTCGAGCACCTGGATCGTCCCACCGGCGTTGATGTCGAACACGCGCCGCGGCGTCTCCCACCCGGCCGGCACAAAAGCAATCCCGCCCAGATGAATGCACCCCGCCGGCCGCGCCTGCCCCACCCCTGCCGCAACCGCCTCCGCCTCCGTTAAATCCCCCACCGTCCAACCCGCAACCGGCGCGCCCGCCGGCGCCGGCGCCACATCAAAACCATACACTTCGTGCCCGGCCCGCGCCAGGTCGGCCAGGACATGCCGCCCCACAAAGCCGGCCGCGCCCGTGACCCACACCCGCATCTCAGACCGCGCCCCCACCCTGATAGCGCGCCAGATCCGCATCCACCATCATCCGCACCAGCCCCGGAAAATCTACCCGCCGCCGCCATCCCAATTCCGTCTCGGCCCGCGTGGCATCCCCCAGCAACTGGTCCACTTCCGCAGGCCGCACCAAACTCGAATCAACCCGCACGTATTGCTCCCAGTCCAGACCGACATGCCCGAATGCCAGCTCGCAGAATTCGCGCACGCTGTGGGTCTCGCCCGTGGCCACCACGTAATCCCGCGGGGCATCCGCCTGCAACATGCGCCACATGGCCTCGACATAGTCGCCCGCAAAGCCCCAGTCCCGCTCGGCGTCCAGATTGCCGAGCCGCAGCTCGGTCGCCCGCCCGGTCTTGATCCGGGCCACGCCATCGGTGATCTTGCGGGTCACAAACTCCTTGCCGCGCCGGGGACTCTCGTGATTGAACAGAATGCCGCTGACCGCGAAAAGATCGTAGCTTTCCCGGTAATTCACGGTGATGTAATGGCCGTACACCTTGGCCACCCCGTAGGGACTGCGCGGATGAAACGGCGTCAATTCGGTCTGCGGCACTTCCCGGACCATGCCGAACATTTCGCTGCTGGACGCCTGGTAGAAGCGGGCCTTGGGTTGGGCAATCCGCAGGGCTTCGAGCACCCGCGTCACCCCGATGGCCGTAAACTCTCCGGTGAGGACCGGCTGGCTCCAGGACGTGGGGACGAAGGACATGGCCGCCAGATTGTACACCTCATCGGGCCCGATGCTTTCCACCAGGCGGATCAGCGACAGCTCGTCGAGCAAGTCGGCCTGCATCAAATGCACCCGGTCAATCAGGTGGCTGATCCGCTCAAAGGTCTCGGTCGAAGACCGCCGCACCATGCCGTACACCTCGTAGCCCTTTTCCAGCAGCAAGTCCGCCAGATACGACCCATCCTGTCCCGTAATCCCGGTTATTAATGCTTTCTTCATATCAGCTCCTTGTGGGCCGAGTCCGGCGCCGCCGGTGGCTCAGCTCCTTCCTGTTTCGTTGCGCCCCACGTTTCCTGCAGCCAGACCCGGGCGGCGCGTACCGCGTCCGCCGGCGTGCCTGGCGCCGCTTCAATCACTTTCGGGCCAGGCGTCTGGGCATACACCTTCAAGCCGGAAAAGTCAACCAGCCCGCCCGGCGGCATCTGATGATCCTCCGCCGGAAAGGCCACGTCATGCACATGCCAGCCCAGCACGCGGTCCTGCCACCGCGCCAACCAGCGCCGCTGATTGATCAGGAACAGCGTGTGCCGAATCTGACCATGCCCCATGTCGTACCAGGCCCCGAAATGCGGATCCGGAAAGCGCTCGAGCAACTGGCTCGTCTCCAATTCGGTGGGAATCGCCTCCCAACTGGGCAGGTTCTCGAACGCCAGGCGAACCCCCATGGCCTGCAGACGCGGCAACAGCGCTTCAATGCCCGCGGCTAAACGCTCAAGATAGGGCGCCACCAGCCGTTCGCGGCGGGCTTGCAGTTTATCCCGCAGGCGCTCCGCCTTGGGACTGAAGCCCGCGCCGGCGGCGTGGAGCGCAATCAGCTCCGGCGTCCGGTGGACCATGTCCAACCGGCCGGCGTGCGCCACCACGCGGTCGGCGCCGATCTCGGCTGCAAAGGCAATCGTCCGTTCGAGATAGTCGCGCGCCAACGCCCGCCGCTGTGCATCCGGCTCGCACAAGGTCGCCAATTCCGGATGGCCCCGCAGCGCACCGAGGGGAATCGGACAGGGTGCATGCACGCTGACGACCTGGATCGCGCCCTGAGCCACCCACTTGCGAATGCCGGGCGCCTGGTCGCTGCGCAGATCATACCCTAACTCGACCTGCCGAAACCCCAGCTCGAGAATCTCCTCGATTACCGCTTCGCCATGGGCATGCCGCCCGGCGTTCCAATGGGTCGAAAGCGCAAAGTCCATACCGGCCCCGGGCCCGGTCAGGCAAAGCCGCGCACGCTGTCAAGAAAAACCAGATCCCAGCGGGATCTAGATGATTTTCTTGCGCGCGCGCGCCCGCTTGCGCCGGTTCTTCTCGCTAGGTTTTTCGTAATGCCGATGCCCGCGCATATCGCGCATGACACCCTCTTTATCCAGTTTCTTTTTCAGGCGACGCAAGGCCTTGTCAACGGTCTCGCCCCGCCGGATGCTTACTCCGGTCGAGCTCAGTGTACTCACTCCCTTCGATTTCGCAAAGTTCACCCGTATCCGTAACGGTGGGAACCCGTGAAGTTGCGGACCCTATCCCAGTCCGGCGGTCCTTGTCAATCCGGAATCAGCGGTAATCGCTCATTCCCGGGATGGAAGGCGCCGCCTCCCACGTTTGGGGCGTATTCCATGGCAGATCGCCCTCGTCCGGCACCGTGGCACACCCGGCCAAGGCCAGGCTCCCCAGCAGCCAGACGCCCCAGCGGATGCCGCTTACAAAGCGCTCGGCCATATGGACGGTTCCGCGCTGTAGTACAGCCATTCCATGACCTGCAACCCCACCAGGGCGGCAAAGCACAACACCGCCAGCAGCGCCAATACGCCAAACAAACTATCAGAAGAAGACATGATCGCCCTCCTGCAAAGGTTCCTGCTGCCAGTCCAGCAGCAGGTCGGCAATCGCCATATGCTTGCGCACGTCCGTCACCCGCAGCTTGCCGACCAACTGATCCCCGCGATGCACCAGCAGCTCGGCCGAAACGCGCAACCCATCCTCCGACCCAATGTCAAGAATCGCAAAATTCCATTGGGGGTTCACAAACAGCACCTGGCCCTTGAGATCCTGGGGCATGGGGGGCTGGGGCAGCTCGCCCAAGGCATCGGCCATCTGCGCAATGGTGTTCTCCAGGGCCGCAATGGTATCCTGGTCCTCACGGGCGGCCTCCTCGGCCGCCGCCAGACGCGCCGTCAATTCCTCGACCTCGACCTGCAGCACGCGCTGCTCGCGCTCGAGGGTTTCAATCTGCGCCCGGGCCTGGGCCAGCTCCACGTCCTTGCGCTGGATCTCGGCCTCGAGGGCGGCGATGCGTTCCTGGGCGCGCGTCAATTCTGCGCGGGTTTGGGCCAGTTCCTCCTTGACCTGCGCCAACTCTTCCCGCGTCCGGGCAAGGTCGGCCTTGGTCTCCTGCAACTCGAGATACTGGTTGTCGGCATGCACCTCGAGCAGGGCCAAGGGCTGCCGCAACGTCTCCAGATCCTGCAATTGGTCCCGGCGGAAACCTTCGAACCGCAGATTGCGCGCCAGTGTGTCGGCCGAATCTTGGAGCAACTGAGTGCGTTTTTTGAGTACTTCCCGCTTGCCGTACAGCATCCCGCCCAGGACCAGCGCCCCGATGCTTAACAGCAGCAAAACAACGACTAATGGCTTCAGCAATTTGCCCATGACAAACCCTCTTTTTCTACGGATATAGGACCGACGCAGCCATATTAGCCCGGGCCCCACACTAAAGTCAAACTGCTTTTTTATCCAAATTGTCTTGCGCCCCGGCCCCACCCGCCCCATAGTGCCGCCCTTTAACCGGAGCAAGGCTCCGACGGGAGAGAAGACAATGGCACGCACGACCCCTTTAGGCAAAATTAGAAATATCGGCATCATGGCCCACATTGACGCGGGCAAGACGACGGTCAGCGAAAGAATTCTATTCTATTCCGGCAAGACGCACCGGATCGGCGAGGTGCATGACGGCGCGGCGACCCTGGACTGGATGGTCCAGGAGCGCGAGCGGGGCATCACCATCACCTCCGCGGCGACCTGCACCGAGTGGCGCGGCCACCGGATCACGCTGATTGACACGCCCGGACATGTGGATTTCACGGTTGAGGTCGAGCGCAGCCTGCGCGTGCTGGATGGCGTCATCGCCCTGTTCTGCGCGGTCGGCGGCGTGCAACCCCAATCGGAGAAGGTCTGGCGGCAGAGCGAGAAATACAGCGTGCCGAAAATCGCCTTCATCAACAAGATGGACCGGGTGGGCGCGGATTTCTTTGGGGTATTGACCCAGATCCAGGAGGAGTTGGGCGCGAATGCGGTGCCCGTGGTAATCCCCATCGGCAAGGAGGAAAACTTCAACGGGATCATTGATTTGGTGCAGATGAAGGCCATCTATTATGAAGAGGCGTCCCAGGGGCATCACTTCCGCGAGGAGCCCATTCCGGAGGACAAAATCGAAAAGGCGCGCCGCTGGCGGGCGAACCTGGTGGAGAAATGCGCCGAGCAGGACGACAAGCTGCTCGAGAAGTTCCTGGATGTCGGGGATTTGAGCGAGCCGGAGATTTGGGATATTCTCCGGCGGGCGACGATTGCCGGGCGGGTCGTGCCCGTTTATTGCGGCTCCGCGTTCAAGAACAAGGGGATTCAGCGCCTGCTGGACGGCGTGATTCACTTGTTGCCCTCGCCCCTGGATATTCCGCCCGTGATTTGTGAACGCGACAGCACGCCCCGGAAACCCAGCGACGACGAACCGTTTTCCGCCCTGGCCTTCAAGGTGGTGGCCGACAAGCACATGGGCAAACTGGTCTACATGCGCGTCTATTCGGGGACTATTGCCTCCGGCGCCCCCGTGTACAACAGCAGCCAGGACCGGGACCAACGCCTGGGACGGATCCTGCGCATGCACGCCAACCGCCAGGAACAACTGGAAGAGGCGCGCACGGGCGATATCGTGGCCGCGGTCGGACTGGCCGATACGCGCACCGGCGAAACCATCTGCAGCAGCGCGCACCCCGTCTACCTCGAAGCCATTGAATTCCCGGCCCCCGTGATCTCCGTCGCCATCGCGCCATCCTCCCGTCAGGACAACGAAAAGCTGGGCGCGGCCCTGTACCGCCTGGCCGAGGAAGATCCGACCTTCACGGTTGAATTTGACGCCGAAACCTCCGAAACCATCATCTCCGGCATGGGCGAATTGCACCTCGAAATCATCGTGGACCGCCTCAAGCGCGAGTTCATGGTCCAGGCCGACGTGGGCCGCCCCGAAGTGGCCTATCGCGAAACCGGCACCATCGGCATGGCTGGCGAATACCGCCACGTCAAGCAGTCCGGCGGCCGCGGCCAGTTTGCCCATGTCTGCCTGCGCGTCGAGCCCCTCCCCCCCGGCAGCGGATTCGAATTCGTCAATGCGATCAAGGGCGGACGCATCCCGCTGGAGTACATCCCGTCGGTCGAGCGCGGTATCGTGGATGCCATGCGCGCGGGTCCCTTTGCCGGCTATCCCGTCGTGGACATGCGCGTGACCCTCGATGACGGCTCCTACCACGAAGTGGATTCGAGTGATTTCGCCTTCCGCGAGGCCGGCCGAGCCGGCTTCAAGCAGTTGTTCCTCAAGACTTCACCGGAACTCCTGGAGCCGGTCATGTCTCTCGAAGTGGTGACGCCCGAAGACTATATGGGCCCTGTTACCAGCTCCATCTGTCAGCGCCGGGGACGGATCGAGTCCATGGCCGAACAGCGGGGCGACCGGGTGATTGCGGCCACCGCCCCTCTGGGCGAGCTATTCGGCTACGCCGGGGTGCTGCGCACCCTGAGCCAGGGCCGGGCCAGCTTCTCGATGCACTTCGAGCACTATGAGACCGTCCCCTTCAGCCTGGCCGAAGAATTGGTGAAGAAGCGCCGCGCCCAGGGACGCGTACGGTAAGTTTGCCCTACCCCCCCCCCGCCACGGGGGGGGGATTAAGGGGCATTCGGTTAAACACATCCAAGGCGCCTGCAAAACCCCTCGTGGCACGGGCATCCTGCCCATGCAGCACGGGCTGGAAGCCCGTGCCACTGCCGCGTGCTTGGGGTTTTACAAGAGATCCCGGCCGCTTACTCGCTGGTAGTAGTGGTGCCGCCATCCGTGGTCTGCGGCACAACAATCCCGATGGGGGAAGCCTGGCCGTTGACGTCGCCATTGCGGCCGCCGTCCTCGATCCAGGTTCCGTACATGCGACGGTCGCCGAGGCTGAAGGACTCCCCGCCCCCTGACACCACGCCCTGGAAGGTACCGGCGATACTGATCGTCAGGCCCGCCGCGCTGGTCCCGCGCGCCGTATATTGGGCAATGATCTGATCGCCCCCGGCGGGGTTCGGATCATTCTGGTCGGCGCCTCCGGTGGTGCGCACGCTGCCGAAGTTCCCTTCGTACGTCGCGCCGTTGTTATCGGTGATGCGCAGGAGATTCCCTTCCTGGAAGACCGTGAAGGAATAAATCGGGCTGCCGGTCGTCCCACTGCCCGGGCCGGTTGCCGGATCGGTGCCCGACACAAAGAACTGATAGGAAGCCGTGATG
>JAIPIQ010000030.1 GCA_021734645.1 Fidelibacterota bacterium | reverse complement strand
CAGACCCGGGCTGAATACATCAACCAAGTGAAGGCCGAAATGGCAGCAATTGGAAAACGTTTTGACACACTGCAGGCCGAAACCCAGGCTCTGGGCCGGCAGGCCGGCGAAGCGTGGGACGACCGCTTGGCGCAACTGGCGGACAATCGGCAAGCATGGCAGGACCGCCTGTCGGAAATGACGGATTCCTCAGGCGCTGCCTGGCGGGAGTTGGCCCAGGGCATGAACGCAGCCCGCCGGGAGATGGCAGAGGCGTTGCAGCAGGCGGAAGCCGAGTTGGAGAAACAGCCCGCCGGTCAGGAAGGATGACCCATGATGAATAATGAACTCAGACTGAGCAAGGATATGGGGGACGCAGAAGCCACGGAGGAAGGGCTCCGGGCATTGCTTCACAAGGAGGGTACCGCCCTATCCGATTTGCGGCCGTCTGGCATCGCCCAAATTGACGAGCAGCGGGTGGATGTCGTGACGCAAGGGGGGCTGATCGGTCAGGGGGATCGTGTCCGGGTCTCGAAGGTTGAAAGCAACCGCGTCGTTGTCGAACGGGTGCGTTGAGCCGGGCAGATGAGAGCATGCGCCGGCGTTCAATCGAACAGAAGAGCGGACTCCATGACCGCCGTCGGCGCGGGACTGGGGATTCCACGAAAAGGAGCTGAAGAATTATGTCGGGGTCTTACATACTCTCTCCCCGCCCGCTGACCGGGCCCGCCGCCCGACCGCGGCGCGTACTGGTCACCGGCGCCTCCGGGCGAATCGGCGCCTCGTTCTCCGAATCGGCGCACGACCGCTATCGGCTCCGGCTGCTGGTTCATCGTGAGGAGCATCTCGCGGCCGTCGCCCGCCACGGAGAGGCGGTCTTAGGCGAGCTTTCCGACCCCTCGTCCATATACCCTGCGTTTGCAGGGGTCGACACGGTGCTCCACCTGGCTGCGGATCCTTCCCCACAGGCCGGTTGGGACTCGCTGCATTCCAATAACATCGTCGCCACGTATAACACTTTCCGGGCCGCGGTCGAGGCCGGTTGCCGACGCGTCATTTTCGCGTCGTCGATCCACGCCGTTTCCGGGTACCCTGAGGGCTACCAGGTGCATGGCGACGACCCCGTCAATCCGGGGGACTTGTACGGCGTTTCCAAATGCTTTGGCGAAGCCCTGGCGCGATTGGTGGCTGAGCAGGCTGGCGTATCGGCGATCGTGATCCGGATCGGCGCTTTCCAACCGCGGGAGGAAGCGAAACGCGGGGAGCGCCTGGATATGATGAACGCCTTTGTGTCGCACCGGGACCTGAACCAGCTCTTCCAGCGTGCGATCGACGACGAACGCATCCTTTTTGCAATCCTGCATGGACTGTCCGGTAATCGCTTCAACCGCATGGACATCGGGCTGGCGCGCGAGCTGGTCGGCTATGAACCGCAGGACGACTTCACCGAGTTGAACCGGGAACTTACCGACCTGAACCTGCGGGCGCAGGTTACCCCCCACGACTCCCGGCACCGGAAAGGCACGACTGTTTGACCATTAAGGCCAGGACCTTTCGCGCGGGCCCGTTTTGCCTGAGCTGCTGGTTCGAGACAAAACCGCATATGCTCACCGCACAGGAATGACTCATGGTTACCAGCGATAATAATCTTGCGCGCGGTTTTCTGTTTACGGACCACTACGAACTAACCATGGCGCAGCTCTATTTCCGGGCCGGCATCCACGAGACGCCCGCGCAATTCGACCACTTCTTCCGCACATACCCCGACTACGGCTCACATCAGGCCGGGCACTGCATCAATGCGGGACTGGAATGGCTGCTCGGGTGGATGCAGGCAACACGTATCCGCACGGAGGAAATCGAGCAACTGGCCGCGCTGCGCGACGGAGCGGGCGGCCAGGTGTTCAAGGACGATTTTCTGCAGTGGCTGGGCCAGCACGGCCATTTCCAGGCACTCGAGGTCACGGCCATTCCGGAAGGCCGCGTGGTGCATCCCCATGAACCGCTCACGATCGTGCGCGGCCCGCTGGCCATGGCCCAGATGCTGGAATCGGCACTGCTCAACCGGCTCAACTACCAAACGCTGGTCGCCACCAAGGCGGCCCGCATCCGGGCGGCGGGGCGCGGGGGGGGGTGGTTGTGGATTTCGGCATGCGGCGCGCGCAGGATCTAGGCGCCAACGCCGCGGCGCGTGCTGCGTTGATCGGTGGCGCGGACTTCACCTCGAACACAGGTATCTCTTTGGCGTTGGGCTCTCCCCCCAAGGAGACGCACGCCCACAGCATGGTTCAAGCCTTCATGGCACTCGGCACCGATGAGCGGGAGGCATTCGAACAATATGCGGCGGCCTATCCCGACGACTGCATTCTTCTGGTCGATACGGTCGACACCCTGGGCAGCGGCGTCCCCAACCCGGGTGCCAAGGCCGTTTGGCGGCTTTATGCTCGCCGTGAGATGGCCACCGCGGACCTGATCTGCCGACGACAGGAGCACCCGCGCGAGCTGGATCCTTTGGAATTGCGGCACCCCGTCGACACCTCCGCTCGCCGCCTGCCGCGCGTCGAAATCAGCGCCATGGAGAATCTCCTGACCCCCGTGCTGCGCGCCGGGCGGGTGCTCTACGGGTGCTCTACGAGCTGCCGGATATCGCAGCGATTCGCCAGTGTCGAGACCGCAATCGGCAAAGGCTGGTTGCGGGCGTGCAGCGCCTGATGAAGCCTCACGTTTACCACGTGTCCCTGTCCGCAAGCTTGTGGGACCTGAAACAGGAACTGATTGCGAGGGCGACCGCACGGTAACGCCCGCGCCCCGCCATGGGCCATCGGCGCCGGGGCCTATATCAAGGGCGCTGGCAAAGCGCCCGGTGCGGTAATCCTCCGTCCGGATCATTCGGTGGCGTGTCACCCGCCTTGGTCTGCCGGACCTAGGGAATTACGAAGGCTCTTATCCCGACATCGGCCGATGGCGCCGCATGGTATCTGCAAGTAGTTTGGGGGTGTCAAGCGCAACAAGAACACAGGAGAGAAGTCATGTTTAGCATTCAAGCAATTGGAATGAAGCAATTCGCGGTCGGCTTACTGGGCGTCGTGGTCCTCATGGGGGGCAGCGCGGACCTCGCACTGGGCGCTGTCGAACTGAATGACCGGCAGATCAGCAATGCCGTCGATGACGAGCTGATCAAGGATCCGGCAGTGTCGGCACGCGCAATTGATGTTTCAACGGCAGAAGGAGTCGTGACGCTGACCGGCAGCGTCAACAACCTGCTGGCCAAGGAGCGCGCGGAAAACATCGCCGCCACCGTCAAGGGCGTGCGGGCCGTTGTCAACAGGATCGACGTAAGCGCGCCTTACCGCGCGGATAAAGAGATCGACGAAGACATCGACGACGCTCTGCGGTGGGACCCGGTCACCGAGTCGTGGGAACTCACGGCATCCGTGGACAATGGAATCGTCACGCTGACCGGAACGGTTGATTCTTGGCAAGAAGCGCAACTGGCGGCCACGGTGGCTAAAGGCGTGCGAGGAGTCAAAGGCGTCGCTAACAATATCATGGTAGACTATAAGACCGACCGGCCCAACCGCGAGATCCAGGAGGAAGTGGCCGCCACGCTTCGTTGGGATTTGTACGTGGACGACGGCCTCATTGAGGTGTCCGTTGATAATGGCCATGTCGCGTTGACAGGAACAGTTGGTAGTCTGGCCGAGAAAAACCGGGCGTACAGCAAGGCCTGGGTGGCGGGCGTTAAGTCGGTGGACAACAGCGGCCTGAACGTGAAAGGCTGGGCTCGGGATGCTCGGCTGCGGACAGGCAAATATATTGCCCGGTCGGACGCCGAGATCAAAGCTGCGGTGAACGATGCGCTGGTTTACGATCCTCGTGTGGTCTCCTACAAGATTGATGTCGAGTCGACCGGTGGTTACGTAACACTGCGCGGTACGGTGGACAACCTCAGAGCCAAACGCGCTGCTGCCCAGGACGCCAGGAACGTGGTCGGCGTTTGGAGCATCAACAACAAGCTCAAGGTCCGCCCCGGCACGCCCAGCGACAGACGGATCGAGGTTAACCTCAAGAATGCGCTGGCTCGCGATCCGTCCGTCGAGCGTTACCAAATCGACGTTTCTGTCGTAGATGGCGAGGTTTATCTTGCGGGTGCTGTGGACTCCACCTTCGAAAAAGCGGTGGCGGACAACGTTGCCGCGCGGCAACTTGGCGTTGAGGTGGTCCACAACTTCCTGACAGTCAACAATCCGAACTTCACGGTCCAGGACCCCTACACGGACGAGTGGTACCTGTATGACTACGACTGGTATGTGACCACGGACAGAACCACGACAAAGTCTGATTGGGAAATTGAAGTCGACATCAAAGCTGAACTCTTCTGGAGCCCATTTGTGGACAGCGAAGAGGTCACGGTTAGTGTGGATAACGCGGTGGTGACCTTGACCGGCACGGTGGATACATGGGCCGAGCGCCAAGCCGCCACGGAAAACGCCATCGAGGGGGGCGCGGTGGCTGTCGACAATGAATTGGCCGTGATCTACGGGCCGAATTACTACACCCCCTGACCGGCGGTCATTAGCTCACCGCATTAGTCTGGGCTCTGGGCCGCGGGGGGTGTCACCTCCCCCGGCCCTGCATTTATTTGTCGTGGTTGCCCAACTGGGGGCGGGCCGGATTAAGGATGGACCCGCAAGATCGGAGAATTCGAAGACCCTTATCCAGATATATACCGATAGCACCACAAGGCATCTTGCCGTAGCCTTAGTGTGTCGGGCGCAAATTGGTAATGAGGCCAGGGCGCGCGGAAATTCGAACCGGGGCATGATACCCAACAGACAGGAGCTGTGTTATGATGATGGTTGATATTCTTTTTGTAGTTGCGTGGGCGCTCATTCTAAGCGCCATATTGGCGTGGGGGTTCGGCTGGCGGCACCCCGCCCGAACAGACGCGGCAGGCCCGTCGCTGTTGTTTCTGTTTCTGATCCTGATGGTCGCCATGTGGGCCGGCGGGGCCTGGCTGCCGGCCTGGGGGCCCATCTGGTATGGCACGGCTTGGCTGAGTCTTCTGCTGGTCGGGCTCCTCGTCTCGCTGCTGGTACTGGCCCTCGCAACGCCGGTCCGTCCACCGCGAACGACGCGCGAGCCAACGCAGCCGCCCGAAGAAGCCGCGGTTCTCGGCACAGCATTCGGCATCTTCTTCTGGATCCTGCTGATCGCCCTCTTGATCGCCGCGGTCCTTCGCTATATCGTCTAGGGACGGCCCTCCTGTGACGCACCCGCTCGAGTACCTGCGTGACCTGTGCCGGCCAAACGCCTCGAAGATTGTACTTGTGGTTTTGGACGGACTAGGCGGCATACCGTTGGTTCCGGGCGGTCTGACCGAATTGGAGACCGCCGCTACGCCCGCTCTCGATACCCTCGCCGCCGAGGGGATCACTGGGCTGCATGTTCCCGTGCGGCCCGGTATCACCCCCGGGAGCGGGCCAGGGCATCTTGGCATCTTGGGATATGACCCCTTGGCCTTCACAATCGGCCGCGGCGCGCTCGCCGCGGCGGGGATGGCCTGCGACCTCCAGCCCGGTGACGTGGCGGCCCGAGGCAACTTCTGCACGGTGGATGAAGACGGTCTTGTGACGGATCGCCGGGCGGGACGGATCGACACAGGCGAGAACAAGCGTCTGTGTCGAATCCTGCAACAGATCGAGATCGACGGAGTCGACGTGTTTGTTGATACGATCAAGGAGCATCGCTTCCTGCTTGTGCTGCGCGGGAGCGGATTGTCCGCGGGCGTAACGGATACGGACCCGCAGACTACGCAGGTTGAACCCCGCCCGCCGAAGCCCGTCCATCCGGAAGCGCACAAAACCGCTGACTGCGTGCTGCGGTTCGTGGAAAGCGCGCAGAAGCTGTTGGCCGAAGAATCGTCAGCGAACATGGTTCTCCTGCGCGGGTTTGCCGGGCGGCCGACGTGGCCGTCCTTCGGCGACGTCTTCGGAGTGCATTCCGCGGCCATCGCCGGGTATCCGATGTATCGGGGCATCGCCCGCCTGCTGGGCATGGAGGTCTTGGCACAAGCGAACACCATCGAAGACAGCATCTCGCTGGTGAGAAACAACCTGCCCGGCTTCGATTTCTTCTTTGTGCACGTGAAAGCCACGGATAGCACCGGCGAAGACGGTGACTTCGAAGCCAAGGTTCGGGCCATTGAGAAAGCCGATGAAGCCGTCTCGGCTCTGCGCGCCATGAACCCGGATGTCCTGGTTGTGACCGGCGACCATTCCACGCCCGCCCGCCTGCGGGCTCACAGCTGGCACCCGGTCCCCGCGCTGCTCTGGGCGCCGCACTGCCGGCCGGACGGCGTGACCGCATTTGGCGAACGGGCGTGCCTGGCCGGCGCCCTCGGGCTCCGTTTTCCCGCTACGGATTTGATGCCCCTGGCACTGGCCCATGCCGGCCGCCTGAACAAGTTCGGGGCCTGATAACCGGTACGGCGCTCCTCAGCGGAATTCCCTGATCCAGGAGATATCGCCCACGGCGCGCCGCAGAACGGCGCCCTCTTGACTGGGACCGACCACGCGCATCTCGAATACTTCGTCTTCGCCCGACAGCATGCCGGGCAGGGCAATTGGCATGCCTTCGTAAATCACGGGATCCTGGGAGAACTTGACGCGGTACATCTGTCCCTTTTGGACATTCTGAATTATGATTTCGCGCGCCAATTCTTGAACGGTCCGTTCTGTTTCGTTTTGCATGTTGGTCATCTCCCGCTGATATGCGTACTGTGCTGCCCGAAGGCCTGGGCGGCCTCCATGAGCGTCTCCGAAAGCGTGGGGTGGGTATGAATCGTCAGGCCGACATCATCGGCTACGGCCCCCATTTCGATTGCCAGGGTGGCCTCCCCAAGCAGCTCGCCCGCCCCTCGCCCGACCATGCCCACACCGAGAATGCGGCCGGTCTCCGCATCGCACAGCATCTTGGTCAAGCCATCGGGGCGATCCAGGGTCACAGCCCGGCCGGAAGCGCCCCACGGGAACCGGGTCACCCTGATCGCGCGGCCGCTCGCTGCCGCCGCTTCTTCGCTGAGCCCGCACCAGGCAATCTCCGGGTCGGAAAAAACGACGAAGGGGATGGCGCGGGGTGCGAAGGCCACGCGCTGGCCCGCCGCGGCCTCGGCCGCCACGCGCCCCTCGTGCGTCGCCTTGTGCGCCAGCATCGGTGCCCCGGCGACATCGCCGACGGCGAAGATTGATGGCGCGCTCGTGCGGCGCTGCGCGTCGACTTCGATGAAGCCCTGGTCGTTGCGCTCCACGTTGACGTCCTCCAACCCCACGCCCACGGCGCATGGCTGGCGGCCCACCGCCACCATCACCTTGTCGAACGTGGCCTGGGATTCCCCTTCGCCCTCGAGTGAAACCCGCAGGCCGTCTGCGACCTCCTTCATCTCCTTGACTTTCGTCCCGGTCCGGATGCTTGCGAACTGTTTTGCAAGACGTTTACGCAGGATGTGCACCAGGTCCCGGTCCATGCCCGGGAGGATTTCGGGCTGCATTTCGACCACTGTCACCCGGGACCCCAGGGCTGCATAGACTTGTCCCAGTTCGAGACCGATATAACCGCCGCCAATCACCAGCAGTCGTTCCGGCCGATCGGCCAGATCCAACGCCTGGCGCGAGGTCATGATGCGTGGGGAATCCGGCATGCCGGGGATCGAGGCCGCCACGGAACCGGTCGCCACCACGGCCTGTTCGAAGGCGATGTCGGTGTGCTCGCCCCCGGCCAGCTCGAGGACGGCGTGGTGCGCGTCGCGCAGCCGGGCTGTACCGCGCACATAACGGATGCGGCGCTGTTTCCCGAGCTGGCCGAGCCCCTTGGTCAGGCGTTCCACCACGCTGTGCTTCCAACTTGCCAGCCGACGGAGGTCCACCTCCGGCTTCCCGAGCCGCACACCCCACTCGGATGCCTGCTCCACGTCGTGCAGAAACGAGACCACGTGAAGCAGCGCCTTGGACGGCACGCACCCCCGGTACAGGCACACGCCGCCCGGGTTGGGTTCCGGATCAACCAGCGTGACGCGCAGCCCCAGGTCCGCCGCGTGAAAAGCCGCCGGGTACCCGCCTGGGCCCGCGCCGATAACCAGGAGATCTGTGGCCTTGTCCTTGCTCATCGTCGTATCCTTATCCGGCCCACGCCATTTTGATGGGATCTTCAATCACCGCAACCAGCCACTGCATGAACCGCACACCATCGGCGCCGTCGATGACCCGGTGGTCGTATGACAAGGTCAGCGGCAGCAGGGTGCGCGGCCGAAACTGGCCATTGTGGAATACCGGCTCAATACGCGCCCGCGCCACGCCCAGGATCGCGACCTCCGGCCAGTTCACGATCGGCATGAACGTGTCGCCCCCCAGCGCGCCGGCATTGGTGATGGTCACACTGCCGCCGCGCATTTCGTCGGCGCCGAGTTTGCCGTCGCGCGCCCGACGGGTCAACTCCTTCACCGCAACGGCCAGCTCAATGACGTTCTTGCGGTCCGCGTCCCGGACAACGGGTACCAGCAGGCCCCGTTCCGTATCCACGGCCAACCCGATATGACAGTAGCGCTTGTAGACAATCTCGTTGCGCGCTCCGTCCACGCTCGCGTTGAAGCGGGGAAACTTCTTCAGGGCGCCCGCGAGGGCCTTGACGAGGATCACCGTGAGACTGAGGTGGCCTCCCGCCTGCTCGGCGTCCTCCTGGAACCGCTGCCGCAGTTTTTCAATTTCGGTCACATCGGCCTTGCCGAATTGGGTGGCCTGCGGCGCCAGCGACCAGGCCCGCGCCGTGTTCTCCGCAGTCAGTCGGCGCACCGCGCCCATGGGCTTGCGCTCGGTCTCCCCCCAGGGAGAGAAGTCCGGCAGTTGCGCGGAAACGGAGGCGCCGCCACCGCGCGACCCGCCGGACTGCACATGGCGCTTGACGTCTGCCACGGAGATCCGGCCGTGGGGACCACTGCCCGACACGGCATTGATATCGGCCCCGACTTCTCGCGCGAACCGGCGCACGGACGGCGCGGCTGGCGCGGGTTCCCCGCTACCGCGCCGCGGCTCATCCTCCTCCTGCGTTTCCGGTTCAACCTCGCCTTCCGCTGCTCTTTGATCCGATTCTGCGTCCGCCGTTTCTGCTTTTGCTCCTTCGGCCGGCTCGGCTTCGGGCGCTTTCTTCCGCGCTTGGGCCGGCGGCTCCGCCTCGGCGTGTGCCGCCGCGGTCTGCTCGGGCGCCGCCTCCTTCCCGTCGGCCTCCGGTTCGGCCTCCGGCTCGGCCTCCGCCCGCCCGTCCGGCCCATCCGTGCCCGCTTGTTCTTTCAGGGTCAACAGCACCTGGCCCACTTTGACATCCTCGCCTTCCTTGACGTGAATCCGCTCGACGATGCCCGCGCTGTCACAGGGCACTTCCGTCACGGCCTTGTCGGTTTCCAGCTCCATGACCGGCTGCTCCGGCTCCACCTGATCCCCCTCGGACACGAGGATTTTGGACACTGAGGCCGATTCGACCTGCTCGCCCAGCTCGGGCAGTTTAAATTCCTTAGCCATTTGTACTTGTCCTTTCCGCCCGCGCCGCGGCGCGGCACTGCTCAGGTATTGATGGGGTCCGGTTTCTCCGGAGCGATGCCCAGTTTCTTGATTGCCTGCGCGCAGACTTTCTTGTCGTACGCGCCTTCACACGTCAGGGCCTGCAAAGCGGCCAGGGCTATGTGCCGCTCATCGACTTCAAAGAACGCGCGCAGGTGCGTCCGGCCGTCGCTGCGGCCGAAGCCGTCGGTGCCGAGGGCCACCAGGCGGTGCGGCAGCCAGTTCGCAATCGATTCCGGCAACAGGCGGTGGTAATCGGTGGCCGCCACGAACGGACCCTTGGCTTGTTTCAGCGCGGCGACAAGATACGGCGTTTTCGGCTTGCGGCCGGGGTGCAAGCGGTTCCAGCGTTCGGTCGTAACCGCGTCATGGTACAGCGCCTTGTAGCTGGTCACGCTCCACACGTCGGCGGCGACGTCAAAGGTCTCCGCCAGCAGGGCCTGCGCCTTGATGGCTTCGTTCAGGATCGCGCCGCTCCCGAAGAGGTGAACCTGGGCCTCGGCGTCGTCCTGGAGCGGGGCCCGCAGGCGGTAGATGCCCTTGAGGATGCCGGTCGTGACGTCTTTCGGCATGGCCGGCTGGCGGTAGGTCTCGTTCATTATTGTGAAGTAGACCATCTCGTCCTGCTGTTCATGGACCATGCGGCGGATGCCGTCCTGCACAATGACTGCGATTTCGTAGGCATAGGCCGGATCATAGGCCCGCACGGTGGGATGAGGGAAGGCCAGCAGGTGACTGTTGCCATCGCAGTGTTGCAGCCCCTCCCCCGCCAGGGTGGTGCGGCCGGCGGTGCCCCCGACCAGAAAGCCGCGCGCGCGGATGTCGCCCGCGGCCCAGATCAGATCACCCACGCGCTGCAGACCGAACATGGAGTAGAACATGAAGAACGGGATCATGTTCAACCTGTGGTTCGCATAGGCCGTTCCCGCCGCAATGAACGACGACATGGACCCGGCCTCGGTGATGCCCTCCTCCAGGATCTGGCCGTCCTGCGCCTCGCGGTAATAGAGCAGGTTGGCCCGATCCACAGGCTCATAGAGCTGCCCGGCATGGGCATAGATACCGACCTGACGGAACAGGGCATCCAGGCCGAAGGTGCGCGCCTCGTCTGGAATAATCGGCACAATGCGCGGGCCAAGCTGCTCGTCCTTGAGCAGCTTGGACAGGATGCGTCCAAACGCCATGGTGGTGGCCACCTCCTTGTCGCCGCTGCCTTGATGGAATTCCTCGAACAGGGCGGCGTCCACTTCCTCCAAAGCCTCCGCCTGGTCCCGGCGGGCAGGGAGATAGCCGCCGAGCGCCCGGCGCCTCTCGTGCAGGTACTGCATCTCCGGCGTGTCGTCGTCCGGCTTGTAGAACGGCACGTCATCCACATCCGCATCGGAAACCGGAACCGCAAAGCGCGTGCGGAATTCGCGCAATTCTTTCTCGTTCAACTTCTTTTGCTGATGGGTAATGTTCCGCCCCTCGCCGGCCTCACCCAGGCCATAGCCCTTGATGGTGCGCGCCAGAATGACCGTCGGCGAACCGGTATGGCGAACCGCCGCCTGGTACGCGGCATATACCTTATCCGGGTCGTGCCCCCCCAGCCGCAAGCGCCCAAGATCCTCGTCCGATATCTGTTCAACCATCTTCAAGAGGCGCGGGTCGCGTCCGAACAGATGCTCGCGCACGTAAGCGCCGCCCTTCACCGTATAGTTCTGATGCTCGCCGTCAACGATCTCCCCCAGCGTCTTGACCAGGATTCCGTCCTGATCCTTCTCGAGCAGCGGATCCATATCCGCCCCCCAAATCACCTTGATGACATGCCAACCCGCGCCGAGGAACCCCGTTTCCAGTTCCTGAATGATGTTGCTGTTGCCCCGCACGGGCCCGTCCAACCGTTGCAGATTGCAGTTAACAACGAAGATCAGGTTGTCGAGGCGCTCGCGCCCCGCCAGGCTGATCGCACCCAGGGACTCCGGCTCGTCAGTCTCCCCATCGCCAACGAAGCACCAGACCTTGTGATCGGACGTGTCCTTCAGTCCCCGATCGGCAAGGTAATGGTCGAAGCGGGCGTGATAGATCGCCTGAATGGGACCGAGCCCCATGGACACCGTGGGGAATTGCCAGAAGTCCGGTTTGAGCCATGGATGCGGATAGGAAGGCAGCCCCGGCCCATCGTGGCATTCGTGCCGGAAATTTTTCAGTTCGGGGATCGAGATGCGGCCTTCGAGGAACGCGCGGGCATAGTTACCGGGCGAGGCGTGCCCCTGAAAGTAGACATGATCGCCATCCGCCTGGTCGTGGGCAGCCCGGAAAAAGTGATTGAACCCCACTTCGTACAGCGTGGCTTGAGAGGCGTAGGTCGAGATGTGACCGCCAATCCCGGCCTCAGCGCGGTTGGCGCGCACGACCATGGCCATGGCATTCCACCGGATGATACTCTTGATGCGCCGCTCGATGTCGCGGTCGCCGGGATAGACGGGCTGGCGGGCGGCGGGAATCGTGTTGATGTACGGGGTGTTGGCGCAGTGCCGCAAGTCGACGCCCGCCTCGTGCGCCCGCTCCCGCAATCCCCGCAGCAGCCTGCGGACCCGACCGGGATCGTCCCGCCCCAGTACGTAATCCAACGATTCCATCCATTCGCGACGCTCAATCTCCATCGCCTGCTTGTCGTCTTTCGCCATCGTCTGCTCCCGTTTTGACCAGTACATCTTGGGCGGCGGCGCCGCCGCCGCCAATCGGGGTAAGCCTGATCCCGCTCCGGGAAACTCCTTATAAAGGGGGCCATGACAGCCGCCCACTTGTTGAAGAGAACAGGTGTCCGGTTTCGGGTTTCAGTCTGATCACAACCAACCTGCGTGACTTGCCTACCACTGCTCCGCCAGCGAGAAGCCCTCGGCGATGGGCTGGTTGCGATACACAGTGTACACCCTTTGCGCAGACATGGCGTCAATGTCCGCCTCGGCCTTCTCATCGAGTGAACTGTCGGCCACGTCGTACAACTCGTTGTAGTGTTCGCTCTTGTGGCCACCGAGAATGACACTTGTCACCGCGGGCTTCTGCAGAAGCCACAGGACGGCCAACTGGTTCATTTTCAGGGCCCGATCCGTCGCCAGCGCAGCCAACCGCGTCAGCACGGACTGGACCCCTTCGTCTTCCAGCATCTGCCGGAGCGGCTCACTTTGCCCCGCGCGCGAGCCCTCCGGTGGCGGCTGGCCCGGCTCATACTTGCCGGTCAGCAACCCCCCCGCCAAGGGACTGTAACACATCAGCGCGATGTTGAATTCCCGCAGGAACGCCCGGGTCTCACGCTCCAGCTGTCGGTCCAGAATGTCGTAATTGGCCTGCAGCGAAACGATGGGCTCCCAATGGTGTGCCTTGCTCTCCGCAATCATTACTGCCATCTGCCAGGCGTAATGGTTCGACACCCCCACGTAGCGAATCTTGCCCTGCCGGACCAGCAGGTCCAGTGTCGCCATCGTTTCTTCGATCGGCGTGTCCGGATCGGGATGATGAAGCTGATAGAGATCGACATAGTCGGTCTGCAGCAGCCGCAGGCTCCGCTCCAAAGACGAGATCAGGTTCACGCGACTGTTGCGCCCTGTACGCCCGTCACGACAGAATCGCCGATACACCTTGGTAGCCAAATAGATGCGCTCTCTCTTGGGCCCGTCCAGAATCTTGCCCAGGACTTCCTCGCTCATGCCGTAGCTGTTCGCGGTATCAATGAAGTTCACCCCCCGGTCCAGCGCCTGGTCCACGATCCGACGGGACCCATCAATGTCCAGCCGGTTGGGAAATGTCATCGCCCCAAGACAGTACCGCGATACCTGCATCCCTGTGTTGCCAAATCGCTTGTATTGCATGACTGGCTCCTTATCCTCTCGACGTTTCGTTTGTGGCCTTCACATTGCTTCACATCTAACCCATGCTGCGCAACAGCGCCATCGGGAGAAACCGGGGAGAAGTTTTCGAATCCCCCTACCCGCAACAATCTCATGGATCCGGCCCACCGCGCCCCAAACTCAGGATGATCACGCCCTCGGCGTCGCAATTCAGAGAAATCGAACCGCCGCCTGCGCCACTGCCTGAGAGCCAAGCGCCGGGCAATCCGTTAGTTTGTAAAGGCGCGCAATTCGGCGGGCACCATCAGAAACGGAGAAGGCACCATGAGAACGAGGATGAACCAGCGACACCTGGCCGCAATCACGTTGGTCGGCCTGTTGAGCGGGGCCACGGCCCTGGGGCACTGTGAGATTCCCTGCGGGATCTACGGGGATCGCTTGCGGATCGACCTCCTGCGGGAGCACTGCGAGACAATCGAGAAATCAATGCAGCAGATCAAGGAACAGCGCGCGGCCCCCACGGAGAACGCCAACCAGCTCGTGCGCTGGATCGTAAACAAGGAAGAACACGCCAACAAGATCCAGGAGATCGTCTATCAGTACTTCATGAACCAACGCGTCACGCCGGTCGCAGACAGTGAAGCCGCCGGCCACGACCACTATGTGACGCAGATCACGTTGCTGCACCGGATGCTGGTGACGTCCATGAAATGCAAGCAAACGCTGGACGAGGCGCATGTCGCGCAATTGCGCGCTTTACTGGACGCCTTCGAGGACGCCTATTTCACGGCCGCAGAGCAATCACACGGTCACTAGTCGGCGCCGGCAGGCGCTGGCGCGCCCGGACGCTCATGGATCCCATTTCCGAACAGGAACTTGGTCCCGGTCTTCCGGCCCGGGTGGATTCGGCTCGGTCCGGTGACGGCGCTACGGCGGACCGGAAGGTGCAATGATGAGCCGATTCGCCCGCTGCGTACGGCCAAGCGGCGCGGTGGCATTGTTTTGCTTCGCCCTCTGCAGCGCGGGCTGCGCCACGCCGTCACCGCGAACGCCCTCCGGGGCGGCCGCCGACCCGGGCGGCTCCGCGCCCACGACCGCGACCGGGCGCCTGCCCGTTCCGGGTCATCGCCGGCGGCCGGCCGGGCCCGCGCAAGATCGGCCGGAGATCGAACCGCATGTGGTCGCCCATCGGGACTACCGCGATCCGCTTCTGCCGTTCAACCGCGTGTTGTTCACAGTCAATGATGCGCTCTACCGCTACATGCTCATCCCTGTCAGCCGGGGCTATCTCTGGCTCGTACCCGATCCCGTCGAACGCAGCATCGGCAACTTCTTCCAAAACCTGCGCACCCCTCTCTCCGCGGTGAACCATCTGCTCCAGCTCCAACCGGGGCGCATGTCAACCAGCACCCTGCGGTTCGCCGTCAACTCCACCCTGGGCTTGCTGGGGCTCTTCGATCCCGCCACCGCGTGGTTCGGCCTGGAGCACCGGGAAACCGGTTTCGATGACACGCTGGCATACTACGGGCTGGGCTATGGCCTCTATCTGGTCCTGCCCCTCTTCGGGCCCTCGGACCTGCGCGACGCCGCCAACCGCGTGGGCAGCTACTTTCTCTCACCGATTCCCTACCTTACCGACGAACCGGTGACCACGGGGCTGCAGGGCTTCGACACCCTCCAGGACTTTGCGCCCGCGGCCGAAAACTACCGCGTGCTGCGCCGCCAGAGCGAAGATCCGTACATCTTCTTCCGCAATCTTTACCTACAGGGAGTTCAACGGGATGCCGCCTACACGCCCTGAACCCGGCGGCCCGGCCGGCTGGATCGTGCGCCACCCCCTGTACGTCCTGCTGTACTTTCTGGTTGCCGTCGGCGCCCTCGGCTGGCAGGCGCGCAAGTTCCGCGTCGACGCCTCCGCAGACACCCTGCTCATGCGCGGTAACCGCCATTACATGCAAACCCAGGTCATGCACCAGCGCTTCGCGCCCCGGGAGTTTCTGCTGATCGCCTACGCACCGACCAACCATAGCGTCTTCTCGAAACAAACCTTCGACGATCTCAAATCCATCCGGGGTGAACTGCGCGGCCTTGAGCGCGTGGCGGCCGTGCGTTCACTGCTGGACGCGCCTTTGCTGACCCTGGCCACTGGCGACCTGACGACCCTCGATCCGTCCGCGTGGACCGTCGAGCAGCGATCCTTCAGCATGGAGACCCTGCGGCGCGCCCTCACGGACCATCCCATCTACGAACAATTGCTCATCAACCGTGACCAAACCGCCGTGGCCCTCCAAGTCCTCTTCAAGGCCGATCCGGAACTGAGCCGGCTTGAGGAACGGATCACCGACCTGCAGCGCCAGGCGCTCCAGGGCAAGCTCTCGCCGGCAAAGCAGCGGGAACGCCGACGGTTGCGGCGCGAGGCCGACCCCCTGTACCGGCGCTTGGACACGCAACGGCGCGCGGAAGTGAGCGCAATCCGGAAGATGCTGCGCCCCTACGAGGGGCGAGCCAACCTCTACCTGGGGGGCCTGCACGTGGTGGGCTTCCAACTCGTCCGCATCATTCGCAACGATCTGGTCGTCTTCGGCGGCGCCATCGCCGCCATGATCGCCGTGATTCTGCTGGCGTTGTTCCGCCGCATCCGCTGGGTCGTGATTCCGGCGGTCTGCTGCACCTGCAGCCTGGTGGCCACCCTCGGGCTCTTTGGCATGCTGGGCTTCAAAACCACGGTCATCTCCGCCAACTTCGTCGTGCTCCAACTTATCCTGACCCTCGCCATCGTGGTGCACCTCATCGTGCAGTATCGTGAGTACAACCGGCAACATTCTGATTGGGAGCAGCCGCGCCTGGTGACCGCCACACTGCGTCGCAAAGCCGCGCCGTGTCTCTATGCCGGGCTGACCACCTCCGTGGGCTTTGCGTCGCTCCTCGCGAGCGAGCTGCAACCGGTGATTTCCTTTGGCTGGATGATGATTATTGCCATGTTCTGCTCGATCGGCGTCAGCCTGGCCCTGTTTCCGGCGCTCATGGCGCTCTTTCCCCGCGAATCAGCCCGCGGTCAGCTTGGGCCGGCTCGCTGGCTACTGAAGGGCTGCTCCACGTTCACGCTGCGGGCGGGCTGGCTCGCCGTTCCGCTGGGCGCGGGCGTCCTCGCCGCGGGCGCCGTCGGCGCCCTGCGGCTCGACGTGGAAAACAGTTTCCTGAACTACTTCCGCGATTCCACCCGGGTGCACAAGGAACTGGCTTTCATCGACCGGCACTTCGGCGGCTCCACGCCGCTGGACCTGGTCATCACCCTGCCGGATGACGATAAGCCCCAAGACCTGGTACTCCAGGCGCAGACCGTGCAGCAACTGCAACGCGTGCAACAAGCCCTCCAGCGCCACGAGGCCGTAGGCAAAATCCTTTCGGCCGTGAACTTGACCGCCCTGGCCAAGGAGGTGAATGACAGCCTCCCGCTGACGGAATACGAGCTGACCGCCCTCTATCGCACACTGGAAGCCTCCCTGCGCGAGACGCTGCTGGGCCCTTTCCTGGCGCTGGAACACCGGCAGGCCCGCATCAGCATGCGCATCCAGGACACGACCCCTGGGCTCAAGCGCTCCCGGCTGTTGGCGGACATTCGCCAAGACCTCAAAGCGCTCGGGTACCCTGAATCGCGCTATGTCATGACCAACCTGTTCGTCCTCTACGAGAATATCTTGCAGCGCCTCTTGCGCTCCCAGGCCACAACGTTGGGCATCGTCTACGGCGTGCTCTTCGTCGCGTTCTGGGGCATTTTCCGCTCCTTGCGGGTGGCGCTGGCCGCCATGATTCCCAACCTGCTGGCCACGGCCGTGGTGCTGGGCGCCATGGGCTGGCTCCAGATCCCCCTGGACCTCATGACGATTACCATCGCCGCCGTCGCCATGGGCATCGCCGTCGACGACACCATCCACTACACGCACCGCTATCTCGAAGAGTTGAAAGCGCATAGCCCGTCCGACGCCGTGCGGCGCACCCACGACAGCGTCGGCTTCGCCGTGCTCTACACGACGCTGATCATCACGCTCGGATTCTCGCTCATGATTCTCTCCGACTTCACCCCCAGCGCGCTGTTCGGCCTCTTGAGCGGCCTGGCCAGGGTGACCGCGCTGGTGGCCGACCTGTGCATCCTGCCGGTCCTGCTCCGCTGGTTCGTCCGCCCCAACTGAACCACCGACTGC
>JAIPIQ010000029.1 GCA_021734645.1 Fidelibacterota bacterium | reverse complement strand
ACTGCCCGACGCTCGGCCTGCGCGTGAGCTGCCGACGCGCCACGGGCTGGCAGCCCAGCCAACCCGACAACGCCCCGGGTCGCCTGCCCGCCGCTTGTCATATTTCCGCGGCGGCCCTGGGCCGCGCCGCCCTCTACCTGCGCACCTGGCAACCGGGCGACCGCTTCCGCCCCCTGGGCCTCACCGGCCGCCGCAAGTTGCAGGACATCTTCACCGACGCCAAACTCTCACCAACCCAGCGCGCCCGCCTGCCCCTGCTCGTCTGCCGCAACCAGATCATCTGGATGCCCGGCTGCCGCATTGCCGCCGACTGGCAAGTCCCCTCCCCCCGTCACCCGGCCTGGCATATCCGCCTCACCGCGCTGCCGAACAAACCACAACAATAAGCCCGCGGCGGCCGCCCGGGTGGGCAATGGACCCCCGACGCCGGGCACCCCCCGCCCGGCACATCACGCGCGGCCCCCCGCCTGGCGCGCGGGGGGGCCTGCGTCGCTTGTCGGGCGAAAGCCGCAAATTCCTATTGCTTCATGCGGTCATATTCCGCATGGGTCCCGATCCAGTACCACAAGATTCCTTGTGGCGACGCAACGCCAACGGCGCGATAGTGAAGTCCCACGCGCACGGACCAATGACGGCCTACTTTTTTCAGATGTAAAGAGGGATGGCGCGGATCGGTCTTCAGAATGGCAAAGGTCTCATCAGCCAAATTCCGTATATGGATCGGCAAACGATGGTACTGGCTCCAGAAGTCGGGATGAGCTTCATGACTCACAGCTTAGCACAACGCCCGTCGGCGAGATCAAAAAGAGCTTTGTCGGCGAAATGATCGAGCGCCCCACTTTTCGCGTCATCTTCGAACTCGCGATCCCATGCTTCAGCATCGAACCGGGCAAACCAAGCGCGAAACTCGCCCAAATCAGGGTGGGGCAACTGCACCACGGCTTCTTCAATATCTTGTAGCGTTGTCATACAGATAAGCTGCCACGCTCCGGCCCTTTTGTCAACCGACCGCTTGACCCGTTCCCCTCTGATTCCCTGCGCCTCCGCGAGTGATCCGCCGCCAGGTCACCGCCCAGGGTCGCCTGCCCGCCGCTTGTCATATTTCCGCGGCGGCCGTGGGCCGCGCCGCCCTCTACCTGCGCACCTGGCAACCGGGCGACCGCTTCCGCCCCCTGGGCCTCACCGGCCGCCGCAAGTTGCAAGACATCTTCACCGACGCCAAACTCTCACCAGCCCAGCGCGCCCGCCTGCCCCTGCTCGTCTGCCGCAACCAGATCATCTGGATGCCCGGCTGCCGCATCGCCGCCGACTGGCAAGTCCCCTCCCCCCGTCACCCGGCCTGGCATATCCGCCTCACCGCGCTGCCCACTCAGCCAAAACGATGAACCCGCGCGGGCAATGGACCCCCGACGCCGGACCCCCGACGCCCGGCACATCACGGGTTGTCTTCGGCCTGGCGCGCTGGGCGTCCGGCGTCGCGTGTCGGGCGTCCTTCGCTGATGAGCGCAAATCGGCTTGCCTCTGCCGGTACGCGGCGGTAACAGGCCGCCCGCCTGAGCAGGCGCTTCGCCGCCGCCGTCGCCACCAGCGCCCTCGAAGGCCAGGCCTCCTTCACCGAAGCCTTCCGCCTCCTCGGCATCAAACGCCAGCATACTTTCACCGAACTTTGCCATAACCTCGGAATCGCCTGATGGCCTACCTCCTCGATGCCAATGTGTTCATCAGCGCCAAGACGCTGCACTACGGCTTCCAAAACGGCTCCGAGACTCGTTTCCGCCTTGCAATTCCACGCATATTTCGGCATGATCCTCGAAGATGAAGATGACGGCCGATGAAAGAAGAGCAAAGGTGCGCAGGCAATCGTCGGAAGCGTTGACAATGTGCGGCAATCAGTCTAATTGTTCATAAGGGCATAACCGATGAAGAAAAGATTGTTGATACTGGCCAATTCCGTTCGTCGCGGTGGTCACTGCATCGCCGGCAGGGAATTTCTTCAACGAGACGGCAAGTGGTCCTATGGCGGCTGGATTCGCCCGGTCTCTCAAGCGGGCGAGGGGGAAGTTCACACGCAGGATTGCTTGCTTACCTCTGGGACTCAACCTGCTGTTCTAGACGTTGTCGACGTGACACTCACGGGCAAGCAGGACTGTCCTCACCAGCCGGAGAACTATTTGATCGACTCGGCGGAACGGTGGCACAGAATCGGCACGATGGTTGGAAAGAGTCTTCGCGCCGTCGAAGAAACACCCGCCCATCTGTGGCTTCAACCCGACACCCGCTCCGACCGAATTCACACCAACGCAACCATCACATCACTGACGCCTTTTCAATCGCTATACCTGATCCGACCCAGCAACCTCCGATTCCGCATATGGGAAGCCATTGACAAGTTTCGAGGTGGTCCACACAAGAACCGGCGTGCGATCTTCACGTATGCCGGAACAGAGTACGACATGCCGATCACTGACCCGACCATGGAAACCCGCTATTTCCAACCGTTCCCGGATGTCAACCAACCACCACGGGAGATCGCGCCTAAACATCCCCCCAATTGCCTGATGGTCGTGAGCCTGACGGTCCCATTTACCGACGGCTATCATTACAAGGTAGCTGCAACCATTTTGGATTGAGTATTGACCAATGACAACAATTTACACGATCGGGCACTCAAACCACGGGCCGCGCGAGTTCCTCGACCTCTTGCGGCTGCAAGGCATCAATGCCATCGCTGACGTGCGGTCTTCCCCATATAGCCGATTTGCCCCGCAATTCAATAAGAGCACGCTTGCGGCCTTACTGGCGCAGAGCCAAATCGCCTACGCCTTCCTGGGCAGCTACCTTGGGGCGCGCCCCAAAGACCCCCTCTGCTACCGGAACGGGACTGTTGATTTCGCTATGCTTTGCCAGACAGACTATTTTCAAGATGGTCTCGACCGGGTGCGAAAGGGAACGACTCGCTTCACAGTCGCTTTAATGTGCTCGGAGAAAGACCCGATTCAGTGCCACCGAATGATCTTGGTCTCTCGCCATCTTCGTGCTCACGATGTCGTGATCAAGCACATTCTTGAGAACGGAGAATGCGAAGACAACCGAGATTCCGAACGCCGCCTCATGGATGCGCTAGGCATGGAAGCAACCGACCTGTTCAAGACGCCAGAAGACCTTGTGGAAGAGGCATACGATAGGCAGGGCGAGCGGATTGCATACCATGAAGATGAGGAAGCCCAACAAGCGCGTGACTTAGCGTACGCATGAGGTCCCACAATGCCAGTGCAACTATTCACAATCGGCTTTACGAAGAAAAACGCCGAGACGTTCTTCAATACGCTGCGAAAGGCAAATATCCGCAGAGTGCTAGATATTCGCTTAAACAACGTTTCGCAGCTCGCCGGCTTCACCAAACGTGACGACCTGCGGTTCTTCCTGCGCGAGATCTGCCATGCAGACTACCACCATTTCCCGCAGTGCGCGCCGACCAGCGACATTCTTGACGACTACAAGAAGCACGGCGGATCCTGGGATACTTACGTTCAGCAGTTCATGCCATTGATTCAGGCGCGCCGCATTGAAACCATCCTCACCGCCGATTTACTTGACTACGGATGCCTGCTCTGCAGCGAACCGACACCGGAGAAATGTCACCGCCGATTGGTCGCCGAATACTTGAAGGAGCGAGTCGCCGGCCTATCGATCAAGCACCTGTGACGAAGGCATGAACGAGAACGCCCCTGGACGCGTATCCGGCACCATTTCCACCTTGCATTCGGCCCCAAGTGCGGCAGAATCTACCTCAACATGAATATTGTAGTTCAGAGCAGCAAAACAAGGAGAGTCAGCAACTCTCCCGAACACGCGCACTTTGCCCTCGGTGAGGGCAATTCATGACGGACGACTTGGCCCCTGACGACGATCCCAGGTCGGCACCTCGCGAATGCCGGGAAGGAAGAAAGGCGACGAGCCCCTTACGCCTGTCTCTCCTCTATCTCTTTCGTGAGCCTGGAGAACCATTCCTCAATCAGGGAATCCTCGGAGAATTGTTTCCCGTCCATGTTTCTCCAATGAACCAGGTTGTCTGAAGTCACGACCGGCGCGTACTGCTCCCTGTCAAGCACATCAGCCCCTTCGTAGTTCCCATATGGCCCCAAATGCCCGTTGAATACCGCGCAGTCCAGCCGAGCTTCAGTCGCACTGTTACGCGCCTCATTCTCGTACTCGAATCGAAGGCGTGTTCTGCCTGACCTGACATCGACGTATGAGTGATGGTCCTGCAGTTGCGAACTGCCTACCCGGATGTCGCTCTTTGGGGATCGGCTGAGCAGGGCCTCAATTATCTCAATCGCTCGCTCCACGAAGTGCTTAGCTGCTGCGTTCACCAAGGCAACGCCTTTCTCAGTTCTTATAATCTGATCCGATGCGTTTGCCGCCGCTTTGCGGCCAAGAGCCACGGTAAGACGCGTGAGCGCGGGGGAGCCCCGCTGGACTGTCTTTCCTATGTCAAAGTATTCAATGGAGCGCTCAATCGCGTTGGCGACCGCCTCCACGCCTTGTGAGGCCATCACTGCCACTCGGTCAGCAAGGATCGGGGAATAAACTCGTACGTCTGCCTCTGTCACATCTTTCCAAATTGGGAGTACGACCTTCCCACTTGCTTCCTCGACTGTAAACAGCCCGTTCAATTCCCGTTGCGGCCATTTCTTCGCAAAGAAATGGCGGCTTAGCACCACTACACCGTAGTCGGCTGCGGCCAGGCCTTTGCTGATTTCCTCCATCAGACTGGCGCCCACGACGAGTTTGTAGTCAGCGTACCAAACGTCGAAACGCTTGGCCAACACGGCGGCTAAGATGCGAATGCCGTACATCACGAGAAAAGTAAGGCCGGTAATGAATCCAATTGTGACCATCAGGGTAAGAACAAATAGAAACACCCGACTTGCGCCTTCAAACCGCGATGCATGAAGCTGCTGGTAAAATACGAAGGCGGAGAAGATGCAATAGGGTACGACAATATTGAGAGGCAAGACGTTTAAGATTGCACTCAACATGGTTCTATTCCCTCACCTGAGATTTCGATACGAGTTTTGAAAGTGCCCCCCCCCGTTGCACACACTTGCGGTTCCGCGCTGGAGCGCGGGCCATGGCGGCGGCTTGCGACGGGGCGGTGCGCGACAACGACGCCCGACGCCGGACCCCCGACGCCCGGCACATCACTGGTTATCTTCGGCCTGGCGCGTTGGGCGTCGGGCGTCGCGTGTCGGGCGTCCTGCGGGCGCGGCCGGCGGGTTTTGGCCATCGAGGATGGCTTTGCATTCCGGGTAGCCAGAGCAACCCCAGAAGGGGCCTTTGGCGGAACGGCGTGGCCGCATGGGCTTGCCGCATTGCGGGCAGGTTGGCGCGCGCTCGTCGGTCGCCGCCGTGCGGGCCTTGTACATCCGCTCCTTGATCCCACCGTCGCGCACAAAAGACTCCTCCAACGCTTGCATCTGGCGGTATAGCAGGGCCGTCGCGCGCTGAATCAGGACAATCAGCGCATTGACCACCACAGCCGGGTCATCGTGCGCGAGCCATGGATCGAACTTATGCCTTTGCCGATGCAAGTAGGTCCAGTAGGCATGCAGCACGTCTTCACCGTACTCAAACGACTCGAGTTGGACGGCTGACACCTTCTGGTGCTCGGGATTGGCGATGCTCCAGGGGATCAGTTCCCGTTCGGCCAGCCAGGTTTCCAGATCATTCTGCAATTCCGCCAGGCTGGCGCGGGCCACGTCCGTGAGCTTGATCTCCGTTTCGGTCGAGGTGCCCGCGCGCTCCGAGCCCTCGGCGATATTGATGCGGCCAGAGCGCGCGGCGCCGACCACCTTGCCCAGCGGATCTTCCTGCCACGGGATGAACTGCCGGCAGAACCGGATCGCACCCAGGTGCACAATGGTCGCGAAATTGAACGAGTGCAGTTTGCGGTAGCCACCGCTGGGCTTGAATATCCGGCTCATGGGTTGTCTCCTGGTTTGCCCGCCCGGCCTCCTTATGACGCCAGACGCCAATGCTTGAAAACGTGCCTTGGCACAGCCAGGCAGCCAAGCCCTAAGGACGCCCGACGCCGGACCCCCGACGCCCGGCACATCACGGGTTGTCTTCGGCCTGGCGCGCGATTCTCTTGATGGCGTCTGCGGGACGCAGAATGTCGATTCCCTGCCACTTTCCGAGGGCCAGCAAGTGGGCGTCTCCCGAGACAATCAACTCGGCGCCCGCCGCGCCCGCACACTCCAGAATGGCGTTGTCGTCCGGGTCGGCAACAATCACATGGACATGTGTGGTCGGCGTAACGATCTGGCAGAGATCGTGCAGATCTTCGATCAGCGTGAGCGCCTGGTCTGAAGAGAGACCGAACTTCGGGCGCTGTAAGACATCGCGCACCTCATCCAGCATCGCCAGTGAAATGCAGATTTGCACCGAACCATGTAACGCGCACTTCAGCAGGTGGGCCGGTGGCCCGCTAAACAGGAATCCTGAGATAATGACATTGGAATCGAGGACAACTCGGAATGAGGTCATCTCCGCGAGGCCTTGCTCTTGCGATACGCCATAATCTCTTTGGTCACGTCATCATCAGACAGTCCCCGCGTCCTCGCGATCTCATTTCCCATGGCAAAGACATCGTTCCAGCGCTGCTTACGCTGGATGTACGAACGGGCCGCCTCGCGCAGAAACTCCGAGCGGCTGCGCGACTCCGCCCGCGCCGCCCGGTCAATCTCCTGTAGCAAGGTGCTCTGGAATGCAACATTGACTGTGGTCGTGCTCATAGCTCATCTCATCCTTTCGGCGGCAATATACAACCATTGTATATTCCGTGTCAAGGGCACTGGTACGCGGCCAGGACGCCCGCTGCTGAACCGCAAGGATCCCGCAGATGACGGCCGCCGCGTATTTGGTGGCGCATGGTAAGGTTGCCGTGCTGGATGCAGACCGAGGACTACCTGACCATTGCCCGCCATTTGTCTGCGCTGAAACGGCCCACGCTGATTTGCCAGGAGGGCGGCTACAATCTCGATTTCCTGGGGGATTGCGTCTATACTTTTCTCAATGGTTTTATGCGGTAACGGACTTCAGTGGGCGTGGGCGGTGACGAAGGCGCGAATGCGGGCTTCATCGGCGGGCATGATTTCGCAGCGGCTGGGGGCGTCGAAGAGGCCATCGAGCAGGGGGTGATGGGCGCAGTCTTGGCCGAGGGCCTGGCGGATGGCATCGGGAAACTTGGCGGGGTGGGCGGTGGCCAGGCAGATCGTGGGGATGGCGGGGTCGAGGTGGCGTTCGGCGGCGGCCACGCCGACGGCGGTATGGGGATCCAGCAGATAGCCGTATTCCTCGTAGTAGCGCCGGATGGTGGCGAGGGTGGCGGGCGTATCGCCGCGTTCGGCCAGGAACAGCGGATCGGCCGCGCGGGCGGCGGGCGGCAGGGTCAGGCGCCCGTGTTGTTCGAAATCGGTCATGACCTGGCGGGTCAGCGCGGAATCGTCGCCGAGGCGATGATGGAGATAGCGCTCGAAATTGCTGGCCACCTGGATATCCATCGAGGGGCTCAGGGTGGGCACGACCGTGTCCAGACTGTAGTCGCCGGTGCGGAAGAAGCGGGCCAGAATGTCATTTTCGTTGGTTGCCAGGATCAGGCGTTCGATGGGCAAGCCGAGGCGGGCGGCATAGTAGCCGGCCAAGATATCGCCGAAATTGCCGGTGGGCACGGCAAAGCGCAAGCGCCGGGCGCCGGTCTCGCGCAGCACCTGCAAGCCCGCATAAAAGTAGTAGACGATCTGCGCCAGCACCCGGGCCCAGTTGACGGAGTTGACGGCCCCCAGGGCATGGCGCTCTTTGAAGACGGTGTCCCGGAAAATGCGTTTCATGATCCCCTGGCAGTCGTCAAAGGTGCCTTCAACCGCCAGGTTGAAAACATTGTCGTCCAACACCGTGGTCATCTGCAAGGCCTGCAGAGGACTGGTGCGGCCATGGGGATGCATGACGAAAATCCGCACCCGTTCGAGCCCGCGCACGCCCGCGATCGCCGCGCTGCCCGTGTCGCCGCTGGTCGCCGCCAGAATATTGAGGCGGCCATCGCGGCGTTCGAGCACATCCGCGAACAAACGCCCGAGCCATTGCAGGGCCACATCCTTGAAGGCCAGGGTCGGACCATGAAACAGCTCGACGATCCGCACCGGTCCCACGGTCACCACCGGGGCGATCTCCGGTTGGCGGAAGGAGCGATAGGCAGCGGCGAACGAGGCCCGCAGCGCATCCGGGGGAAAATCAACAAATGGCGCGCAGACCGCGACGGCCAGCTCCTCATAGCTCAACTGGCTCCAGGCTTTGAGCTGGGCGCTGAAATCCGGCCAGGCGGCGGGAATCAGCAGGCCGCCGTCGGGCGCCAACCCGGCCAGCACTGTATCCTGAAAGGTCAGGGGCGGACAATCCCCGCGGGTACTGCCATAGACCTGAGGCGTCATCGCCACCCTTCCACTGCTGATCTGTTCTGTCCTGCCATCGTACGCATGTGCGCCAGCCTCCAGCATGGCCTTCCGGGCCGCCTGCCCCGCCCACCTAAGCAGGAAAACCCGCGCCTTGTCCAGCCGCAAAGAGGCCGCCCCCACGAAGAAAACTTGCCGTCCCGGCCGGGAGTGTTGTATTTTGCGCCCCGTGCAAGACAAGGAAGGCGATGGATTATGCGGCGATATGTGCGGAGGTTCCGCGGGGGGCGGTTGGCGGCGGGGATTTTATTGTGTGGGCTGGGCGCGGGCGTCGGTTGGTCGGCGTCGGCCGAGGCCCCGTTGCGGTTAACGCTCGAGGCGTGTATCGCGCGGGCGCAGGCCGCCTCGGTGCCGTTGGCCAATGCGCGGCGCGACGAGGAGATTGCCGCAGCGCGGATTGGCGAGGTCCGGGCGCAGGTGTTGCCCCAGTTGGATGCGACGGCGGCCTATCGGCGGCTGGAGGAGGGCCCTCTGGGCATCGGCGGTCCCGATCAATTGGGGAACCGCGACCAGTATGGCGCCGAGGTCGGCCTCGGGCAGTTGCTTTATCGTGGCGGTTCCGTGCAGGCGGCCCTGCAGGCGGCGGCGCTGTACCGCGATGCGGCCGCGCTGGGCACGGCCCGGATGCAGGATGTGATCCAGCGCGAGGTCACCGTGGCGTTTCACACCGCCTTGCTGGCGGCCGCCAACCGGCAGGTGGCCGAGGAATCCGTGGCGCAAATGCGCGCCTTCGCCGAGCAAACCCGGCTGCGTTTCGAACAGGGCGCCGCCGCGGAATTCGACTGGCTCAGCGCCCAGGTCAAGCTGGCCAATGAAGTCCCCCGCGCCGTACGGGCCGCCAATGACGCGGAATTGGCGCTCGAAGCCCTCCGCCAGTGGCTCTATCTGGATGACGAGGCCGCCTTTGAGATCGTGCCCCCGCCGCCCCCGCCGCCCCGCCAGGCGGAATTGGCGCCCCTGCAGGTCGCGGCCTTGGCCCAGCGCGAAGATCTCCAGGCCGCCCGCGCGCGCCTCCTGATCAGCGACCAGGAAATCCGCGTCTCGCAGGGCGATTATCTGCCCGCCGTATCGCTGTTCGCCAACTATGCGGGCCAGAATCCCGAACGGAATGACCCCACGGTCAGCCGCTGGGATTGGCAATGGTCCGCCGGCGTGCAGGCCAGGTGGTCTTTGCTCGATGGCGGGCTGCGGCGCGCGGAACTGCGGCGTAAAACCATTGAACGCGCCCAGGAGCTGGCCGCGCTGGATGATCTGGAACGTACGATCCGCCTCGAAGTGCGCCGGATCTACCTGGATTGGCAGGCCGCCCTCGCCACCTGGCGCAGTACCGCCGATTCGGTGGATCTGGCCCGGCGCGCGACGGAGATCGCGCGGGTGCGCTATGAACAGGGCCTGGCCACCACCCTCGAGGTCAGCGACAGCCAACTGGCCCTGAGCGCCGCGCAGTTGCTGCACAATACCGCCCAAACCGATGTGGAAATCGCCCTGGCCGATCTGCGCCTGGCCACCGGCCAGTCGAGCCTGGACTGGCCCCCCCCGGAGTTGAACCCATGAAGACCCCAACCCGTCGCACCCTGATCGGCCTGGTCATCTGGACCATCATTGCCCTGCTGGTCCTGACCACTGTACTGTTGATCGTGCTGCGCCCGAAGCCCGAGGATGCCGCCGCCGCGCCGGAAGCCGCCCGGGCCATTCGCGCGCAGCGGATCGAGCCCCAAACCTTCATCGAGCAGGTGAGCCTGCCCGTGCGCCTGGCGGCACGCCAAAGCGCCCTGCCGGCCGCCGAGCAGCCGGGCGCCGTGCGTGAGCGCCTGATCGAACGGGGCGACACCGTCGCGGCCGGCGCGCCGCTGTACCGGCTGGATGACCGCCTCTGGCGCAATATCCTGGCGCAAGCGGAACTCGAACTGCGCGAGGCCACCCGCGACGCCGTCCGCTGGGAAGATCTGCGCCGCGCGGGCGCGGTCACCGAGAGCGACTACGATGCCGTCCAGACCCGCCGTGAGCAGGCGGAACTGGCCGTAGCCGATGCCCGCCTGCGGGTCGAACGGTGCACCATCCAGGCGCCTTTTGATGCGCTGGTCGAGGACTACTTCGTTGAGCCGGGTGAGTTCCTGGCCGAGGGCGCCGCCGTCGCGCGCCTGGTGGCGCCCCGGCCGCTGCTGGTCCGCCTGGATGTGCCCGAACGGGAAGTCATGGCGCTGACGGTAGGCGCGCCCCTGCATTTCACCCTGGACGCCATGCCCGGCGGGGAGTGGAACGCGACCGTAACCTTCATCGCCACGGCGGCGGATCCGGCCGCGCATACGTACCGGGTCGAAGCGCTGGTGACGGATACCGACGACGCCCTGCGGCCCGGCCTGGTGGGCCAGGCGCGCATTGTCCGCCGCGAGTGGCCGGAGGCCCTGGTGGCCCCCCTGGCGGCGATCGTGCCCTTCAAGGGGGAACATGTGGCCTATATCGTCCAGGGCGAGCGCGCCATTCGCCGCACCGTGCGCCTGGCCCGGCTCTCCGGCGATGAAGCCCTGATCGCCGACGGACTCGAACCGGGGGATTTGCTGGTGGTCGAGGGCCAGCGGGCCCTGAGTGACGGCGCCCTGGTTTCCCTGCCCCCCGATCCGTCAACGCAGACGACCACCCCATGATTGTCTCGAATTACGCCATCCGCTTTCGCATTGCGGTCTTTGTCTTCATCGTCGTCCTGATCCTGGCCGGCGTGGGTGCCTATGTGCGGCTGCCCCGGGAGGGCGCGCCCGACGTCACCATTCCCTACGTGTTTGTCACAGCCGTCTATGAGGGCACCGCCCCCACCGAAATCGAAAAGCTGGTAACCATTCCCCTCGAACGCCAGTTCAACGACCTCGAAGGCGTCAAACAGGTCACCTCGACCTCCGACGACAGCGTCAGTTTCTTCGAGATCGAATTCCTGTCCGGCGTGGACATGGATCTGGGCCTCCAGCGCGTGAAGAGCAAAATTGACCTGGCCCGCCCGGACTTGCCGAACGATCTGGATGAACCCATTACCCAGGCGATTAATTTCAGCACGGACTTCCCGATTCTGGTGCTGGCTCTGTCCGGCGAGGCGGACAATGCCCGCCTCAAGCAGTTGGCGGCCGAACTGCAGGACCAGCTCGAGCTGATTCCCGGCGTGCGGCAGGCCGCGGTGGCCGGGGTGCGGGAACGGGAAATCCGCGTCAATTTCGATCCCCGCCGGTTGGCCGCCTACGGCCTGCCCATCGAGCAGATCATCGGGCGGGTCCAGGCCGAAAACACGACCATCAGCGCCGGGCATCTCGAAATGTCGCCCAGCAAGCTACAGGTGCGCCTGCCCGGCGAATTTGAATGGGCCGCCGAACTGGGCGCCATCCCCCTGGCGGTCCGCGACGGCCGGGCCATCTATCTGCGGGATGTGGCCGAAATCACCGACACCCACAAGGATCTGGACTCGATTTCACGTCTGAACGGCGCGGCCAGCGTTTCGATCTCGATTCTCAAACGCAGCGGCGTGAACTCCGTGCGCGCCATCGAGGCCGTCAAGCAGGTCCTGGATGCGTTTCCCATGCCGCCGGGCATTGCGCTGACCATTGTTTCGGATCAGTCGGACGATATCGCCATGATGATCGCCGAACTCGAAAACAACATTGTCACGGGCTTCAGCCTGGTGGTGGTGGTGCTGCTGTTATTCATGGGCCTGCGCAACGCGCTTTTCGTGGCCGCCGCCATTCCCTTGTCCATGTTGATTGCGTTCGTGGTCCTCGAAGCCTTGGGTTTTTCGCTGAATATGATCGTGCTGTTCAGCCTGGTCTTGGCCGTGGGCATGTTGGTGGACAACGCCATTGTGATCGTCGAGAACATCTACCGGAACCACTGCAACGGCCTGAACCGGGTCGAAGCGGCCCGCCAGGGGGCCGGCGAAGTAGCCTGGCCGGTGATCACCTCGACCCTCACCACCCTGGCCGCCTTTTCCCCGCTGCTGTTCTGGCCCGACATCATGGGCCAGTTCATGGGCTTCCTGCCCCGGACCCTGCTGGTCGTGCTGACCGCGTCCCTGTTCGTGGCCCTGGTGATCAATCCGGCCGTGTGCTCAGCCCTGATCGGCGGCCGCCCCGAAACCGCGGCCCGGTCCAGCGGCTTCCGCAACCGCTTCGTGGACGGCTATGAACGGCTCCTGCGCGGCGCCCTGCATCATCGCCTGGCCGTGCTGCTGCTGGGCATCGCCTTTCTGGCCTTCTCCATCACTCTATACGCCCGCTTCGGCGAGGGCCTCGAACTGTTTCCCGACGTCGAGCCGCGGAATTGCACCATTGACGTCCAGTATCCCCAGGGTACGCCCATCGCCCGCACGGACGCCACCCTGCAAGCCATCGAAGACCGGATCGAGGGCCTCGATGATGTCCGCTTCACCCTGGCCACGGTCGGCCGCGGCGGGGGCGGTTTCCTCTCCGGCGGCGCGGGCGGCGGCCACCGGGGCTCGATCACCGTCGAATTCGTCAAACAGGCCGAACGCACCACCAACAGCTTTGCGCTGGTGGATCACATTCGCGAACTCGTGGGTGAAATTCCCGGCGCGGAAGTCAAGGTGGACCGCCAACGCGAGGGACCGCCCCTGGGCGCGCCCATCAGCATCCAGATTGCCGGCGAGGACTTCGAGGTGCTGACCGCCATGGCCCAGCGGATCACCCGCGCCATCGAGACCGTGCCCGGCCTGGTGGACCTGGTGGATGATTTCGAAGATGCCCTGCCCGAGCTGCAATTCATTGTGGACCGGGACCGGGCCGCGGCGGCGGGCCTGGACACCAGCCAGTTGGGCACCTATCTGCGGGCGGCGATCTACGGCCTGGAAATCAGCAAGTACCGGGCTGATGAAGAGGAATATGACCTGACGCTGCGGGCGCCCCTCGAGCAGCGGGCCGGCCTGGCGCTCTTCGAGGAAGCCTACCTGGCCCTGCCTGACGGCGCGCGCGTGCCCCTCCAGACTCTCGGGGAAACCGTCTATACCGGCGGCCGCGGCGCGATCCGCCGCAAGGACCGCAAGCGCGTGATCACCCTGACAGCCAATGTCGAAACCCGCGGCGTGGACGAAGTGCTGACGGATATCCGCGCCCGGATCGCGGACCTGAGCATCCCCCGCGGCTATACGGTGATCTATGAGGGCGACACCAAGGAAATGCGCGAGTCCGGGGCCTTCCTGCAGCGGGCGTTTCTGATTGCCGTGGGCCTCATTTTCGTTGTGCTCGTCATCCAGTTCAACTCGGCGCTGATTCCGTTTATCATCCTCTTCACGGTGGTGCTCTCGATGATCGGGGTCATGTGGGGCCTGCTGCTGACGCGCATGCGCTTCGGGGTGATCATGACGGGCGTGGGCGTCATCAGCCTGGCCGGGATCGTGGTCAACAATGCCATCGTGCTGCTGGATTGCATCAATCAACGCCGACGCGACGACCAACTCCCCACCCACGAGGCCGTGGTCGCCGCCGGCCGCCTGCGCTTGCGCCCCGTGCTCCTGACCGCCATCACCACCATCCTGGGGCTCATCCCCATGGCCATCGGCTACAGCGTCGAGATTCACGAGTTTCCGCCCCGCCTGATCGCCGGGGCCGAATCGAGCCAGTGGTGGGCGCCCATGGCCGTGGCCGTGATCTTCGGCCTGGCGCTCTCGACCATGTTGACCCTCGCCCTGGTACCCGTCATGTACAGCCTGGCCGATGACCTGGCCCGGCGCTTTCACCGCAAGAAATGACCCACTTCACCAGCACGGCCAAGCCCATCACCCGGCGGGATCTGGCGCTGACGCTTTGGGGCGGCGCCCTGGTCCTGCTGGGATTCCTGGTAGCGTATGCCCTGCATCGCTGGAGCGCGGATCCCCCGCGCATGGGCCGGGCGATCTTCTCGCCCTGGCTCGACAATCTCAGCACCCTGGGCTGGACCCGTGATCCCATGGGGCAGGACAACCGCCCGGCCGCCCTGGTCTTCGCCTTGACGCTGACCGGCACCGGGCTGCTCTTTCTGCATTTCTGGAGCTGGCGCCGCCGCCTGGTGAAACCAGCCGGTCTCCGCCGGGCCGTGGGGCTGTGCGGCGGCCTGATGGGTCTCTTTCTGTTGCTGGTCGGCCTGCTGCCGGAGAACCTCTTTCCCCGCCTGCACAACGGGATGATCTTTCCACCCGTTCTCCTGGGCGCCCTGGCGATCCTCGGTTGCTACCTCGGCCCCGACCCCGGCCTCGAAAGCCGACGCGCGCGGCGCGTAACGCAGGGGGTCATTGCCGTGGCGTTCCTGACGGCGGTGGCGCTGAAGGGCGCGGTCCTGCTCGAGTGGTTGCCCCGGCAACCGGCCCTGCCCGTCATGCAGAAAATCCTGATCCTGCTGCTGGGGGCCTGGACGTTGCGCCAGGCGGCGATCCTGCGCCGGGCCATGGGGCGCCCGCGGCCATGAAATCGGCCCGGGGCCGTCGGGCGGTTGGGACTACCCTGGTTGGCCTGGGGCTGCTCTCCGCGCGGGGGGCGACGGAATTGCCGCCGCTGGTGGTGGTGGCGCCGCCGGATCCGGGTGAAACGGTCGAGCGTTCTGGCGGTCAGCCCGTCGCTCGGCCGGGCTTGGACTGGGTACGGCAGGGCGGCGCGGGCGGCCAGTCGGATTTGCGGCTGTTTGGGTCGGCCTATAATGCCGGCGGGTATTCCCTGGGCGGTCTGGCACTCGAGAATCCCCAGACCGAACATTTTCATGCCTGGGTGCCCCTGCCCGCGCACTGGTTTTCGGCGCCGCGCCTGTTATCGGCCACGGAACAGTCCGGCCTGACGCAGGGCCATCTGGCCGGCACGCTGGCCCTGGAACTTGCTCCGCTTCAAGCGGCCGGGTCGGCGACCGCGGCGGGCGGCACACGGGGCTATCAGCGCCAGGCGCTGGCGCTGGCGCCCCGGCCAGCAGATGGCGCGGCGGGGCCCTTCGCCCTGGCCTTCGAGCGCGAGCGCCGACCGAATGCCGACCGGCTGGACAATGACCAGGAGACCGTACTGGGCGCGCTGCGCTGGGGGCATACCAGCCCCGAGGGGCAACTCGATGTGCTGGCCGGTTCCAGTTGGCGGCAGTTCGGCGCCCAAGGGTACTACGGCGTATCGCCGGCCCTGCCGGCGGAAGAGACCGTCAGGGACCGTCTGGTTCTGGCCCAGGCCCGCTTCACGGGCGGGCCAGCTCACCCGCTGCGCGCCAGCCTGCTCTGGCGCGAAACCACCGATGCCTATCGCCTGACCCTGCCGAATGCCCCCCTCTTTGCCAACGACCATCGCACGCGCCAGGCGGCCGCACTGCTCGCCGGCCAAACGCCCCTGCCCGGCCTGCCCCCAACCGCGCCGCTCCGGCCCTCCCTTGATTGGCGCCTGACCGCCGACCAGCAAACCCTGGATAGCAATGCCCTGGGCGACCACCATCGCGGCCGCCTGACCGCATTGGCCCTGCCGCGCTTCGCCGCCGCCCGTTGGGCGCTTTCCGCCGGCTTCGAGACGCAAGGGCTCAGCCGTGAGCGTCCCGTAGTTTTGCCCCAGGCCGCCCTCGAATGGCATCTTCCCGCCCGGCAGCTTCTGCGGTTGGCCTATGCCGAAACCGTGCGGCGGCCTTCCTATACCGAGCTGAATTATGAATCGCCGGCCAGTCTCGGCCAGGCGGGCCTGGCCAACGAACGCGCCGAGACCTGGGAAGCGACGCTGCGCGGCCAGACGGCGGACCGGCGAGTGAGTTGGTCGGTGGGCGCATTCCGGCGAGCGTCGCGCCAGGCGGTGGACTGGATACTGGCCGGACCGGAGAGCGCGCGTTGGACAGCGGTAAACCTTGAGCGCCTGCGGGTTCATGGAGCATTGGCCGAGATCCGGTATGCGCCCTGGGACTGGCTGCGCGTGACTGCGGGGGGGCAATGGTTGAGCAAGCGCGCCGCGGTCACGCCCTATGCGTCCCGGTACCAGTTGGATTATCCTGAGTGGCGGGGCGATCTGACCGTGATTGTATCGCCGGCTCCGCGCTGGCAGTGCGCCCTGCGGCAGACGTGGTCCGCCCAGACCGAGAATCCAGCCCGCGCGGGGCGGAACAGCGCCAGCCAGGGGCTGCTGGAATGGGCGTGGCAACCTGGCCTCACGGACCGATGGACAATCGAAGCCGGCGTGGAGAATCTGTGGAACGACACGTTTGAACCGGCGCCCGGCGTGCCGGCGGCCCGCCGCCTGGTGACCGCCGGGATCCGGGCGACCTGGTAGAAATGGAGGATCGCATGAGTGAGCACCGGGCTATGGGACGCTATTTGACAAACGTGATCTGGGGCGCCTTGGTCATCGCCGGGATTGCCGCGGCCGCCATCTGGGTCGCCGGGCGGACATCCACGCCCCTGGGAATCGCCGCCGCGGTTGTGCTTTCGGTGGCGGCGGCCGTTCAGAGTTTCCGCGTCGGCATCCCCTCCCTGCTTCTGGCCGGCATCCTGGGGCTGGCGGCGGGCGCCCTGGCGGCCATGGAGGCGGGCCAGCCGCGGGACGCCCTGGCGGGCGCCCTGTTGCACGACGCGCCGTTGCGCGCGGCCTACGAACAACCCGAAGCCACGCGCTTCCGGTTCCAGGACGCGCGCGTGCGGGACGACTTACGGTCAACGATCCGGGCCTCCTCAAGCAATCCGTCCACCGGCCAGCGCACGGAAACCGTTCATCATGCCGCCCCGATCGTGGACGCCCACTGGACCCCGGACGATCCCGTCTGGGCTTGGGCCGTCGCCTCCGGCCAAAGCATTCACCTGGAAGACTGGAACGAGCCGTTCCGCGCCGCCGTCCGTTTGTCCTCCTTCGCCCCAGAGGAAGAGTACCGAAAGGCCATCGCCCAGTCCGGCCTCCGGTCCCCCCCCGACGCCGCGCTGCTGGTATGGGTGGCCGATCCCGATGCGGCGGTTCAGGGCTGGCGGGACGGCGCGCGCTTCACCATCAAGGTCTTCACGGCTGTCTGGCTGGTGCTGATGTTGGTGATTGTGCCGTCCGTGCGACTGATCCTGCGAAGGCGGGCGGCCGCTTCAGGCCGCGGGCCGACGCAGTCGGTTTAGCTTGCGCTAACGGGGTTCGCCAGCGAAACTGCGCGCGGGAAGAAAGTTGCCAATGTATCGTTTGATGATCATAGCCGGGCCGGAGAAAGGGCGGCGAATTCTGCTGCGGCCAGGCGTTTGCGAGCTGGGGCGCAATCCGGCGCTGGGCTTGGCCCTCAAGGACGATGAGGTGTCCTGGCTGCATGCCCGCCTGGATTACGCCGCCGGAGACTTGCGCATCACTGAATGCGGCGCCCTGAATGCCCTGCGGGTGAATGGGGCGGAAGTCCATGAGGCGACCTTACGCGATGGCGACGTACTTGAGGTGGGCCGCACCCAGATCAAAATTCGCAATTTGCAGGGCGGAATCGCCAGCCAACGGCGGCGCTTCAGTACAACCCAGGCCGTGATGGCCCTGATGCTCACGCTGGCCCTGATTGTCCAGGCCGTGGTGGTCTATCATTTACTGG
>JAIPIQ010000028.1 GCA_021734645.1 Fidelibacterota bacterium | reverse complement strand
TTGCGCGCGGCGCTGGCCGCCGGCGCCGCGGGCGTGGAAGTGGGGACGCCGGTTGCCCTGTGCTGCGAATCCGGCCTGGCGCCGGTCTTCCGCCGGGCGCTGATCCGCAAGGTCCTGACCGGTCAGGCGCGGGTCTTCACCGACCCCTGCGCGTCCCCCACCGGGTTCCCCTTCAAAGTCGCGGAACTCGAGGGGACCCTGTCGGACCCGGCATTGTACGCCGCCCGCCGCCGGGTCTGCGACCTGGGCTTTCTGCGCACCCCCTACCGCAAGCCCGATGGCGCCCTGGGCTACCGGTGCGCGGCTGAACCGGTGCGCGCTTTTGTGGCCAAAGGGGGCCGCCTCGAGGAGACGGCCGGCCGCAAGTGCCTCTGCAATGCCCTGGTGGCCAATGTCGGCATGCCCCAGGAATTGGCCGACGGCACCCGCGAGCTGCCCCTGATCACTCTCGGGGATGATTTCTCCATTATCGAACGGATCTGTACGGTTGCGCAGCCGGACTTCACGGCCGAAGATGTCATCCGCACTTTGCTGGGATGAGCCGCCCGTTGAAAAATTCTTTGGCTTGTCATTTGCGGTTGCGCGGCCGATAGTAACGCGTTCAATAGATGATGGAACCCGCACGGGGGATAGAAAATGAGAGAAAAGAGTGATTGGCGTTGGTTGGCAGTGGCGGCCTGTTGGTTGGGTTTGAGCCTGGCGGTGGGTTCGGCGCGCGCCCAGGAGGCGGATGCGGCCCGGGCGGCGGAGCGGGTGCGGCAGGCGCGGGAGAACGTGCGCGTGACCCTGCTCGAAGAGCAAGTGCGGGAACTGGATCAGGCCCTGCGCGCCGAGCAGGCGGCCCATGCCGCCACCCGGCGGGCGGTTGAGGACCCGGCGGACTTGGCCGACCTCGAAGCACAGGTGCAGCGGTTGCAGCGCCAGCTCGAACAGCGGGATGCCCGCCTCGCGGCCCTCGAAGCGCAGTTGGACGCCGCACCCGCCCCGGTAACTTTGCCCCCGACGACCTTGGCCACCCAGCCGGCTCCCGGCGCGGATTCGTCCGCGCCACCCACCGCTCCCGTTGACCTGTTTGCCGAGATGGACGCCCTCTCCCGCCAAGGATACGACGCGCTTGATCAAGGCGACGCCGAGGGGGCCAAACGCTTATTCCTTTCCGCCCTGCGCGAAAATCGCACGTCCCGCCCGGCGCTCTACGGCGTGGCACTGGCCTATCATGCCCTCGAGGATCTGGAGCGCGCCCGCATCGCGCTGGATGCGCTGCTGAAGGCGGATCCGCGCGATGCCAAGGCCCTAGCCCTGGCGGGCCTGGTGGCGCGGGGACTGGGCGATGCCGCCCAGGCCACGTTCCTCCTGGAACGGGCCTTGCAGGAAATGCCCGACAATCCCGTGGTGCTCAATAATCTGGGGGTTGTGCTTTCCGAACGGGGTCAGATTCGCGACGCGCTGCGGCGTCTGCGCCAAGCCATTGACCTGGCCCCCAATTACGCGGAAGCCCAATTCAACATGGCGCGCGTGCTGGCCAGTGAACGCCGGCCGCGCATGCGGGAAGCCCGCCAACATTATGAACGCGCGCGGGATTTGGGCTGGCCGGCGGATTTCGCCCTCGAACGCCAACTGTATTGACCGAACGCCCGCCGCCCAATCAGGGCTTCAGCCACCAGTTGGCCGTCGCGACAATCAGGCAAATGCCCGTCAGCAGGCACGTCGCCGCCAGAATGCCGGTTTCAATGGTTTGCAGGCCGCTCGAGTAGGGCTGCCGCGTAACCCAGTGCAGGGCGGCCCAGCCCAGCCCCAGCACGATGAAGGCCACCCAGTACCAATTGGACATTTGCGTAAATCGTCTCATCGCTCGGCTTTCCGTGTCCGGCTCTTGGCCGTAACGCCTCTTCGGCACCACGCCCCATATCATGCCGTCGCCAGCAAGTCTTGCCAAGCCCTAATTCCCCGGATGCCTGAAAAAGGAAATCCGCCGCTTGCTTTTTGCTTGCCGCGCCGCCGCGTTGGCGTAAGATTTCGCTCCATGCGGATGGAGTCATCAGCCAGAAAGCGGGGTTGGAAATGAGCGAGGAAAACAGTGCGGCCGGCGCCGAAATTACGGAAAACGACATTTTGTTCGATTGCCCCTACTGCGAGAAGAGCTTGACGATTGATCGCAGTGCGGAAGGCCTGGTGATTCAATGTCCGGATTGCGGGCAGGACGTCGAGGTGCCTCCTTATGTGCCGCCCGAATACGTGGCCACGGACGAAACCGTGATGATGACCGTGGATGACCGGGTGCCGGTGCTCGAGAAGGCGCTGGCCGTATCGCAGGCCAAGGTGCAGGAGCTGGTGGACAATCTGGCCGCGACGCAGCGCCGGCGGCAGACGCTCGAGAAGGCGCGGGTGGCGCAGGTCGAGTTGCTCGAGACCATCGGGCGGGAAATGGTCGTGATGCAGAATGCGCTGGACCGGGTTACGGCGGCGATTGCCGAGCAGGCGGAACCCGGCGCTGTGGCGGACTAGTGTCCGGCGCGGCGTTTTTACTGCGCGCAGTTTGCTTAAGGGAGTCATTTTCATATGTGTGGCATTGTCGGTTATGCCGGGCGGCGTCCGGCCACGGCCCTGTTGCTAGATGGCTTGCGGCGGCTCGAATATCGGGGGTATGATTCGGCCGGGGTGGCTTTGCTTGAAGCGGGCGGGTTGACCTGCCGCAAGACGGTGGGGCGGCTCGACAACCTGGACAAGCTGCTGGCGGGTGACCCGCTGGCGGGGCGGGTGGGGATCGGACATACGCGCTGGGCCACACATGGCGAGCCCTCGACGGTCAACTCCCATCCGCATCTGGACGGCGCGGGCCGGATCGCGGTGGTGCATAACGGCATTATCGAGAACTACCAGGAGCTGCGGGCCGAACTCGAAGCGCGCGGCTGTGTTTTCCAATCGCAGACGGATACGGAGGTGGTGCCGCATCTGATTGCGGCCGAATGGACCGCCGGCCGGGATTTTCTCGCGGCGGTGCGGGCCGCCCTGGTCCGCTGCCGGGGCGCCTATGCCCTGGGCATTCTGAATGCCGCCGAGCCGGACGTGTTTTATGCGGCCCGCAAGGGCAGCCCCTTGATCATCGGCCTGGGCGCGGAGGAGAACTTCATTGCCAGCGATGTGCCGGCGATTCTCAAGCAGGTGGCCGAAGTAGTGTACCTCGAAGAGGATCAGTTGGCCCGGATCAGCGCCGACTGCATCGAGCTGTTCGATCTGGCGGGCCAGGCCGTGCCCGTACAGCCTCAACCCCTGACCCTGGCGGCCGAATCCGCCGACCGCGCCGGCTTCGAGACGTTCATGCTCAAGGAAATCCACGAGCAGCCCCGGGTGCTGCGGAGTCTGCTAGAAAGCCATCTGGATGTGCCCGGCGGCCCGCGGGCCTTTGACCGCGGCGATCTGGACCCGGCGGCCTGGCGGGCGCTGAAGCAGGTGACGCTGGTCAGTTGCGGCACGGCCTACTACGCGGCGCTCTACGGGCGCCTGCTGCTCGAACGACTCACGGGGCTTTCCGTGGCAGTCGAGCTGGGCAGCGAGTTCCGTTATGCGCCCGGCAAAGTCGGGCCGGAAACCCTGTTCCTTGCCGTGTCCCAGTCGGGTGAAACCGCGGACACGCTGGCGGGCGTGCGCTGCGCCCGGGCGCGCGGCTGCCGGATTGCCGCGATTTGCAATGTGGACGGCAGCACCCTGGTGCGCGAGAGCGACGCCGTGCTGTTCACGCACGCGGGGCCGGAAATCGGCGTGGCCTCGACCAAGGCCTATACCGCCCAACTCATGAGCCTGATTTTTGTCGCCCTGTGCGCGGCCCGCGCCCGGGGCGAACTCACGGCCGACGCGCTGGCGGAGTGGGACCGCGAGCTGCGCCACGTGCCGGATGCCCTGCACTATGTGCTCAACCGCGGGGAGGCGATCGCCGCCATTGCCGCCAAACACTACGAGGGCCCCAGTTCCCTGTACCTCGGGCGGCGCTTCAATTATCCCACGGCCCTCGAAGGGGCCTTGAAGAACAAGGAAATCTCGTATCAGCATGCGGAGGGCTATGCCGCCGGCGAGATGAAGCACGGGCCGATCGCCCTGATCAACGAGTATGTGCCGGTGGTCTGCCTCTGCACCCGGACCGAGGACGAGGTGTACGAGAAGATGATTTCCAACGTGCGCGAGGTCGAGGCCCGGCATGGCCGGATTATCGCGGTGGTCAGCGAGGGGGACCACCAGTTGGACGACGTGGCCGAGGACGTCATCCCCGTGCCCGCCCTGCGCGAGGAATTGTCGCCGCTGGTCAACGTCGTGGCGTTGCAACTGCTGGCCTATTATGCGGCCCGGGCGCGCGGCAACGACATTGACAAGCCCCGTAATCTGGCCAAGAGCGTGACGGTCGAATAGGCGGGGGGGAGAATATCTATGGCTAGGTTCCGGATTGAAGGCGGCCACCCCCTGCGGGGGCGCGTGCGGCCGGCCGGCAATAAGAATGCGGCCCTGCCCATGCTGGCGGCCTGCCTGCTGACCACCGAGCCGGTGATCCTCGATAATGTCCCGGACATCCTCGATGTGCGGATCATGCTCGAATTGCTGGCGGCGCTTGGGGTCGAGATTACGCGCCGCGGACGCCGGGTGACCTGCCGGGCCGCGCACCTTGCCAGCGCCGGCCTCGATCCGAATTTGAGCCGCCGGCTGCGCGGCTCGATCCTGCTCATCGGCCCCTTGGCCGCCCGCTGTGGCCAGGCCGTTTTCCATCTCCCCGGCGGCGACAATATCGGCCGCCGCCGCCTCGATACGCATTTTCTCGCCCTGCGCGCCCTGGGCTTCGAGCTGCGTGGCAAAGGCCCCTACACCCTCGTCCGGCGCCCCGCCCCCCGCCGCCGCACCTTGCTCCTGGATGAAGCCAGCGTCACCGCCACGGAGCAGGCGCTGCTGACTGCCGCCCGGCGACCCGGCCCTACCACCATCTACAACGCCGCCTGCGAACCCCACGTCGTGGACCTGGCCGGCTTGCTCACCCGCATGGGCGCGCGCGTCACCGGCGCCGGAACCAATCGCCTGACGGTCCGCGGCCTGGCTCGCCCCCACGGCGCCCGCGCCCGCGTGAGCGCCGACCTGACCGAAATCGGCAGTTTCCTGGCCGCTGCCGCCCTGACCGGCGGCGCGCTCGAGGTCGCGCCGCTGACTCGCGCCGAACAGGCTGATCTCGAAATCCTGCGCGGTCCCTTTGGCCGCCTCGGGCTGGCCTGGCGCGCCTGCCCGCGCGGGATCAAACTGGCGGCAACCCGCCCCCTGGCGGTCCAGGGCGATTGGGCGGGCGCGATTCCCTGTATTGCCGACGGCCCGTGGCCGAATTTCCCCTCCGACCTGCTGAGCATCCTGATCGTCGCCGCCACCCAGACCCGCGGCGAGGTCCTGTTCTTCGAAAAAATGTTCGAAAGCCGCCTGTATTTCATGGATCACCTGATCCAGATGGGCGCGCGGATCGTCCCGTGCGATCCCCACCGCGTGCTGGTCTCCGGTCCGGCCCCCCTGCGCGGGCAGCATCTGGCCAGCCCGGATATCCGGGCCGGCATGGCGCTGATCCTGGCCGCCCTGGCCGCCCGCGGCGAAACCATCATTGACCAGGCGGAAGTGATTGACCGCGGCTACGAACAACTCGAGATCCGCCTGCGCGCCCTGGGCGCGGCCATCACCCGTCTCCCGTCGCCCTGATGCGGATCGCCCCGCCCAGCGCCCGAACCACCCCCCCGCCGGTTGTCTGGACCATTGCCGGCAGCGATCCCTCCGGCGGCGCCGGCATCCAGGCCGATATCCGGGTGCTGCACGGTCTGGGCGCTTATCCCGGCACGATTCTGACCACGCTCATCGCTCAGAATACCCGCGGCATCCAACGCCTGGAATACGTCGCGCCAGAGTGGATTACCGCGCAGTGGGACGCCCTGGCGGAGGATCTGCCGCCCCGGATCATCAAGCTCGGGTTGCTCGGATCCTCCCCCGCCGTAGCCCGCCTGGCCGAACTGCTCTCCACCATTTCCGCCGAAGTCCTCTGTGATCCGGTGCTGGCGGCCAGCGACGGCACCCCGTTGCTCGAACCGGCCGCCCTGCCGATCTTGCGCGCGCGCCTGCTGCCCCGGGTGGATCTGTTGACGCCCAACTGGCCCGAGGCCGAGATGTTGCTCGAACGCCCGATACCCGTCGGCGGCGAGCTCGAGGCCCTCGGCGCGCTGCGCGCCCTCGGCCCCTGCGCCGTATTGCTCAAGGGCGGCCATACCCGGGGCGGCGAAAGCACGGATTGGTGGTCAGATGGCAACCAAATCCTCGGCTTCACCAGTCCGCGCATCCAAACCCGGGCCGGGCACGGCACCGGCTGCGTACTCTCCGCCGCCATCGCGGCCGCCCGCGCCCGCGGTCTGCCCTGGCCCGCCGCCATCGCCGTGGGCAAAGCCTATCTGAATCAGGGACTGCGCCGTGCGCCGCGCCTCGGCGGCGGCGCCGGACCGCTGTTTCTTGGCGGCTGGCCCCGCGCCCTCCGCGACTTCCCCCTTGTATTTCTCAAGTCAGCGGGCATCGTCTGAACTGCCTATATTAGTAATATTATAATATAATGATATATTAAGTATATTAAGGACATATATTAAGGACACGCATATTTTTATTTGACATATGGGCGATGTTTTGCAGAATCGGGGTGAAGATTGGAGGTGGTTATGACGATCGCGCGGCGGAAGTTGGTGTATGAGAGCGAGGTGGGGGTGTACCATGTGGTCGTACGCTGCGTGCGCCGGGCGTTTCTGTGCGGGGCGGACGCGTACAGCGGGGCGAACTACGATCATCGCAAGGAGTGGATTCGGGGGCGGCTGGCGCATTTGTCAGAAGCGTTTGCCATGGATGTACTTACGTATTCGGTCATGAGCAATCACCTGCATGTGGTTTTGCGGACGCGGCCGGATGTAGTGCGGGGCTGGGGCACGGAAGAGGTGGCTCGGCGGTGGCTGTCGGTTTATACGCCGAAGCATGAGAGCCCGGATGGCGTGCGCTACGAGGTGACGGAGGGGGATGTGGAGCGGGAATTGGCGAATCCGCTGCGGTTGAGTGAATTGCGGAGTCGGTTGGGGAGTCTGAGTTGGTTCATGAAGGCGCTGAACGAGCATATTTCCCGGCGGGCTAATAAGGAGGATGGGGTCAAGGGTCGTTTTTGGGAATCGCGTTTCAAATGCCAGCGGCTGGAGGATGAGGGGGCGATCCTGGCCTGCATGTGCTATGTGGATTTGAATCCGGTGCGTTCGCGGCTGGCGGAGTCGCTGGAGGATTCGGAGTTCACGGGGGCGTACGACCGGATCATGGCGCGGAAGGCGGCGGAGCGGGCTGGGGCGCTGGAATGCGTGGTGGCACCACTGAGCCCGGAGCAATTGTGGGGGGAGAAACGGGAGATTGAGCGGGCGCTGGATCGGGGCAAGCTGTTGTGTTCGTTGGACGAGGGGCGGCGGCCGTTTGCGTATTACGGGACCATGGACTATTTGCGGCTATTGGATGCCACGGGGCGGGCTTTGCGGCTGGAAAAGCCGGGGCGGATTGGGGACGAGGTCCGGCCCCTGCTTGAATCGCTGGACTTGGATGCGGACGAGTGGTTGGAAACGGTGCGCAAGTATGGCAAGCGGTTCGGGTTGGTGGCTGGCACGGTCGAGCATATGCGGGAGGCGGCCCAATGTCTCGGCCAGCGCTGGCTGAAAGGCTGCCGTTGCGCCGCGGTGGTATTCCGAAGACCGCCTGCATCGGTCCCGGCCTGAGACCGAATAGCCGAGAAACCCGAGAGCGGCAGTCGGGGTGTGTCTTGCGCAGGTATCCAAAGGTCAAGCGGGGCGGAATGGCATGATTGGTAGCACCCCTTGCGCCGCCAATCCCGTCCACAAGCTGGATACTCACCCGCTTTGGGCGGGCCAAGGCGATCAAATAGGCCATTCAACCTGACGGTTACGTGCTTGCAAATATATGCGTGTCCTATATTGAAAAATATTGACATTCGAGCTTGATTATCATCCGGCGCCTCAGGTAGCTTCTTGACCATGATAACTCGCTTTCAAGCCGGTTCCAGCGGGCGGGTGCCGGCCCCCTGAAGAGCCATTTCTTAGCAGGCGGAGCGCCGGATGCTACCATTCGATGAGAATATTCGTGACCTGTTTGGCCGGCATCTGCCCAACCTGCGCACGCAGGGGCGGATGATCTTCGATCCCGTCTGGGCCGAGCGGATGCACCGCACCAACGCTTGCGAACTGCTGTACGTCGTCAGGGGGCAGATGACGCTGGAGTTCGAGCAGGCGTCTTTCCCGGCCAAGGAGAGAGACGTATTGATCGTGCCTACCGGCACCATGCACCGCGACGTCTTTGATCTGGATACCGAACTTGATATATTCTACATTTCATTCACTTGGAATCTTGAATCCGAATACATCAGACAGGTGAACAATCGGACCATACAAGCGATCCCGCAGGAAAGGAGAATTGCCATGTCCCTGCTGTTCGATCCTCTCCAGCAGGATTGCGGCGCGCTCGATTCTCCGACTAAAATGCTGGCCGAGGCGCGGGTGTTCACGATCCTGATGTTTCTGCTCCGGGAAGCGTTTGTGCAGCAGGAATCAGCAGAATTGGTTGAAACGAACGGTGCGCGCGGGCGTTTATTGCTGCACGAGGCGAAAAAATATCTACGGAAGCATTTTGCCGAATGTATTGCCCTGGGAGAAGTAGCCGCCGCGCTGCGGATCAGTCCTTGCCATCTCTCGCACGTGTTCAGCCGGGAGGACGGTTTTTCCATGTTTTCATATCTCACGCAAATCCGGCTGGAGAAAGCCAAAACACTGTTGCGCGACGCCACCTTCAACGTCTCGGAAGTCGCCCGTGCCGTGGGTTACGAGGACGCCAACTATTTCGCCAAAGTATTCCGGAAACACACCGGGCTTTCGCCCCGCGAATTCGCCGCGACCACTCGGCAGTAGCCGGCTCCCGCCGTATCGCAAAATATTCCCCATAATGACAAAAGCTTACTCTTGCGGGTCAGCCTTCCGTGTTCCATATTGCCAGTATTGGTATTGCTCAATCACAAATTGAACACTGGAGAAAATGCGATGGCGGCGATAGCTGAAAACCTGGCGATCATGGGCGGAAAGAAAGCGGTGCCGGACGGCACGGTCAAGAAGTGGCCCCCGATCGACGATACGGACGTCAAGTCGGTGCTGGACTCGCTGCGCGGCGCCAACCACGCCGCCGGTCCCAACTGCAAGGCGTTTGGCGACGAATTCGGGGCCTGGAACGGAAACAAGCACGCCATTTTCACCAACAGCGGCACGGCGGCGCTGCACATGTCGCTGGTGGCCTGCGGGGTGGGCGCGGGCGACCATGTTCTGGTCACGGCGTATTCCTGGTCGTCCAGCGCAACCTGTATCATCCACCACAACGCGATTCCTGTTTTCGTGGATATTGATTTTGACACGATGGCTATTGACCCGGCGAAAATCGAGGCCGCCATCACGCCCCGCACCAAGGCGATCATCGTCGTTCACCTGCACGGCCTTTCCGCCGACATGGACGCGATCCTCGAAATCGCCCGCAGGCACAACCTGAAGGTGATTGAGGACGCCTGCCAGGCGCACGCGGCTCTTTACGACGGAAAGAAAGTCGGCACGCTGGGCGACTGCGCCGCGTTCAGCTTCAACCAGAACAAGTGTCTCTGCACCGGTGAGGGCGGCATGTTCGTGACCGACGTCGAGGAGTATCGGCAGAAAGCGGCGATGCTGTGGAGCTTTGGGGAAACCCGCACCCCGGATCAGAGCCGCGATTACCACGCCTATGCACTGGGCTGGATGTACCGCGGCAACGACATGACCGCCGCCTTCGGGCGTTCGCAACTGGCAAAGCTGGATGGATATTTCGCCATCCAACGGGAGAACGCGGCCGTGTTGAACCGGCGCCTGCGAGGATTGCCCGGCCTGATTTTGCCGACCGAACCGGAAAAATGCACGCATAACTGGTATAACTACGCCTGTCGGATCGACATGAAGAAGATCGGCTGGACGGGCGAGCCGACCCGGATGCGGGACGCGGTGATGAAGGCTTTGCAAGCCGAGGGCGTACCCGCTTCCATCTGGCAGCGGTACATTCTGCCGCGCATGACGGTTTTCCAGGCCAAGAACGCCTACGGCAACGGCAGCCCCTGGGCGGAGAACGATGCGCTGGACGTGGATTATAATCCCGCGCGTTTCCCCGTGGCGCAACTGCACAGCGAAACGCATTTCGGCATGACCATGCCGCTGCGCGCGCCCAACCGCACCGACGTGGCGGAACTGATCGCCGACGGCATCCGGAAGGTGTTTGAAAACTTAGAGAAGATTGATCCGGATCAAGTGTTGAAAACATAACGACAACTTTCGGAAAAGACGAAGACAATGGCGCTCAAAATCGGCTGGGGACAGTGCAGCATTACGCCGAATCGTCCGGTCATGATGGCCGGGCAATTCTACACCAGGATTTCGGAAAAAGTGCAAAACCCGGTCACGGCCACGGTCATGGCGATCGAGTCGGAAGGCGCCGGGCAGTCGGATCGGTTATTGCTCATCAGTTGCGACCTGGTGGCCATCTCCGACAGTATGCGCACCGCGGCCCGGCAGGCAATCAGCAGAATGCTGCCGTGCATCCAGCCGGAAAACATAGTGCTTAACGCCACCCATACGCACACCGCGCCGGACGTCAGGGTCCGGGAAGACATGAATTCTCCGGGGGGGGGGAACGGGCCGTCGCCGGAAGAAATCCTGAAATTGCTCGACGAACCGATCATGACGCCGGCCGAGTATATCGCTTTTGCGGCCGAAAACATTGCGCTTGCGTCCAGGGAGGCCTGGGACGCGCGCACGCCTTGCGGAATCGGCTATGGCCTGGGGCAGGCGCTCGTGGGGCGCAACCGGCGGGCCTGCTACCTTTCGGGGGAGTGCCGCATGTACGGCAAGACCGGCGACCCCACCTTCAGTCACATAGAAGGCGACGAAGACCATGGCGTAAACGTGTTGGCGGTCTGGAACCGGGAACGTGAATTGACCGGCGTAATCGTCAATGTCGCCTGTCCCGCGCAGGACACAGAACATCTCTTTGAGATCAGTGCCGACTTCTGGCATGAGACGCGTGTCATGCTCCGGCAGCGCCTGGGGCCGGATATCTTTATTCTGCCACAATGCAGCGCGGCCGGGGATCAATCGCCGCATGCCCTGCTGAACAAGGCGGCGGAAGAAAGGATGCTGCGCTTGCAGCGCCGCACCAACCGGGAGGAAATCGGGGAGCGCCTCGCCGCGACCGTGTGCGCCATCCTGCCGGCTCTCGAAACGGAGATCGAGTGGAACCCGGTTTTCGCCCACGCCTGCGAAACGGTGCAACTCGTCCGCCGGAACTTGACCGAGCAGGACGTAGCCGACGCCTTGGTCGCTGCCGCCCCGTTCCGCCAGGCATACAATGAAGAACTGGAGCACCTCGCGGCGCATCCGGAAAAGAAACAGGAACCGCGCTGGTACGTTGCCGTAACCCATGCTTTCAGAAAGGTGGTCTGGAATGAAAGCGTGGAGAGCCGATTCAAGCGGCAACAGGCGCAGCCGCACGTTTCGGTTGAGTTGCACCTCCTGCGCCTGGGCGATGTGGCCATAGCCACGAATCCATTCGAGTACTACCTTGATTTTGGACAGCGGATCAAGGCGCGCAGTCCGGCGATCCAGACTTTCCTGGTGCAACTGGCCGGCAGCGGCACGTATCTGCCGACGTTCCGGGCGATCCAGGGAAAAAGCTACGGAGCGGTGGCGGCCAGCACTCCGGTCGGCCCCGAAGGCGGACAGGAAATCGTGGAATGGACGCTGAAGCAGTTGGGCGAAATGTTCACAGCGGAATGACTGAGATCAATCTGCATATGCATAAGGAATACTGAAATGAAAACAGGCATTCAACTCTACACCGTGCGTGAAACCTTGAAAGACGATTTCAAGGGCACGCTGCGCAAGTTGGCGGAAATCGGGTACGGGGCGGTGGAATTCGCGTGGAATTACGGTGGGATGACACCGGAACAATTGGCCGGTTTCCTTGACGAGTGTACCCTGGCCTGTTGCGGGATGCATATGCCGCTGGATGCTTTGCTGGATGTAAACAGCGAACATTATCGCTATGCGAACGCAGTGAACGCGCCGTGCGTGACAGTAAGCCTTGCCGGGCGGGTGGCGACCGACTGGGAGAATGTGCCCGCTGAGCTGGCCCAGGGGGCGGCGATCGCCGCCGGTCACGGCCTTTCCTTGACGTATCACAATCACGCGCAGGAACTGGCGGCGTTTGAAAACACGACTGCGCTGGACTGGCTTTACGCCCACACCGCGCCGGAATTGGTTAAGGCCGAGCTGGACACCTATTGGCTGGCCAAGGGCGGGGGCGATCCGGTCGCATATGTTTCCCGTTACGCCGGACGGCAGCCGCAATTGCATCTGAAAGACATGGATCGGGAGGATGGCTCTTTTGCCGAGGTCGGAACGGGTACGTTGGATTTTCCCGCGATCATCGCCGCGGCGCAAGCGGCCGGCGTCGAGTGGCTGATTGTCGAACAGGACAAGTGCAAGCGTGCCGCTTTGGACAGCGCGGCCATCAGCCTGAAAAACATCAACGGGCTGATATGAATAGTCTGGTCAGAGAACGGGATTACGAGGAACTGGAGCTGTGCGTCCTCGGCAAACTCATGGCATAGATAGGAAAATGATGAAACTCTCCATGATGTCTTACACCGTTTCGCGTCAGAAAGAGCATTTTGATCTGAAGAAGATGCTGGACGTGACTGCAGAATTGAATATGGACGGGATTGATTTCGTAACCCTGCACGATACCGATCCGCACACCTTACGTAAAATGGCAGATGACCGCAGTCTGCCGGTGGTCTGCCACACCTTTCATGCGCCGCTGAATTTTTCGACCGCAGCAGAGCGCGCGGCCGGGGTGGCGGCGGCGAGGGCGGGGATCGCGGCGGCGGTGGTTTTGGGCGCGCCGGTGGTGATGATCCCGGCTACCGCGAAACCTGGCAAGCCGCGCGAGGCATCGCGCCGCGATTGGATTGCGGGGTTGCGGGAAGTTGCTCCGCTTGCGGCCGACGCGGGGGTGACATTGACGGTGGAGAACTTCCCCGGAGAGAACAGCGCCTTCGTTACGGCCGCCGACGTGCTGGAGGCGGTGCGGAGCGTGCCGGGGCTGAAACTGACTTACGATAACGGCAACGCCGCCACGGGCGAGGAACCGGCGCAGTCCTTCCGCGACTGCGCCCCGCACGTGGTGCATGCGCATTTCAAGGACTGGCTGCGCCGGGACGACGAGGCGGAGGGCTGGCGGAAGATGCTGGACGGCAAGTACTATCGGGCCGCCCTGATTGGCGAAGGCTGCCTGGACCATGCCGCCTGCCTTACGGCGATGAAGGAGGCCGGTTACGACGGCTACATAAACATCGAATACGAAGGCGACACCTACACTCCCTACGAAGGTGTCCGCCGCGCAGTAGAATACCTTCGTACGCTGACTTGATAGTAGGCGTCCGAGATCTACTGGTCCAGGTCCCCCCCCGCATTATTTTGATTATTCTTCATTCATCTGGCCATCTATGCGACGCCGTCGAGTACCGCGCCTTGTGCCGTCAACCGCGCGCGCAGTACGCTTACGTCTAACTGGCGCGGGTCGGAGAATCCTTCGCCGACGAGCATGGCGGCGGCAGTCCCCGCAGCCTGGCCGGTAGCCAGGCACGTACCCATGACACGGCAGGAACCGTTTGCGGCTCGGGTCGAGGACAGGCAGCGTCCCGCGACCAGCAGGTTGCGAAGCCCACATGGGATCAGGCATCCGAACGGAATGTCATAGGAGCCGCCGCCGCGCACCGGGATGCGCGTCTGCGCCGTGCCGGCGCCATGGATGTCTATATGGTGTGTGCCGCGAGCGATGCCGTCGGCATGCCTGAGCGCTTCACGCACCGTCGCATCGTTGAGCACGGTTTCACCGCGAATCCGCCGCGTTTCGCGGACTCCCACGCTGTAGGCGGCATCGGCGAGCACAGCATCGGCAAAGCCCGGGACGCTGGCTTTCAGGAAAGCAGCGCCCTTCTCGACCTGGCGCACCAACTCGGGCAGGGTCGCGCTCCACGCAGCGTTGTCGGTGCCGTCGATGCCGGCCAGGCGCGTCATATTCAACCCGACTTCACGCCGCGTCAACGAGGTCGGCCACATAAATACGGCCGTGCATGGGGCTACGGCGCCGCTGGCAATGGCCTTGCCGAGGACCCGGCCCTTGGCGCTAAGCGGCACGAACGGAAGCCCCGCATCGTACAGCGCGCGCGCGCACTCCGCCGGGGACTTATCAATCACCGGACTTTCCGCGAGCATGAACTCTTCAGGGTAGTCTCGAATAAATTTCATGAGGGTTGGCATATCCACGTTACCGACGCGGAAGGTAAGACTTACGGGCTGCAGGGCGGAGGCTTCCGGCTGCTCGTATTCGGCCCCGGCGAGCATGGCCAAGGCGCCATCTCCACTGGCATCCACAAACACATCTGCGGCGAGTTGTGCGCGTCCTTGACGCTGGGTTAGATCAACCGTCGTGATGCGGCCATCGCGGACCGCAGTGTCGTGCAAGATGCTGGAGAGCATGAGCCGGACGCGCCGGCGCGCCAGTTCCTCAACGATTGCCCGCCGCATGGCGACCGGGTCGATGCAGACGCCCCAGTTCAACCGCCAGTCAAACAGCGGCCCAATGTAGCCACCGCGGCGTTTGCAGCCCTCAAATAGGGCGTGCGCCGGCCCGCCCACCAGCCACTCACCGCGGGCGTTGAGACAGCCGTCCACAGGCAGGCCACTAACCAGTTCGCCGCCCGGAAACGGTGAGGCTTCGACAAGGGTCACGTTCGCGCCGTTGTCCGCCGCGGCACATGCCGCGGCCACACCGGCCGGTCCGCTTCCGAGAATGATGACTTCTGGGCTTCTATTTACAGCATGCATTGTGGGCGCCTTTTTTCGGGGGCCGGCAGGAAGGTCAAGGGTGAACATCGTCTGAACGGGCGTGCAAGAGTCCGCCGGGGTGATCTAGGGTCAGTACACGCGGGCATCGAACACCTCGGCGCATGAGCCGCCCCAGGTGCCATGCACCTGGAGCCGCACGGCGGTTGCGCGGACCGGTTCGAACGTGTGCCGGCGGAAGCGCATGATGTTGCCGCGTTCACGAACGACGGCAACGGCCGCTGAGCCCTCGATGGCGAGGACATCATAGTCCCGGACCAGGCCGGGATACATGCCGCTGAGATCAATGCGCTTCGTGTTCAGATCCGTGTTGAATACGAGCTCGACGCGGCGCACCGTTTTCGGCTCGGCAAACGACAGCTCCAACCAGGTCGGTTCGGCGGGATCCATCGGTCCGGAGGCCCACAGGTGGGGCAGGCCGTGTGGCCGCGCATACCCGTTGATGACGTTTTCGGCGCGGTACAGGCGCTGTTCGGGCTCGGTGCGGAAACAAGGGGTGAACGGCTTGCTGCTGAACCCGGTTTCGGCCGGAGTCGCTTCCCAGGGCCAGTACTCGAGGCCGAGCACCCCCGTCAGTCGGGTCCGGGCGTACCCCATGCAGATGTCCGGGTTGGCCCGCAGCACGATGAATACCTTCTGGCCGGGGCCGGGTTCGACTCCCAACGGCAGCGTGACCCAGGCTTCGCCTTCGCACGGTACGGTAAGCTCGCGCGCGAGGCGTTGCATCCGGTAGTTCTGTGGCTTGTCGCAGGTGAACACCTGCACGCCCAGTTCGGTGCGCCGCGCGGTCTTCAACAGGAAGGAGACGGTTTCCAGCCGGGGCGATTCCACGGGCAGCAGCAGCCCGTGATCCCCTGTCAGCGTCAGCCACTGCGTTCCCTCCGTCACGGCCACGACGCGTTCGGACGAAGCGCGCGCCCGCGCCTCCCGCGAGAGGTCGTCCGGTTCGGCGAGCCGGTAGCCGACCAGCGACTGATCGTTGCGCGCCAGCAGGCGCCGGAGTTCGGGCAGGCGCCGTTCGTAGATCTCCGCGGGCCTCAGGCCCTCGCGCAGGGCGAGGGCGGCGGCCGTGCCGACGGCCTGCCCCATCACGGCCGTCGTCGCGATCACCCGTACCGTGCCCAGCCCTTCGTGGGAGACGCTGACGTTGCGGCCGGCGAACAACAGGTTGTCCACGTTCCGCGAGTAGAGGCAGCGGAAGGGGATGTCGGCAATGCCGGGGAACGCGTCATGCGTGGCGGCGGGCAGCGGATCCAGATAGCCCTGCGGCGGGTGAACATCAATTGACCAGCCGCAGAATCCGATGGCATCGTCGTACTCGCGCTGGGCGTGGAAATCAGTGGCTGTTACCAGCAGGGGTCCGAGCAGCCGGCGCGACTCGCGCTTCCCGGGCAGGGGCGCGACCCAGTCAATTTCCTGGCGCTCGACGTGGGCGAACTTGCCGCTGTTCTTGATGTAGTCCCAGAGGCCGTAGACGAGCCGGCGCGTGTGCCACATCACATCGTCATCGTCGTGAATCGAATCCACGGCGCCGCCGTACTCGGCCCACCACAGCCCGCCCCAGTGGCCGTCGGGACAGCGGTAGAAATTCCGGTGGACCATCTTGGCCGGTTCCAGCAGGGTGGGCAGGGCATGGACATCCAGCGCCCAGGCGGGCGCCGTGAAGGGCACCGGGTGCCCGCGGTCCACCGAGGTGAACAGCAGCGTGGCGCCCATGGTGCCCGTGTCCGCCTGCTCCGGCGCATGGCGTTCCCCGAATTCGGCCCGGGCTTCCCGGCCAAACCGGTAGTCGGCGCCGGCCAGGAAACCGACCGTGCCGTCACCGGATGCATCAATGAACTGCGCGGCTGTGAATTCGATGAACTTCTCGGCGCGCAACTGCAGGGCTTCCACCGACACGATATGGGCCCCCGGCGTGCCGTTGACCCGGAACACGCTCGTATTCAGAAAGAACGTGAGATTGGGCTCCGCGGCGCAGAGATCGAAAAAACTCTCGTCATAGTAAAGCCAACGCCACATGCCGCTGAGGTGTGCCTTGTGCGCCAGCCGCAGGGTGATTTCCTCCATGATCCCGGTCTCCCGCGCAAAGCGGTTCCAGGACGGCTGATCCGCGCCATTCGGCGGGACCTGCACTTCGCTGCTCGCGCTGCCGCCCAGCACGGGGCGGTCCGTGATCAGTGCCGTGCGCGCCCCTTCCCGCGCGGCGGCAATGGCCGCGCAGATCCCGGCCGGCCCCGCGCCGACGACCACGAGGTCAAACGTCAGGGACTGTTTGAAAAACTCCCGACCGGTGGGGTCATTCCGTTGTTCGATCATATGCTACTTCCTTACCTGACAAGCAAGAGCGGCTTGCCCTCTTGGCGCAAGCATGTCAATTCGTCCTGTGCACTGATTAATGGATGGGCAGTCTGTTGGTGGCGCGGGTGGGCGTCAAGCGCCGATGGCGCGCTGGGCGGATTGGGCGTGCTGATCCAGGCGAGAAAGCCAGGATCGCGCAAGAGATCCTGCGCCAGCCGGGCATAACCGGCGGCCAGGGGATGGCTGGCATCGCAATAGAGCGCGGAGGGCAGGAGTTCCGGGATGACGTGCGGGATGCCTTGTTCCGTGAGCCAGATCCGGCAAAAGGCTTCGAGGGCTTCGTAGCCCTGACGGGCATGTGGGGTCATCATGTGCCGGTTGATGGGGCCGACCAGGACCAGGACGTCGTTGCCCCGCGAGCGGAGGCGGGCGACCAGTCGCCGGAAGGCGCGCCACTGGACGGACTGCTCCGGGGGAACCCAGTCGTAGTCCTGGGGGTGCAGGCCGCGTTGCGTCCACGGCACGGGTCGGCTGCCGGGTTCGTTGCGCATGTCCGGCAGATGGCGGGTGATGCGGGTGAGGGGATTGGCGGCCGGGTTTTCGAGGCTCCAGCGCGGCAGGTCGAGGCCGCCGAAATAGACGGTGCGCAGATGGCCGGCGAGCTGGAGCAAGGGGACGTGGTGGCCGATCGCCACGCTCAGGCGTTGTTCCAGATCAGCGTCATAGCCCG
>JAIPIQ010000027.1 GCA_021734645.1 Fidelibacterota bacterium | reverse complement strand
CCCGATGCCCTTTATGACGCCCTGATTACAGGTGTCCGGGCCAGCCTGCCGAGCTATCACCGCTACCTGGACCTGCGGGCTGACCGCCTGGGGCTGAACCGCCTGCATGCCTATGACGCCTACGTGCCGTTGGTCGCGGCGGCCCCGCGCGAGATTCCCTTTGCCGAGGCCCGCGCCTGGCTGTGCGCCGCCTGCGAGCCCTTGGGCGGCGCCTATCTCGAGTGGCTCGAGCGCGCCTTTCGCGAGCGCTGGATTGACGTCTACGAGAATCGCGGCAAGGTCTCCGGGGCCTACTCCAGCGCATGCTACGGCAGCAAGCCCTATGTGCTCCTTAATTATCAGGGCCGCCTCCATGACGTATTCACCCTGGCCCACGAGCTGGGCCATGCCGTCCATACGGCCCTGGCCAATGAAGCCCAGCCCGCACACCTGGCCCACTATCCCATTTTCCTCGCGGAAATTGCCTCGACCTGCACCGAGGAACTGCTCTTGCTGTATCTCCTGCGCCGGTTCGCCGCCGAGCCCGGCATGTCCGCCCTGCTGCTGAATCAGGCCTGCGACGCCTATCGGGGCACCGTCGTCCGGCAAACCCTCTTCGCCGACTTCGAACACCAGATCCACGAACTGGATGCCCAGGGCGTCGCCCTGACCCCCGCCAGTCTGTCGCGCCTGTACGGCGGATTGAATCGCCACTACCAGGGGCCGCGCTTTGTCGCCGACGCCCACAGCGACGCCGAATGGCTGCGCATTCCCCATTTTCACTACAATTTCTACGTGTACAAATACGCCACCAGCTTCTGCGCCGCCCAGATCTTTGCCGCGCGCCTCGAGAACGACCCCGCCTGGCGCGATGCCTATCTCGGGCTGCTGCGGGCCGGCGGCGCCGCCGAACCGCTCGATTTGCTGCGCGCCGCCGGAGTGGATCTCGAACAGCCCCTGGCATTCAATGAGGCCGCCGCGCGCTTTGTCGAACGGCTCGAAGCCCTGCGTCGCTGTTTCAGTGACCAGTGACCGCGCTTGGTCATCGGGGCTTGCGAAAGAGCCGTTGGCGGGTATTGTAATGAACAAATGACGCCCTGTGGTTGTCCATAGCAGGGAATGGAGTGGCGCATGGCGACGGACGGGAATCGGCACATTTGGAATGAGCGGTTGGGACTGGCGGCTTTGGACCCGTTGGTGCTGGCTCGTCTGGGCATTTTTGCGCTGACCTGGGGCCTGCTGTACATCATGTTTTATGTGTACGGCAGTTATGTGGACGTCGAGCGTTTCGGGCGTTCGGCCATCGGCTGGTTGATCAACCGCTGGAATTACGGCGGTGATTTTTCCCACGGGTATTTGATTCCTTTTGTGACGTTCGGTCTGCTGTGGGTGCGGCGGCACGAGTTGGCCGAAGCGCCCAAGCGGGTCAGCGGCGTCGGCTTGGCGGTGATTGTGTTGGCCCTGGCATTGCACTGGCTGGGCGCCAAGGCCGAGCAGACGCGCTTGTCCCTGACGGCCTTGATCATGCTCTTCTGGGGCATCCCGTTTTACTTGTACGGGTGGCACGTAGCCAAGGTGATCCTCTTTCCGGTGGCCTATCTCATGTTCTGCCTGCCCTGGCAGTTTCTGGAAAACAGCACCCTGCCGCTGCGCATGATGGCCGCCTGGCTGGCCACCGGCGTGCTGAATGGACTGGGACTCGAATCCGTGCGCCAGGGTTCGGCCATCTATTCCTCCGTGGCCGGCGGTTTCAGTTTTGATGTGGCCGACCCGTGCAGCGGCTTGCGTTCCATTGTGGCCATGACCGCCCTGACGGCGGTGTACGCCAATCTGACCCAGCGCACCCTGCTCAAAAAATGGCTGCTGTTCTTGTGCGCCGCGCCCATCGCCGTCCTGGGCAACATGATGCGCATTGTGACCATTGCCATGGTTGCCCAGGCCTTCGGGAATGACGTGGCGGTGGGCTTGTATCACGATTACTCGGGCTATATTATTTTCGCCGTGGGCATTACCGCCATGGTTTCATTCGGCGCCATCCTGAACAGTAACTGGCGTGAGGTATTCGCAAAATGGAAACAAAGTCTTCTGCATCCCGTAGCGGGCTCCGCGCCCTAGTCCCGCAGCTCGTCATTCTGCTGCTGCTGGGGCTGGCGTTCGGCGTGGTGGCCACGACCGTCGAGGTCAACGTCAGCCATCAGGCTGGCATTGTCATGGAATTGCCGGACCAGGCCGGCGCGTGGGTGGGCGACGAAATCCGCTACTGCACCGATCCCGACTGCGGCAAGGACTGGCGCGTCAGTGAACTCGATGACCCGGCCGTCTGCCCCGCCTGCGGCGCCCCCCTGCACAGTATGTCCATCCCCGAGGCGGACATGCTGCCGGACGATACGGATATGCTCAAGAAGGAATACCTGCATCCCAATGGCGACCGGGTTTTTGTTTCGATTGTGCTCAGCGGCCGCGACCGGGCCAGCATTCACCGGCCCCAAGCCTGTCTCTCCGGCCAGGGCAATTCCTTCGAGCGGGAGGTGGTCATTCCCGTGCCCCTGGCGGGGCGGCCGGATCTCGAGGTGATGGTGCTGGATATGGTCACCGTTCTGCGGCGGCCGAATCAGCAGGATTTGCGATTGCCCCGTTACTATGCCTACTGGTTTGTGGGCAAGGACCGGGAGACGCCCTACCACGGGCAACGGATGCTGTATATGGGGTTGGACCGGGTGCTGCGCAGCGTGGCCCATCGGTGGGCCTATATCTCGGTCTCCGGCATGCGGGATCCGGCGCGCCCCGACGCGCATTTTGACGAGATTCGTGAAGTTCTGGCCCTGATCTATCCGGCCATGGTTCGTCCGGATGCGTGAGCCTGTGGCGCGGCGCTGGGCGCTGGGCGCCCTGGGGGCGCTGGCAGTCCTGGCGGTGGTCATGGGCGCTCTATCCCTCGGGCGCGGCGCGTCCGCGGCGTGGATGATCAGCGACGCGAAGCAGTATTACGCCTGGACGCGCTCCGTGATTGTGGATGGCGACCTGGATTTCGCCAACGATTACGAATTGCTCTATCCGCCGGATCCCCTGCCGCCGGAATGGCATCAGCGTACGCCGGCCGGCCGGACGCCCAACAAGTATCCGTTCGGGGTCGCACTGCTGCAGGCCCCGGCCGTCTGGCTGGCCCATGTCCTGGCGCGCGGCGGCGCCGGCCCCGCGGATGGCGAGGCGCCGCCGTACCAGTGGGCCGCGGGGTTGAGCCTGGTCGCCTGGGCCCTGCTGGGCGGCTACGGTTTCTTTGCCGGCGCCGGCCGCTGGAAGGTCACGCCGGGCTGGGCGTTGTGGGGGCTGCTGGGCATGCTGGGGGCGACCCCGCTGGCGCATTATTTGACCAAGGAACCAGGCATGGCCCATGGGCCGGGCTGGGCCACGCTCGGCCTGCTGCTTTGGCTCAGCGCGCCCACGGAGAACGGCGGCCGCTGGGCCGGCGGTCGGTACCTGGCCATCGGCGCCCTGAGCGGCCTGCTGGTCCTGTTGCGCAATACGAATGTGGTCCTGCTGCCCTGGGTTGCGGGCTTGCTTTGGGCGCGTGGCGGCGCCAGGCCGGTTCGCGGCTGGGGGTGGCTGGCCCTGGGGTTTGTCGGGGTCGTGCTGTGGCAGCCCTTGGTTTTTCATCGGTTGTGGGGGGGCTGGCAATGGCGCACCCATTCGGGGGAGGGATTCACGGGTGGCGCGCAGGGGCTCTGGGGCACGCTGTTTGCGGTGCGCCACGGCGCGCTCTTCTTTCATCCCTGGTACGGACTGTTGTTGCTGTTGAACGCCCTGGGATTGACCCACAAGACCACCCGGCGCCCCTGCGCCCTGGCCTGGCTGGCTTTTGGCGGTCTCTGGCTGGCGCACGGCCTCTGGTGGTGCTGGTGGCTCGGACGCAGCTTTGGCAACCGGGCCTTTATCGAGGCCCTGACCCCGCTGACTTTCGGCGCCGCCCTGGTGCTGAGTGTCCGGCCCATATCACGCCGGTCCGCCCGCCTGATCTGGGGACTCACGGCCCTCGCCATCCTGGCCTCCGCCTATTTGTGGCTGGGCTATCTCGCCCGCGCTTATTGCGACGACGGGTTGCATACCGCGCGCGAACTCTGGGCCTGGCCCCTGCACGGGCTGTAGACGCTTCCTCTGCGCGATCTGTCCCTCTCTTTTATGCGTGTCCTTCAATTTACCCTTTTATGCGTGTCCTTCAATTTTCCTTCAATTTCTTTTGTGTGCAATAATGAGAATGGCGGCTTGACAGCGGGGGGGCGTTGCCTTACTTTACTTGCGAGACGAGGATGGGGGGGGAGATGGACTCTCGGTCGGTGGTGGGTCGCTGTAGTTGGGACGCGCCGGTCAGTGGGTGTTAACCGTGGATTATTATGAGAGGATCACATAGCAGAATCGGGCTGATCCTGGCTTTGGTTGCGGGTTTGGGAACCGGGGTCGCGTCGGGTGCGCCGGTAAGTGAGCGCGAGGCGCTGGCGCGTTTTTCGGCTTGGGCGCGGGGGCATCCGGTGATGGCCGCAGTCGCCGACCGGCCGGTGGCCGCGGTAACGCGCTTTCCTGACGATTCCGCCGCCTACGGAGTGTATGTGATTGTTCTGGCCCCCGGGGGGTATGCGTTGCTGAGCGGGGATGACCGGCTCCCCCCGGTTGTGGGCTACAGTGCTTGGGCGACCATCCGGCTGACGGACCGGCCCGACAATGTTTTCCGCCGGATGCTGGCGCGGCATGTGGAGCGGGCCGCGGCGCGGCTGGCGGACATGTCGGATGATGAGCCGGCTTGGTCCCCGGCCGCGCGGACCACAGAGACCGGGGTGCTTTCCGTGGTGCAATACGGTCCCTACCTCGACACCTCTTGGGACCAGTGTCATCCCTACAACCTCGAGTGTCCCGACGATCCTGACGGCACCGTGGACTTTGGCTTTCGGGCGCCCACCGGCTGCACGCCCACCGCCTATGCGCAGGTGATGCAATTCCACCGCTGGCCGCTCCGCGGGCTGGGCGCGCACAGCTACACCGATGCGGCCGGCAGTATCACCGGCTTCCACGAGGCCGACTTCTCGACGGCCTTTGGCTGGTCGGCCATGCAGCCCGCCTATAGCGCCTATAGCGCAACCCAGCCCGGCGACGAGGAAGTGGGCGACTTGATGTACCGGCTCGGTGTGGCGGCGGAAGCGAACTACGAGAGCAGCGGCACCAGTTCAAGCATTGAGGAACTCGGGCAGCGGCTCGCGGACAACCTGTACTACGAGGGGGTGAGCTACCATGCTTCGCAGAGCGCGCTCTTGCCCGCTCTGGACGCGGACTTGCAGGCGGGGTTCCCCGCCGTCGTCAGCATTCCCGGACACGCCATTGTCGCCGACGGCCTGTTACTGGACGGCGCTGACAAGGCGTATCACATCAACTATGGCTGGGGGGGCGTGAACAACGGCTGGTGGGGCGCCGACGATGTCGCGGGCTATCCCCTGTCCAGCGGGTGCACCGGCATTCGCCCCAGTTTGCTGCCCATGCCGGTGGCGCTGGCGGCGGCGGGGGTTGCCGGCCAGCCCATCGAGCTGCGCTGGCTGCTGCCCAAGCGGCGCGAATCGGAGGCCAAGCGGTTACGCATCCAGGCATTGACGCTGCAAGGCGGCCCCTGGGCGCACGCCGCCGAAACCCTCGAGCATACGGTGAGCCGCGCCTGGGAAACGCGCGCGGAAGGCCGCACGGGCAATTGCTGGTATGCCGGGCCCAATGGGTCCGCGGTGTTGACCGTGACCGACCAACTGGTGCCGGCCATCGGCGCCACCCTCGACTTCTGGATGCAATACCGTCTGGGTTCCGCCACACTGAATGTCTCCGTCTCGACGGATGGCGGCCAGACCTTCACGGTCCTGGCCGCGTACAACAACGCGGTCACGCTGACCTGGCAAGCCCACGCCATTTCGCTGGATGCCTACGCCGGCCAGCCCATTCTGCTCCGCTTCGAACTGACCAGCGGATCCTACTATGACAGCGGCGGCGTCTGGCTCGACGACCTCAGTCTGTCCGCCGGCACTTGGTATCGCTGGGCGCCTTTCGCCGAGGATGCCGAGCTGGCGGCCCGCCGGTTCAGCGAGGAACGGACGCTCTGGGATCCCGGTGACGATTTCTCGCTCTTCGAAGTCACCTCGACGTCCACCTATATGGACTGGGCGCTCGCGGCAACCGGGGACGGGGGGTCTTGTTTCTACAAGGAGGCCGGGGGCTACGGCAACCGGGCGTACCACTTGACCGCGATCGAGCCGATTACGCCGCAAGCCAACACCCGTTTGCTGTTGCGTTGGAAGCGCCTCCTGGCGGAGGATTCCTTCCGCGTCCTGGTTTCGACGGACCGCGCGACGTTTACCGAGATCTGGAGCGCGCTCGGCGAGTCCGACTGGACCGAGCAGGCCATCCCGCTGTCTGACTACGCCGGCCAATCCATCTACGTGCGTCTCGAGTATGTTGTGGGCGCTTACCTTCCGTCCGGCGGGGTTTGGATTGACGCGCTGCACCTGCAAACGGTGACGAATGCCGAATTCGAGGGCCAGCCCGAACACTACACGCTGCTGGACGATATTTCTCCCGGCCGCTACACCCTTGCCGCGCTCGTCGTCGCTCAGGATGATGTGCCGCAGGCGCGCGGGCCGACCTTCATCCTGGATGTGTACCCACTCTACGAGACGGTTGCGGCGGGCGAAGGCGTGATCATCACCGCCTATCATGGCGCAACGGCCCACGTGGTCGTACCCGCCGAAATGGACGGCCAGCCGGTCGTGGGCCTGGGGGCCGGCGCCTTCACCGATCCGTCCCTGATCAGTCTCGTGTTGCCCGGCGGGCTCACGGACATCGCCGCGGGCGCCTTTGCGGTTGGCGTCACCCCGCAGCGCGTGTACTTTCTGGGTGCTGCGCCCGACGTCGCGTCCGGCGCGCTGCGGGATACCGGCGCCATTGTGTACTACCGCCTCGGCCCGGCGGGCTGGGGGAGCACCCTCGATGGCCGTCCCACAGTTCAATGGAACGCCGTGCTCTCGTTCCCCGCCGCCACCGGCATGACCCCCGACGGCTTCACCCTGCTGATTACCGGTCCGGCCGATCATGTCGCCCGGATCGAGTGCCAGGACGATCTCGCGCTGCTCGACTGGACCCCGCTCGCCTCCCGCGTCCTGACCGACGGCGCCGGATCCTTTACCGATCCCGAGGCCCTTGCCGCGCCACAGCGCGCCTACCGGGTACGCGTCCCCCCGCTTGAATAACAGTTAGGCTTGATCTAGCGGGTGCGGAGTTGGTATACAGGTTGTTCGTGGGGCGGCACCAGGGTCGCCCCGTCATAACTGGAGGAAAGCGCATGTCGCAGAAGAAGACAACATTGGGACTGATCGTGGGCAATCGCGGGTTTTTCCCGGATCATCTGTGCCAGGAGGGCCGCGAAACGATGCTCAAGGTCCTCGAGGCCGAGGGCTTTGGCGTGGTGACCCTGACCCCGGAAGACACCAAGTTCGGCAGCATCGAGAGCTGGGACGACGCCAAGCGCTGCGCGGCGCTCTTTCAACGGCATGCGGAGGATCTCGACGGCATCCTGGTCACCCTGCCCAATTTCGGCGATGAACGGGCGGTGGCGGACACCCTGAAAATGGCGGCTCTGGGCATTCCCGTTTTCATTCACGCCTTTCCAGACAACATCGAGCGCATGACCATCAAGGACCGGCGCGACAGTTTCTGCGGCAAGATGTCGGTGTGCAACAACCTGCGCCAGTACAATGTGCCCTTCACGTTGACCTCGCTGCACACCATGGACCCGGAGAGCCCCGCGTTCCGGGCGGAGCTCCGGCAATTCGGGGCCTGCTGCCGGGTGGTGCGCGGGCTCAGCGGCGCGCGGATCGGCGCCATCGGGGCGCGTCCCGCGGCCTTCAACACCGTCCGCTACAGCGAGAAGCTGCTCGAGGACAGCGGGATCAGCGTCGAGACCATTGATCTCTTCGAGGTGTTTGGCCGGGTCAATCGGCTGGCGGACAGCGACGAGCAGGTCAAGGCCAAGCTGGCGGCCATCGAGGGGTACGCGCCCTGCCAGGGCCAGCCGCCGGAAGGGGCCATGTTGAAGATGGCCAAGTTCGGCGTGGTGGTGGATCAATGGACGCGCGCGCTCGAGCTGGACGCGACGGCGGTGCAGTGCTGGACGGCCATGGAGGAGTTCTTCGGCGTGGTGCCCTGCACGATCATGAGCATGCTGAGCGAGAGCCTGCAGCCCAGCGCCTGCGAAGTGGATATCTGCGGAGCGGTGGCCATGTTGGGTTTGCGGCTGGCTGCGGGTCAGCCCTCGGCCCTGCTCGATTGGAACAACAATTTCGGCGCCGATCCGGATCTGTGCATGCTCTTCCACTGCTCGAATCTGCCCCGCAGCTTCTTCGAGGAGACCCGGTTGGATTATCAGGACATCATTGGCGGCAGCGTGGGCCGCGAAAACGCCTTCGGCACCTGCGTGGGCCGCATCCGTCCGGGCCCCTTCACCTACGCCCGCGTTTCAACCGATGACGTCAACGGTCAGATCAGGGCCTACCTGGGCGAGGGGGAATTCCTGACCACGGAAGCGCCCAGCTTCGGCGGCTATGGCGTGGCCCGCATTCCCGAGTTGCAGAGCTTGTTGCAGCACATCTGCCAGAACGGTTTCGAGCACCATGTGGCGGTCAACCGCACGGAAGTTGCCGCCGGCCTGCATGAGGCCCTGGCCAATTACTATGACTGGGACGTGTACTGGCACGGTTGAAGCCGGGCCCGGACAGTACGGTATACGCGTTATGCGGGGGTGGGCCCCGCCGGGGCGGCCCCAGCCGCCAGGCGGCCGTATAGCTGCCAGTCATTGAATAAGGTCTGGGCCAGGCGCTGATTGTTCTGGAGCAGCGCGCGCACGGCGCCTGCGAGGGCCGTCTGTTGAGCCGCGACGTGCAAGCCATTGAGCGCCTGGGCGGCGGAGAGCAATTGCAGGGCGTTCGGATTCTCGCCCCCGGTCAAGGTCTGAACGCGTTCGGCCAAACGCAGGCCCTGTCGGCGCGGGCCGGGCTGGTTGTAGTGTAGCAGGACGGTCGCCAGGCGGGTCAGCGCCTCGATCTGGCCGGGCTCAAGGAACAGGGCGGCGCGATAGTGGCGCTCGGCGGCGGAACGGCGGCCCTGGTCCTCCGCGATCCGCCCGAGCATCAAGTGGGGTAACGCGGCGGAGGGCGCCAGCTCGGCGGCTTCCCGCCAGGCGGTTTGGGCAGCAGGCAGCTCGCCCAGTTCGCCATAAATGTTTCCCAAGGCCACCCGGGCCTCATAGGCCTTGGCCGGATTCTCGCGTTCGGTCTCCCAATGCTCGGCCGCGCCCCGCAAGCGCGCCCGCCGCATGAGGTCGCCCCGCAAGGTTTCGACGTTGCGTTGCGCGGGGCCTTCATCCGGCGCCAGCGCCGCCGCACGGCCGAAAAACAAAAGTGCGGCCTCCTCATGTTTTTGCGCCGCAAGCAAGGCCCCCAAATCGTTCGCCGGCCCCGCCAGCTCCGGCCGGGTCGCGAAAACGCGTAACAGCAGGCGCATGCTTTCCATGGGCCGGTCCTGCCGCAGGGCCTCCACGGCCTGGCGATACGTCGCCTCGAAATTGTCGTCCGCGCCCAGTGGGGTCAGGGGGCCGCTGCCGTCGGCCAGCCGCCAAAGCACGTTCAGCAATTCGCTCCAGACTTCCGTCGGGCCATCATCCAGGATAATACCCGCGAGCCAGGGCACCGCTTCGGCCAACCGCCCGGTTTGCACATACGCCGCCGCCAGATTGCGGCGGGCCTGCAGATACTTGGGATCTTTCTCAATAGCGGCCTGGAAGGCCTCAATCGCTTCATCCATTTTGTCGGCGCCCAACAGGGCCAAACCCAGATCATGCTGACTGATCGCATTCTCCGGCCGCAGGCGACAGGCCAGCCGGAGCTGCGTGACGGCATCCTCAAACCGTTCGGCGCGCAGCAGGACCACACCGATATTATGGCGCAATTCACCGTCCCGGGGCGCGGCCCGCTGGGCCGTCGCCAGGTGCCGCAAGGCTTCGTTGAACTGGCCCGCGTCGGCCAGGGCCACTCCCAGCAGCATCCGGGTGGCCATGTCCTGATCGTTCAGCTCGAGTGCGCGCCGGAGCGGGGGGACGGCTTCGGCGGCCAGCCCCTGCACATAATTGAGGTGGCCCAGCAGCCGCTGGGCCTCCGGTGAATCCGGCGAAAGTTCGGCCAGTTTGCGGGCGGCGCGCAGGGCTTGGGAGGGTTGTCCCTTTTCGACCATTTGAAACAGCCGATCGGACAGGGCCTGGACATTGATGACCTGGTCCTGCCCCTCGATTTGACTGGCTTCGAGCAGTACCTGAATTGCCCGGGCGTCCAGTTGTTCGGCATAGGAGCGTGTGGCGCTGGGCGCGGCGACATCAGCCGCATCGCCATAGGGCACAATTAGGCTGCCCCGTGTGAGCGGGCTGCCCGCCAGCAGCAGGGCCAGCACGGCCGGACGGGTCAACCGCCCACTGCTTGCTGCGGGCCCTGAGATGCATTTGCCATTCATGTTGTCTCTCCCATTTGGAATTACGGCGCGGACGCCTCTTGAATGAGCAGGGCGCTGACCCGCCAGGCGCCTTCATCCTCCTGGCGCACTTGCATGACTGCCGGGAGTGTGCGGTCGCCCGTCAGCGTAAAAATCAAGCGCCAGGACTGATCGCCCGCGGGTCGGGCTTCCGTAAGCGTCCATTCCTTCAGGACCCCGAGGCGCTGGATCAAGCCGGCGCCGCCTTCCAGAAACTGCAGCTGGGAGACCTGGTTGCGTAACTGGCTGTGGGAGGAATTATAGGCGGCATCCAGTGCGCCGGTCTGCCAGTGGCGCCAGAAGGCGTTTGCGGCCGCGCGGACATCGGCCGGGGGCTCGGTGGGCGCACCGAGGTTCGGGGCGGGCGTCGTTGTGGGCTGGGCGGGGGTGGGCGTCAGGCTCAGGGGTAGAACGCGCCACCGGGACCCGCGGCGCAGGACGGCGAATTGGTCTGCTTCCCAGGGCGCATCCGGATCGGGGCGCCGTTCGTAGGATACGTTAAAGGCGGGCACGGTGCCGGAGAGGGGCTGTACGGCGGCGATCTGCCAGGTCATGTCCCGCCAGGCGATTTCCGTTTGCGCGGCGCGCAGCACCTGGCGCAGGCGTCCCGGATGGAGCGCCTGGCGGAACAGCGCTTCGTCAACCGGCGTGCCGGACTGGGCCTGATGCTGGGCGGCCAGCGCGGCCGCCAATTGTTCGTAATCAATCATTTCGAGGGCGGGGATCAGTTCGCCGTGGACCAATTGCTCCAGATACAGTTCGGCGGTGCGGCGCGCGGCCGCCTCGAGCGCGGCCGGATCAGCGTTGTCCGCCCGGGCCATTCCCAGCAGGCCGCCCACCATAATGATCAACCACCCGATTCTCGATCGTTTGTTTCGCATATAGCCGTCTTTTCTCCAGCAGGTACTATAGGCCAGCCGTGTGCGGCTGACAAGCCGAGAGCCGCCTCAACGTTGCGGGTACTCCATGGGAAGACCGGAACATCGAACTTTGTCGGGAAGGAGAAAGCAAGGCTCGCAATTTGTTCGCCGATGGCTATGATCGGGTTTCCTATGAGCACGCAGAATCTGTTTAGGAAAGAGGCAACCAGCGCGGCGGCCGGGCCGGCCGGGCTGACGCGGGTCGCCGCCGGGCGGCGGGCCGCGGCGTTGCGGGCTGAACTGGCCGAGCATAACCGCCGCTATTATATCGAGGCGCAGCCGACCATCAGTGATCGCGCCTACGATGCCTTGTTGGCCGAGTTGGGCGCCATCGAGGCGGCCTGGCCGGAGCTGGCGACGCCCGATTCACCCACCCAGCTTGTGGGCGGCGCGCCGCTCAAGGCGTTTGCGACCGTCACCCACCGGGTACCCATGATCAGCCTGGCCAACACCTACGACCGCGCCGAACTGCGCGCCTTTGACCAACGGGTGCGCAAGGCTCTCGGGGCGCGGTCCTGCGGCTACGTGCTCGAGCCCAAGATTGATGGCGTCGCGGTGGCCGTGCGCTACGAGGAGGGCATCATGACCCAGGCCGCGTCGCGCGGTGACGGCCGCCAGGGTGACGACCTGACCGCCAACCTGCGGACTTTGCGCGACCTGCCCCTGCGGCTCGCCGGCCCGCCGCCGCCCCTGCTGGAAGTGCGCGGGGAAGTCTTTTTGCCGCGGGCAGCCTTCGCGCGCCTCAATGTCCAGCGCCAGGACGACGGGTTGGAGCCTTTCGCCAATCCGCGCAACGCCGCGGCCGGCTCACTCAAACAGCTCGATCCCCGCGAGGTCGCCCGGCGTCCCCTGGCCATTATCCTGTACGCCCTCGGCGAAACCGAGGGGTTCGCGCCCGCGACCCAGGTCGCGCTGCTCGAAGCCCTGAAGGCCTTCGGATTGCCCATTGCCCCGCGCTACTGGCCCTGCGCCGACATCTCCGCCCTCGAGGCCGCCCTTGATGAACTGGACGCCATCCGGCACGAATTTCCCTTCGATACGGATGGCGCGGTAATCAAAGTGAACGAACGGGACTGGTATCCCCTGCTGGGCGCCACCGCCAAAAGTCCCCGCTGGGCGGTGGCCTTCAAGTTCGAGCCCGAGCGGGCGGAAACGCGGCTGAATGCCATCACGGTGCAGGTGGGGCGCACGGGTGTGCTGACCCCCGTGGCCGAGTTGGAACCCGTGCTGCTTTCCGGCTCGACGGTCCGTCGGGCCACCCTCCACAACGAAGCGGAAATCCAGCGCAAGGATATTCGGATCGGCGACCGGGTTCGCATCGAGAAGGCCGGCGAGGTGATTCCGGCGGTTGTCGAGGTGGTGACGGCCGCCCGCACGGGCGCCGAACAGGTCTTTCAGATGCCGACAAGCTGTCCGGAGTGCGGCGGTCCGGTTGCCCGGCGGGCGGATGAGGTGGCCCTGCGTTGCGAATCGCTGCAATGCCCGGCGCAGCTCAAGCGCTGGCTGCGGCATGCGGCCGGACGGCAGGCGCTGGACATCGAGGGGCTGGGGGAAAGTGTGATCGAGCAATTGGTGGACCAGGGTTGGGTCCGGGGGCTGGCGGATATTTATGAGTTGACGGCCGAACGGTTGGCGACCCTGGACCGGTTTGGTGAAACCTCGGCCGCGAACCTGGTGGCCGGCATTGCCGCCAGCCGGGGCCAGGCGTTTTGGCGCACCCTGCACGCCCTGGGCATTCCCCAGGTGGGCGCCACCAGCGCCCAACTCCTGGCCCGGCATTTCGGCTCCCTCGATGAATTGGCGGCCGCCGATCAGGAAACCCTCGAGCAGATTCCCCAGGTCGGTCCGACTCTGGCCACCGCCATCCGCGCGTTCTTCGCTGATCCCCGGCGCCAGGAATTGATCGCCCGTTTGCGCGCCGCCGGGGTGACCACCCGCCAGCAGGAAACCGACCGGCCGCGCGGTCCCCAGCCCCTGGCCGGGCTGACCTTCGTGCTCACCGGCACCCTGGCCGGCGGGCCCCGCGAGTACTTCGCCGAGCGGATTCGCGCGGCCGGCGGCCAAGTCAGTTCGAGCGTATCCGCCAAGACGGACTACCTGCTGGCCGGTGAAAACGCCGGTTCAAAACTGGCCAAAGCCCGCAAACTGAATGTGCCTGTGCTTACCGAAGCTGAATTCCTGGACCGGATTCAGGATCAGTCCGTCCCAACCCCGGAGTAGACCATGCAGCTAGAAATCCTCAGTGTCGGCCCCTTCGAAGCCAACTGTTACCTCATCACCGGCGATGGCAACCAGACCCTGGTGCTCGATCCCGGCGCCGAACCTGAGCGCGTGGCCGACTACCTCAGTGCCCATCATCTGACTGTAGCCGCGTATGCCCTGACCCATGGCCACGCCGACCATGTCTGCGCCCTGGCCGAGCTCGCGCGCCGATTTCCCGCCGAGGTCTGGCTGCATCCCGCCGACGCCGCCTGGGCCTTCGGCCCCGGCAATCAAATTCCTGGATTTTACGCGGTCCCCAGTCGGCCCGCGACCCCCCTGCGGGAGCTGACAGCCGCCCAGGCGCCCCAGATCAGCGGCCTGACCATCGAAGCGCTCGAAACCCCGGGCCATTCGCCCGGCGGCGTGGCGTTGTATCTGCCCGCGGAGCACACCTGTTTTACCGGCGATACGCTGTTCAAGGGGTCCGTTGGCCGCACCGACCTGCCCGGCGGCGATAGTCGCGCCCTGGCTCAATCGCTGCGGCGCCTCGCAGAATTACCGGATGGCGCCCTGCTGTATCCCGGCCACGGTCCCGCCTCGACCCTCGGCGCGGAAAAGAAATCCAATTACTTCCTCATCAACGGGTTGGGTTGATCCCCCCAAGGAGTACCGCATGTCTTCCCCGTCAACCGGCCGCCTGCTCGATGGCGACCCCCAGATGCTGGCCACCGCCCTGCGCGCATGGGCCGCCATCCCCCCCGACCTGACGCTGACGGACGAGGGCGCCCCGCCTGTCGCGCCCCGCCGCCGCACCCTGGCCCAGCCCGTCTCCGTGACCGGCCCCGGCACTTTCTTCGGCAAGACCCAGCGGACGCTCCGGTGCGAGCCCAGCGACCAGCCGGGCTGGTGGATTCAACGCACGGACCAACCCGACAGCCTGCCGACCCAGGTCAGCATCCGTAACGTCTGGACCACGGGGGAAATTGTCAGCAACATCGTGCTGCGCAGTGGTTCGCCCCATAACTATCTGCGCATGGTCGAGCACCTGATTGCGCTCCGCCTGGGGCTCGAATTGGATGACCTGCTGCTCAAGGTGGACGCCAGTGATCCGCCCCTTTTCGACCGGGGCAGCCTGGATCTGGCCGAGGGTCTGCTGGCCGCCGGATTCCGCGAGCGGGAGGAGCCCGCCCGGTTCGTCACTGTCCGGGAACCGGTCAGTCTCGTGGCGCCCAACGGCGCCTTCCTGGTCCTGCGTCCACCGGCGGACGATCAACCGCGACTCTGGCTCGACTGCGCCATAGACTTTCCCAACGCCATCGGGCGCCAGCGGTTGCGGATCCCGCTGACACCGGCGCATTTCATGACGGGCGCCGTGGCCCGCACGAACACCACGGCCGCCAAGAAATGGTATTGCCGCACCATCGGCAAGCTCTTTGCCGACATTCGCAATCTGGGCTATACGGAGCACAACGTACTGGTGGCGGGCCGCCGGCGCTATATGAATGCGCCGCGCCTCCTGCACGACGGAAAATCGTTGGAGGCCGTCTGGCACCGCGCCGTGCTGGATCTCCTGGCGGCCCTGGCCCTGGTTGAAGACGGACGTCTCGTGGGTGAAGTGACCTCCTACAAGGCCGGTCATGCCCTCGACGTGAAATGCGTCACCCGCCTCTACCAGCAGGATCTGCTCACGCCTTTCATCCCGGGCTAGCCCAAGCGGGCAATCAGGTCCGCGCCGTCAGGCGGGGCACAGCGCCGCGCGGATGGCCTGGTCCAACGCTTCGGCCGTGAAGGGCTTGGAAAGGAAACTGGCCGCCCCCAGGGAGATCAGCTCATCCACCTGGCGCGTCCGGGCATACCCGCTGATGATCACGCAGGGTTGCCGCGGATTCAGCTTGAGCACTTCCCGGTAGGTGACGTAGCCGCCGAATTGTTCGTCTTCGAGCACCATGTCGAGCAGGAGCAGGTCAACGGAAACCGTTTGAATCAGCTCGATGGCTTCCCGGCCGCTGCGGGCGGTGACCACCTTGTACCCCAGCGATCGCAACAAGTGCCGGACCACATCGAGTTGCAGGGGATCATCATCCACCACCAGAATGGTTTCGCTGCCCCCGCGGGGCGGTTTCAAAACCACTTCCGCGGCGGACGGCGGTTCGGCCCAGGGCAGGTAGAGGGTAAAGCAGGCGCCCTGGTTCGGCTGACTGCGCACGTGAATGAAGCCCTTGCTGTCCCGGACCACCCCATGCACGACGGCCAGTCCCAACCCGCTGCCGCTGCGTCCCAGTTGCCGTTCCTTGCGGGTGAAGTAGGGGTCGAAAATGTGATCAAGATCCTCGGGGGCGATGCCGCTGCCCTGATCGGCGACTTCGAGGACGGCATACAGGCCGGGCGGCACGGTCTGGTAGCCCGGCAGGGGCTTGCGGACGGTTTGTCGCGCGGTACGGACGACCACTTCAGCGGGCGCGGTGCTGGCCTCGTACGCGTTGATCAGCAGGTTCATCAGCACCTGCGAAAGCCGCGCGGGGGACAGGCATACGGAGAGCGGGGCGGTCTTCTCGATTTCGAGCCGGAGGCGCACACCCGGGTGCCGCCGCTCGATTTCCTGGAAAGTGGGGCCTTCGACGAAATGGGTGATCAGGGGGTTGATCAGGGTGGCCGTACTCCGGGCCGGCTCCAGGCTGGAGAGGGTCAACAAATCCTGGACCACGGTCGCGGCGTGCAGCGCGGCGTCCCGCATATCCAGCAGGGGTTGCCGCATGGACGAATCCGGATCAAGGTCCTGCAACAGCATGTAGGGATAGACGACCAATGGCGCCAGCAGATTATTCAGGTCGTGCGCCACCTTGCCTGCCAGAGTGCCCAGGGCCTCCAAGCGCTTTTCGCGGGCGTCCGCGTTCGATAAATCAGTCAGGGGCGCATTACTCATTGCATTGACAGGCTCCGTCTAATGATCTTGGCTTCGCGGGGTAGGCATAGACCAACGCGGTTCAGGCGTCAACCTCCATCAGGGTTTCCGCCTCATGCAGCGCCTGATGGCGCCAGGCATAATGGGCCGGCTCCAGCAGGCCGGGTCCCGGGGGGAACAAACTCGGCTCGCGGGCCTGTTCGATCAGCAACCGCGCCCAATGCCAGTCCGCGTCACGTCCTGCTTCGCGCCGTTCACTGCGCCGCCAAGCGGCTTCGAGTCGCGCCCCCAACTCGCCTTCTGCTTGCTGTTGCGGGGTCCAGGGCACTCGGGGGGGCAGGCAGCCCAGCAGCAAACTCGCCGCCAGCAAGTGTCCATGGGCGCTTTGATACCAGGCCGGATCCAGAGGCGCCGCCGCGCGCAAGGGCGCCCATTCCGCGCCGCTACGCGCGAGTTCCTGTTGCACGCGCGCCACGATCGCCGGGGGCCAGACCGCGGCCAACTGCGCCAACTGGACTCCCAGTGCCGCCTGCCAGCGCGCCAATGCGTCGGGCAACGGCCGGAGCGCTCCGGCCCCCTTCACCCTCAATCAACCGGCTCGAATGAATCCTTGCCCACGCCGCAATCCGGACAGCACCAATCATCCGGAATCGCATCAAAGGCCGTCCCCGGCGCCACGCCGCTATCGGGATCGCCCTTGGCCGGATCATAAATATACCCACACACCGTACATACATATTTCTGCATGATCTTCCCTCACTTTTCGCTATGTACTCATGTTCACGCCAACCGAACAACCGTCCGGTACAACGCGTGCATCCTAGCGCGTGCCGCGTCCCGTGGCCAGCCCTTTTTCACAGCCCCAGGCGATCCAGGCACCGTTGGACTGCGCCCAGCTCCGGCGCAACGCGGACCGGTTCGCCGGCCACGCGCCGGGCGGCGGGTACATCCTTCAGTCCATTGCCGGTCAGCAGACAGACGACCCGTTCCCCGGGTTGGAAAAGCCCGCCCCGCCCCGCCTGGCCCAGGCCCCCCCAGGCCGCCGCCCCCGCCGGCTCGGCGAAAACGCCGCCCTGCCGCGCGAGTTCCGCCACGGCCGCAAGGATGTCCACATCGCTGACACAGACGGCCGCGCCCTCCGATTCTACCAGGGCGCGCAGGGCCGCCAAGCCGTCGGGGGGGTGGTCCACGCAGATGGAATCCGCCACGCTCGAAGCCGCCACCGGCGCGATGGTCACCCGGGACCAATCGGGCGGCGGGGATTGGGCGCGCAGCGCCTCGAAGGCGTGAGCGATCGCGGCGCTGCCGGTTGCTTGCACGGCCAGGAGCCGGGGCGCGCGGTCCGTCAGCCCCGCGGTGCGCAATTCACGAAAACCCTTCCACACCCCGCTGAGGATGTTGCCGTCGCCCACGGGCACGACCACCCAGTCCGGCGGGGCGCCGCCGAGCTGTTCCCAGATTTCCAGACTGACGGTTTTCTTCCCTTCCCGCGTGAAGGGATTGAAGCCGGTATTGCGGTTATACCAACCACGCTGGGCGCAGATCTGGGCGCAGAGCGCGTAGGCCTGATCGTAGGAGCCCTCGACCGCCACCACCCGCGCCCCGAAGATGAGCAACTGGG